>NZ_JBVVOS010000641.1:0-200 GCF_055807515.1 Bradyrhizobium sp. Kon69 | reverse complement strand
ACGGCCTCGAGCAGCGGCAGCAGCTCGTTCAGCGAGGAGAGCTTCTTCTCGTTGATGAGGATGTAGGCGTCGTCCATCTCAACGCGCATCTTGTCGGCGTTGGTGACGAAGTAGGGCGAGATGTAGCCGCGGTCGAACTGCATGCCCTCGACGACGTCGAGCTCGGTCTCGAGCGACTTGGCTTCCTCGACGGTGATGAC
>NZ_JBVVOS010000640.1:0-201 GCF_055807515.1 Bradyrhizobium sp. Kon69 | reverse complement strand
CACCTATTACATCGGCGGAATCTCGGACTACAATAATGCGATTTCGGAGAGCAACGAGGCCAACAACAATCACAATGTTACGCAGATCACGGTAACAGCGCCGGCAAAGCCCGATTTGACCGCGTCGTTCGACAGCGTGAGCAGCACGACGATAGCGGCGGGCGGAAGCACTAACATCGACTTCTGGGTGGTGAATTTTGG
>NZ_JBVVOS010000639.1:0-225 GCF_055807515.1 Bradyrhizobium sp. Kon69 | reverse complement strand
CTCGTCGGCGATCATCGGCGGCTGGCTCGCGATCGTGGAAATCACGGTGACCCGCACGCCGCGGCGCTGAACGGCCTCGACCAGGGAGCGGAAGTCGCCGTCGCCCGAGAACAGCACCATCTGGTCCATGTGCTCGGCGAGCTCCATCGCGTTCACGGCGAGCTCGATGTCCATGTTGCCCTTGACCTTGCGGCGGCCGGAGGCGTCGATGAACTCCTTGGTCGC
>NZ_JBVVOS010000638.1:0-229 GCF_055807515.1 Bradyrhizobium sp. Kon69 | reverse complement strand
GCCATGGCTTCGGCGTCAGGCGCTCAAAGGCGCTGTAGAACTCAGTGATCAGGGCGTTATGGGCATCACTCATGGGCAGTTTTCGCAGGATGAACAGGGGTGCCGAACGATAGTCCGCGCAACACGAGAAAGCCATTGCTTTCTACGCGGGAAATGGGGGTGGAGCTGGTAGAAGGCGCCGATTTGTTCGTGCGTGACGACCGCGACTTCATGCGCACCACCCACGGCC
>NZ_JBVVOS010000637.1:0-229 GCF_055807515.1 Bradyrhizobium sp. Kon69 | reverse complement strand
ATCCGATCACGACGGCAATGAGCAGCGCGACGACCACGGCCATGAAGGCGAGATAGCTCGCGCGTGGCCGATGCCACTCGTTGCTGATGGTGTCGCGGAACAGGGCTGCGACCGGCACGTCATGCACGCGCCCGAGCGGCCAGAGGCCGAAGGCCAGCGCCGTCAGCAGGCCGTAGACGAACGACAGCGCGAGCTCGTCGAAATGCACGGCCGGCACCACCGGCAGGGG
>NZ_JBVVOS010000636.1:0-229 GCF_055807515.1 Bradyrhizobium sp. Kon69 | reverse complement strand
AATAACCGCCACACAGGAGGTGTGTCATGCACGCAACTGAGCAATCGGTCCGCTCGATCACCTCGAAGCCCAGCTTGAGGTAAAAGCCCAGTGCCTGCGGGTTCTGCTCGTTGACTTCAAGCTCATCGGCATTCAGGTGCTCGATCGCATAGTGCAGCAATTGCCGTCCAAGCCCCTGGCCCCGATGGTGCGGGTCGATGAACAGCATTTCGACCTTGCCCGCGGCCAC
>NZ_JBVVOS010000635.1:0-229 GCF_055807515.1 Bradyrhizobium sp. Kon69 | reverse complement strand
CCGCATCAGACGAGCATCGGGAGTTCATCGCCTCGGTCCGCCGTCGCCTGATCGCCCATTTCTGCGGTCTCGATGAACAGACCGTCGCGCAAAACGAAGATCGTCTTTTTGCGCTCCTGGACGACGTCGCAAGCGGGACGAAGGCGCTGCGGGACGTTGAATCCTCGGTCCTGACCAGCGCTCTGGCCACGATGGTTCAGCCGGTGGCAGACCCTGAGGCGCCTCTTCA
>NZ_JBVVOS010000634.1:0-229 GCF_055807515.1 Bradyrhizobium sp. Kon69 | reverse complement strand
ACTGGGGCCCCAGCGCTTTCGCGTGTTGATCGAGGCGTTCGGCTCTGCTTCCAAAGCCATCAGTGCCCCTGCCAGTGCCTGGCGTTTACCCACAGGCGTTCGGTAGTCAGCCCATACGTTCCCCAGGGATGTATGTTGTTGCACATTCCAGCCCAGATACCCGGTGCCGCCGAGTACCAGCATCCATTTGAGGACTTGCCGGCGTTGCTGCGTGGCGGTCAACGCGCGG
>NZ_JBVVOS010000633.1:0-230 GCF_055807515.1 Bradyrhizobium sp. Kon69 | reverse complement strand
GATTACGTGATCGCCAGCGATATCGCCGGTCAGCCACGCCACGATCTCAACAAGCCCTGGCAGCTTGTGAGTAGGCGGTCAGGCTTGGCGGGGGTGAGAATTCATGACCTTCGTCACACCCATGCGAGCTATGGTGCCGGCGCTGGTTTTGGGCTCCCAATTATCGGGAAATTGCTGGGACATTCTCAGCCGGCCACAACAGCCCGCTACGCCCATTTAGACAACGACCC
>NZ_JBVVOS010000632.1:0-230 GCF_055807515.1 Bradyrhizobium sp. Kon69 | reverse complement strand
GGAGGGGGCTTGCCCCCCAAAGCTGTGCATCAGTCAGCTTAACTGTATCTGACTAACCGCAATCGGGAGCAAACCCCCTCCCACATTCTGGCTGTGTCGATTATTAAAATGCGCTCTGGCGCTAAGGGATTGATGAGCGGTGCCGTTACAGTGGTGGCAAAGTGATACAGGTCGGACGGGTTGTGGTTAACTGGTCGCGAAGAGGCACTATGCCACTATCTTTTTTGCGG
>NZ_JBVVOS010000631.1:0-230 GCF_055807515.1 Bradyrhizobium sp. Kon69 | reverse complement strand
ACGCCAATGCACTGGTAACGCTGGCGGACCGCCAGTCCGTGTCGAACGCCGAAGCGCGGTGGGCGACGCTCAAGCACGCCGGCTGGCTGATCTTCAATGCGGCCCTGCCGTTTCTTGGCAGTGCCATCGGCGCCGGGGCGTGGATCTGGCAATTGATGGATCAACTGCAAGCACTCGTTGAAGCCCAGGATCACGCCGACACCCAGGCCACCTGGGAACGCCTCGCTGAC
>NZ_JBVVOS010000630.1:0-230 GCF_055807515.1 Bradyrhizobium sp. Kon69 | reverse complement strand
CCAGCGAGGACGGCTCTTCGGCCTGCGCCTTCAGGAGCTCCTCGCGATCGCTAAAGCGATGGCCGTCGGTGACGCGCTGCACGGAATCGTAACCGGTGCCGTTGCGCTCGACGAACTCCGGATCGCTGAAGAAGGCAGCCGCCAGCACGGTCGAGCCGGTGCCATAGGGATAGGCCTCGACCGTAATGGGCAAGCCTTGCGCCTGCGCCTTCGCGATCAGCACACGGCAG
>NZ_JBVVOS010000629.1:0-230 GCF_055807515.1 Bradyrhizobium sp. Kon69 | reverse complement strand
CGCGCTGCTTCATCGCCGGGTTCAAGGCGCTATCCTGCCCGAGGCGCTGGGTAAGAAAATCGACAAAGCTATGGACCTTGGCCGGCACTCGACCGTTGTTCTGGAACACCACCTGGATCGGCAGCGCAGCCGGCTCGAAATCCTGCAGCACAACTTCCAACTCCCCCGCCGCCACCGCTGCCGCAACCTGGTAGGACAGCACCCGTGTCATTCCCCAACCCAGGCGTGTC
>NZ_JBVVOS010000628.1:0-230 GCF_055807515.1 Bradyrhizobium sp. Kon69 | reverse complement strand
ATTCCAAAATAGTATAAGACACTGTCATACTTCACAGGTTTCATGCAGACCAACTATCTATAGCCTTACAAAAACGGCAAAACTAAAAATGCGCCGTTTTAAACTTGTCCTTTATCAAACATAATAGGGAATATTATCATGGCAAAGACACCTACCATCAATCCCGTCAACACCGACGCCTATCCTCCTCCACTTGGCGCACACCCACGAATCTGGGGAACGGCAGAGCC
>NZ_JBVVOS010000627.1:0-231 GCF_055807515.1 Bradyrhizobium sp. Kon69 | reverse complement strand
GTACTTGCTGGCGGCCTGCCTGCCGGTGTTCATCGAACATTTTTCGTTTGCAAAAACCCGGGGGGTGGCCGTGGTCGTCCTCGGGGTACTGGTTAGCAACTCTCATCGTGACCGACTTCGGCTAATACGGCGGCCTGTACCAGACCGACGTAACCACTACCAAAGCCACTGATTGTCATGGGGTATTCCTGGGACATGAAGTGCTAGCACGACGAGAGTTGATAACCAGTA
>NZ_JBVVOS010000626.1:0-231 GCF_055807515.1 Bradyrhizobium sp. Kon69 | reverse complement strand
ATCAGCCTCAGTGCCAAATCGGCAGGGGATGGCCTGGACTTGAGGGGCGTTGGCTATCCATCGCCTGATTGATCGCAATCCTGATTCTCTCACCTAGCTGCCTTGCTAGCCTTCGATGGAGTGGCTTTATCAGGACGTCTACTGTCGCCCAGCCATATTTATATATGAGCACTGGGGCTGAGTAGCGAAGTCGATTGGCGATCTGCCAACTGAACTCTTCCTGCCAGGGAG
>NZ_JBVVOS010000625.1:0-231 GCF_055807515.1 Bradyrhizobium sp. Kon69 | reverse complement strand
CCTTGAGCACGTGTTCCACCGTCAACGAAAAATTGAAGGTCAGCACCTCGTCGTTCGGCATGTAAATGTCACCGAAATCGAAATCCTTATACGGCCCGATGCTATAAGAGATCGACCCCGTGTACTGCCCCGTCCTCATACCCAGAGGATTGGGTGTGCGCAATTCATACGCATATTCAAGCATGCTGAAGTTGGAGGTGGGGACCCGCTCCGGCGTCGGCATGCTGCAAG
>NZ_JBVVOS010000624.1:0-231 GCF_055807515.1 Bradyrhizobium sp. Kon69 | reverse complement strand
CCCGCTGGGCCCCTCTGGCCCTGGCCATTGAGGTCAGCACGGCGCTGCCTGCCGCATTCGCGGGCGAGGGCATCCATATTCGCGCCCAACCCCTGGGCACGGCGCTGAGCCAATTGGGGCAGCAAACGTCACTGCAAGTATTCTTCAGCCCCGACCTGGTCGCGGGCAAGCAAGCGCCGTCGGTGGACGGCGACCTCTCGCCCGAGCAAGCCCTGCGCCAATTGCTGCAGG
>NZ_JBVVOS010000623.1:0-231 GCF_055807515.1 Bradyrhizobium sp. Kon69 | reverse complement strand
CATTTTCAATTTAATGATTTCAAGCAGCGTTTCTCCGTTGATTTCAGTGTCGCTGAACCAGATCAGCTTCATCATCCCGGCGACGCTCGCACCGGAGACGATCTGGAAACAGTTGCGTCACGAAGGGGGAGCGATGGCAGTCAGCCGGGTGCATCGAGGCGTTTCAGGCATGGCTCAAGGGGCCGAAGATGTGGCGGCGTTAGTGCCCTTATTGCGACCTGGACGTCTTCA
>NZ_JBVVOS010000622.1:0-231 GCF_055807515.1 Bradyrhizobium sp. Kon69 | reverse complement strand
CGAGCAAACCTCTCTCATTTGAAACCGCGGAGAGAACCCCTCATCCGGCGCTATAGCCGAAGCTACGCTTCGGCGTTCTTGAGAACGGCGGCCGAAGGCCGCCTATGCCACCTTCTTCCGCAAGGGGAGAAGGATTGGCACCGTGCCTGCGGCTAGCTCAGTGAGTTCATCACGCCCTACATCACCACCCTTCGTCCCTCCTCCGCCGCCCAGTATCCCGCGTAGTTCACC
>NZ_JBVVOS010000621.1:0-231 GCF_055807515.1 Bradyrhizobium sp. Kon69 | reverse complement strand
ATGCGCGCCAGCACGCTGTCTTCGGCGCGCATGGGCGGCAGCGTGGCCGGCGCTCAAGCCCGCTACCACGATGCACAGCAGCAATTGCGCAAGGTGATCTGCACCGCCTCCAACCCGTGCGCCTACGTCGACGAGCCCTGGCAATTGATCCAGGACGAAGACGGTCGCCTGGCGATCAAGGGCTTGAACACCCAGGCCAACCTCGGCGAGACCTTCCGCCTGGAGTACAGC
>NZ_JBVVOS010000620.1:0-231 GCF_055807515.1 Bradyrhizobium sp. Kon69 | reverse complement strand
ACCCCAGCGCCTTTCGCGCCACCTTCAAGAAAATCACCGGCCTGGCCCCCAGTGACTACCGCAACCGCTTCGGCGTGTGAATCGTGCAGAACGCCGCGTGCCCATCGGCGCGTCGTGCAGAATGGCGCAGGCTAACTGCTATCGCGTTTTCAGCAACGGGTTGATTTTCAAGCGCTCCTGCTCAACGCGAGCTTGGCGTGATCCCTGCTAGTCTTCCCTTACACACATGGC
>NZ_JBVVOS010000619.1:0-232 GCF_055807515.1 Bradyrhizobium sp. Kon69 | reverse complement strand
CTTTTATGTGTCTTTAGGTAGCTCAGGGATGGCCTGAGCTATGGGCTACATGCACAGCGTTAGGGATGCGGGTGCTATGAATAGTTCAATATTGATAAGGCTTGAGCCTCACCGATGATGGCCTCTGGACTTCCCTCAATTTCAGACCAAGGAGCAATACATGAACCGTCAGCAATTGATTGATTACATGCAGAAAAAATACCAGACGAAGCCCGATCATCCATGGGAAAAG
>NZ_JBVVOS010000618.1:0-232 GCF_055807515.1 Bradyrhizobium sp. Kon69 | reverse complement strand
ACTATCCGCTGGATAGAGGACTCCCACAGGTCCATCACCGCAAAGCCGACGATGTGATTCACCTGAGTATCGGCGGTAAGATCATCAAGCACACCGTTACGCCTTTCGAAGCCTCTGGCACTTTACCGATCAGCATCTGGGTGTATTACGGCACCTGGAGCCAGCTGAGCGACGGCAAGCACGCGGTCGAGTGGAGAGTCTTTGACAAGGTCGGCAATGGCTCACCTGGTGC
>NZ_JBVVOS010000617.1:0-232 GCF_055807515.1 Bradyrhizobium sp. Kon69 | reverse complement strand
CCGCGCTCATCAAGGCGTCGATGCCGGACATGCTGACACTGGCTTCCGCAATGCCGATGCTCACGGTGACCCCGAACTGAACCTGATGGGCAACGATTTGCGAGCCCATCACGCGCTTGCGGATTCTCTCCGCGACGATCCTTGCACGCGAGAGACTGGTTTCGGGCAGCAGAATCGCGAACTCCTCGCCGCCGAAGCGGCCAACGACGTCCGATTTGCGCTTGCCATCGAG
>NZ_JBVVOS010000616.1:0-232 GCF_055807515.1 Bradyrhizobium sp. Kon69 | reverse complement strand
GCAGTACTTTATGCGGTTGCAGGGTGCGCCCGGTGAGCCAGCCGCAGAGCGCCAAGGCACTCGCCAGGGAGGCTTCGGCGCTTTGTCGGGTGGGCGGCAGGTGATCGCCGTGCACGGTCAGGTAGTAGGGGTAAAACTCGGCGAAGCTGTTGAACCGCTTGAGATTTTCCACGGTAGCAGGCCCTCTGGTTGTTGTGCCGCCCAACAGGTGCTCGGCGGGGAGCGTGTTTGA
>NZ_JBVVOS010000615.1:0-232 GCF_055807515.1 Bradyrhizobium sp. Kon69 | reverse complement strand
CCCAGCTCGAAGACGTGCGCGCCTACGACAAGACCACCGTCGGTGGCGCCGATCAGAACCGCGTGGATGTGCGCCTGGCCTTTGCCGAGTACGTGAACACCTTCAGCAACGGCACATTCAAGAGCCGTATCGGCCGTCAGGATTTTGCCTTCGACTTGCAGCGCTTCATTTCGTCACGGGACGGCCCGAATGTGCGGCAGTCGTTCGATGCGTTGTGGGCCGACTGGGAAAC
>NZ_JBVVOS010000614.1:0-232 GCF_055807515.1 Bradyrhizobium sp. Kon69 | reverse complement strand
ATCTCCTTGGACTTGAGCCCATTGACAATGTGCATGGCAATTTCCCGCTCCCGCGGCGTAAGGTCCCCCGTGCCCTGATGGGTACGGTCCAGCCGCTCAAAATGCCAGATCATCAGTTTGAACGGATCCCTGGGCGTAAGCGTGTAGCCATGGGACTTGGCCCAGAACACCTCACCGTTGCGATGCTGCATAAAACGCTCGACAGCGACAACGGGTTTTATTCCGACGAGCG
>NZ_JBVVOS010000613.1:0-232 GCF_055807515.1 Bradyrhizobium sp. Kon69 | reverse complement strand
GCGTCGGGCGCCCGTAAAAAAGTCACAAAAAAAATGAACAAATTTATCTATCGAGTGAAAAGAGGTACTTCATGAACACCTATCAACAGGTTGGTTCGCATCAAGATACCCACAGCAAGGTGATCGGCTTTGATAACAGCGGCACCGGCAGGATGGCCAGTTGATCCAGGATCAGGCTAGCATAGCTCCTGAAACAATTAGAAATGGGCTGGCAGTTCACGTAGTGTCTGGC
>NZ_JBVVOS010000612.1:0-232 GCF_055807515.1 Bradyrhizobium sp. Kon69 | reverse complement strand
CCAAAATGAGCGCCAGCAGGAACAGCGGAAATCCGACCCAGTGCTGGCTCTTCACCCCAGCGAACATGTGGTTGGTATTTTCCCGCAACCCAGTGATAAAAACCATTATCCCGTGCGCGAGGATGAAGAAGACAAACCAGGTGAATGAGATAAAATGTATCGAGCGGGCGACCTGCCGGTTGAGCACGGTCCCGAGCAAGCCTAGACGGTTGGAAATCGCAGGAGCCTGCAG
>NZ_JBVVOS010000611.1:0-232 GCF_055807515.1 Bradyrhizobium sp. Kon69 | reverse complement strand
ACGCCGCCTGCGGATCCAGCGCACGTTTGCATTTGTCAAAGCCGCCGATGGCTGGCGCTGCCGGGAAGACGAACTGGCCCCGGTGAATTCAGGCACCGCGGGTGGAGGATCGTAGGGCTGTGTGCTCTCCCTCTCCCGCTCTTCGCAGGGAGAGGGTTGGGGTGAGCGGCTACTTCAGCGAACCCGGTGACAGTTAGATTCTTGGGAGAGCCCCCTCACCCGGATTTGCTGC
>NZ_JBVVOS010000610.1:0-232 GCF_055807515.1 Bradyrhizobium sp. Kon69 | reverse complement strand
CGGTTACAGCGTCTGGGTTTCGCGGGCCGTTTCATATGTTGAATCGGGAGATGTCGAGCAAAGCCCTATTCAGCTCGCTCCACAACCACTGTAATCGGGCCAGGTCTGTCAAATATCGACACATCGCCCTCGACCTTTCCAAGTATCACGACCCAGGCTGGGGAACGCGACCGCTGCGGTAACGTCAAGCTGCGTGTTGCGCAACGCGTCATGGCCGTTGGCGTTTGCGAAC
>NZ_JBVVOS010000609.1:0-232 GCF_055807515.1 Bradyrhizobium sp. Kon69 | reverse complement strand
GGAGGAGGATGGGAGTTCCCGATGGACGCGCGCACCGGCAAGACAACCGAGCTCGACAGCCGCCCCGCAAACAATCTGCTGCGGCGGCTGAGCCACGCGGACTACACGCTGCTCGCGCCACACATCGCCGTTGACGACGCTGCGGCAAACGAGCTGCTCTACAGCCCCGGCGACGACGTCCAGGTTGCGCACTTCCCGTGCGGACAGTCGCTCGCGACCTTCGTCGTGCCCA
>NZ_JBVVOS010000608.1:0-232 GCF_055807515.1 Bradyrhizobium sp. Kon69 | reverse complement strand
GGCGAAATCACCGTGCTCGGCGCGGTGGCGCTGACCGTATACGCGCTGCTGCGGCGCTTCCGCCCATCGAAGGAAAGCATGGAATTGCCGCCCCAACAGCGCCAGCTCGCGCCCGATGTGGCCACCGACCTGGTCAACCCGCGACAGGCCAGCGACACCGCCCGGTTGGTTATGCCCGCGCATGAACAGGTAGAACGACACCACCAGCGCTATCGGCAGCAGCAGGCGCACC
>NZ_JBVVOS010000607.1:0-233 GCF_055807515.1 Bradyrhizobium sp. Kon69 | reverse complement strand
CTTGATTCAAGCCCTGCGCCCGTGACAGCGCTGCCGCGACGCCCGCGCGCGTGGGGTGGCGGAAGCGCGCCGCGTCATCATTTCTCGCCTGCCGCAACTCACCTCAAAAAGGCTTCGAGAGGTCCGATTGCAGTGCCACGTTCTGCTCGACTTGGGATGCCGAACACGGCGACGTCGATGATGTCAGGGTGCAGCGCCAAGCGGTTCTCGATTTCGAGGGGATAGATATTGAC
>NZ_JBVVOS010000606.1:0-233 GCF_055807515.1 Bradyrhizobium sp. Kon69 | reverse complement strand
CGCCAACACCGGCGCCACGGCTCCGGTCGCCACTGTGGCCACGAGTGTCGGCGCAGCCTTGAACCCCGTGACATCCGGCGTCACCGCACTGACCCAGAACATCGGCACCACCACGGGCGTCGGCGCTCCGGTCAATGGTCTGGTGACTCAAGTCGGCGGTGCCGTCAGCAGTCTGGGCACTAACCTGACCGCTGCCAACGCCAACCCGGTCACCAATACCCTGGGCACCACCG
>NZ_JBVVOS010000605.1:0-233 GCF_055807515.1 Bradyrhizobium sp. Kon69 | reverse complement strand
AAGCAACCCCAACGAGCTCGTTTTGATGAGGTGCCTGATGGGTTCGCTTGCACATACTCAAGCTTGGGGGAGGGCGTATGCATGGAGAGTTCTCTGATTAATATGTCAGTGATCGTAGTGAAGTGGGAGGCACGCTTTTGCGAGGGGAGGCAAGGCGCGCTGGTTATCTGGCACGCCCTGCCCACACAGCCCCAGGCGCTGGATAAAATGCTCAGCCGGATGCTGTCTCTGGC
>NZ_JBVVOS010000604.1:0-233 GCF_055807515.1 Bradyrhizobium sp. Kon69 | reverse complement strand
GGCAGACGATACCGAGTTCAATATGGTACCCTGAGCAATGTTGTAGAGCTCGACGCATCAGGGCAGCCCGCGATCGGCTGGTGTTTCGTTCCCGAACATGCCCTGGCGGCTGGCGACGTGATGCTCGCCCAGAAGATCGCGCTCGAAACCGACGAAGCCGCAGTGCTCGCGCTTGCCCACCGGTTTACTCCGAGACTGCCATCTCTGCCCCGGGTAGTGCGGCGTGCTTACTA
>NZ_JBVVOS010000603.1:0-233 GCF_055807515.1 Bradyrhizobium sp. Kon69 | reverse complement strand
GCATGGCCCATCCGGCAGTCACGGTCGCCGTGACGGGCGCGCGCAATGCCGCGGAAATTGCCGACAACATCACGATGTTGGAGATGGCAGTGCCGGCGGCGTTCTGGCAGGAGCTGCGTGGGCGAAAACTCGTCGACGCCCGCGCGCTATTGCCGGGCGGAGCGTAAGGCATGATCATCGACGCTCACCAGCATTTCTGGGATCCGGCGCGCGCCGACTATCCCTGGATGGAC
>NZ_JBVVOS010000602.1:0-233 GCF_055807515.1 Bradyrhizobium sp. Kon69 | reverse complement strand
GTTATATCCGTGACCCGCAGAGCCTGAGGCATTGGCCGCAGGCGAAGATGCCGGCGTTTGCGGCCAGTGTGGTGCCGGATAATGAGCTGGAATTGCTGGTGGGGTATCTGAAGCACATGGCGGGTCGCAAGCAACCACAACCGTGAGCATGGCGCAGTTAAAAATGTGGGAGGGGGCTTGCCCCCGATAGCAGTGGGTCAGCCAGTCATTTGTAGCTGACACAACGCTATCGG
>NZ_JBVVOS010000601.1:0-233 GCF_055807515.1 Bradyrhizobium sp. Kon69 | reverse complement strand
ACTTACCCGAGCGTCGCGCCGGGCACCACCGTAAAGGTGCGTGTGCGGGCCAACCCAGCGGTGGCGCAGAACCCGAGCAAGTACTACCAGTTGAGCCTGGGGTCCACGCCGCGCCTGAACACCAGCAGTGTGAAAGGCGACAACATCGTGCGGGTGCCGGTCAGCGAGATGCCGCTGGCAACACAAACCGCGCGGCAGTTGAACTGGTCGACCCAGTGGTCGGACACCACGGG
>NZ_JBVVOS010000600.1:0-233 GCF_055807515.1 Bradyrhizobium sp. Kon69 | reverse complement strand
GAAAAACGTTCGCTGGTGGTGGGTGGATTCCACGTCACGGAAAACACCGACAAACAAAGCAAGGTGCCTGTGCTGGGCAACATACCGTTGCTGGGCAAGGCGCTGTTCTCTTCGACCGAACGGCAGAACAATCGGCGTGAGCGACTGTTCATCCTGACGCCGCGAGTGATCGGCGATCAGTCTGACCCTTCGCGCTATCTGCCTCAGGATGATCAGGTCCAGTTGCAGGCCGC
>NZ_JBVVOS010000599.1:0-233 GCF_055807515.1 Bradyrhizobium sp. Kon69 | reverse complement strand
CTGGAAAGTGATCGGCTGGTGGATGCTGCTGAGCGCCCTGTTCGGACTTTACATCGCCGGTGCCCTCGGGCTGGTCACTGCGGCCGGACCGGCGCTTGCCGGACCCGACGAGATCGTACGAAGCATTCCGCTTATGGTGGTGATGGTGATCGGCTATCTTGCCGCGGTGCTGGCGATGAACGTCGTCATGCGCATGTATCTCCAGCACGACATCTGGGCGAAGGTGCTCGAAA
>NZ_JBVVOS010000598.1:0-233 GCF_055807515.1 Bradyrhizobium sp. Kon69 | reverse complement strand
CTTGACCGTATTCGCGATGGCGAAGTGGCTGTGGACGCGGGGCTGATCGCCGTACTGCTCAAGTGCGGTGACCATATGCTCGAGCTGATCGAGGTCGTCGCCAACCGGGGCGAGGTACTCGACCCATCCGCGCTGGAGCGGGAAGCCACACTGCGTGCGACGCTGAGTGCCTATCAAACACCTGACACGCCGAGCGAAATCATCGAAACGACCGCAGCCGACACAGACGCGGC
>NZ_JBVVOS010000597.1:0-233 GCF_055807515.1 Bradyrhizobium sp. Kon69 | reverse complement strand
CGTCGTCCGGCAACTTCACGGCGCTTTTGTAAGGCGAGAGATCGGGCTTCCACAACCGGGTCTGGCCATTGGGCAGTGTGACCGGGTGCAGGTCCTCGACGAAGGGCGGTGGTTTGATCGCCAGCAGTTTGCCCACGCCTTTGCCGGCTGCGTGAAACAAAGCAAGCTGCGCCAGGTTTTCCACCAGGTCGATCAGATGCGCCTTGGCGGCCTTGCGATCACCTTCGGCCCAC
>NZ_JBVVOS010000596.1:0-234 GCF_055807515.1 Bradyrhizobium sp. Kon69 | reverse complement strand
GCTTGGGAAGAAATGACCTGCTTATTCGCACCTTCCCTTGTTGTCAGTTACGCGGAGATAATCCCCGGAGAAAGTCGACCCACGGCTGTAAGCCATACCCGCCATCGCATACGCGCTGAACCATTCTTTCACGCGCACAGACGGCCCCACCCTCACGCTGAACCAGCGGTTACGCTCGGAATCTTCATGCCAGCGGGTATCGCTGTAACGGGTAAGCTGGCGATTCTTGTCTCC
>NZ_JBVVOS010000595.1:0-234 GCF_055807515.1 Bradyrhizobium sp. Kon69 | reverse complement strand
CACCGGTCGAGGATGCGAGCCACTCGCCCTACACACTCAATGTGCAGGCCGCCAGCCCCCAGGCGCTGACGGACAAAGTGCAAACCCTGCTCAGCCACCTTTACGAAAGCGTGCCGGCTCAGTCGCCACTGAGCGAAGAGCCGGCCCCGGTAGTGCCGATGTCGCCCCTCGAAGAGGCGCTGCTGGGTGACTACGACGTTCACGGTGTAAGCCTCACCACACCGTGGGGCAACC
>NZ_JBVVOS010000594.1:0-234 GCF_055807515.1 Bradyrhizobium sp. Kon69 | reverse complement strand
CAAAACCGATCGAGCGTACCGCGCGGACCGCCTCGAAGCGACTCTCGGATGCGATCGCCCCCTCCACCGCCCAGACTGCGATTGGTTCGGCTATCCCCTTGACCTCACGGCGGCCGAGATTGCGAAACGTGAAGAGATCACCAAGCAGCCGGCGCGTCGACGAAGCAACGACGACCGCGCCCGGTTCCGCCAGGCTCTGGAGCCGAGCGGCGAGGTTTGGTGTGTCGCCGACGG
>NZ_JBVVOS010000593.1:0-234 GCF_055807515.1 Bradyrhizobium sp. Kon69 | reverse complement strand
CGGGCAGAGCGGCGCCAAAGTGGTGATGAACAGCTTTGGCGCGTCGGCGCCGCTGGCGAAGCTGCAGGAAAAGTTCGGGTTCACCGTGGACAACGTGGTGACCTTGGCCAAGCAGCAAATCCAGCACAACTTGGCTCAATAACCGCCCTTGATGCGCAGGGGGCTTGCTCCCTGCTGCATCTGGCCCCGCGACGACTCAGTTCTTGTAGTCGGTATCGGTACGCTCCAGCTGCC
>NZ_JBVVOS010000592.1:0-234 GCF_055807515.1 Bradyrhizobium sp. Kon69 | reverse complement strand
CGATGGCGGTCGGCGGCATGCTGCTGCTGATGCTCGGCTGTTCGAGCGTGGCGGCCGGGCTGTATTGGGCGGTCTGGCCGGGGCTCGGTGCCGGGCAGGTGATGGTCGGGCTGGGGATGGGGCTGACGGCAACCACCACGCTGGTCTTTGCCCAGAACAGCGCGCCGGTGGAGCAGTTGGGGGCTTACACCTCCACGGTGCAGTTCCTGCGCAGTCTCGGCGCCGCTTTTGGCG
>NZ_JBVVOS010000591.1:0-234 GCF_055807515.1 Bradyrhizobium sp. Kon69 | reverse complement strand
GGCGCAGATGCCTGCGCAGATGGCCCCGGCCTTGTATTGGGCGCGAGACGCTGCCCAAGGCCCTCTCGCCAGGAAGCGAGTATGCGATCTGCCGCCCGCACACGGTAATGCGGTTCGATCTGACTACGCGAGTTAACTGGATAGCGCGTCGGCCACTCACTCAGCTCCCGGGCCAACTCACGGTGTTCTTCCCGTACGGTGTCAAGACGTTCGATCTGTTCACTGGCGGGAACC
>NZ_JBVVOS010000590.1:0-234 GCF_055807515.1 Bradyrhizobium sp. Kon69 | reverse complement strand
ATCTGCCCACTGCCCTGCCCCGGCGGCAAGGCGATTTCGCGCACAAAGGTGCCACGCCCGGTTTCGCCGCTGACCAACCCCATCGCTTCCAGCTCGGTGTACACGCGGCTCGCCGTGGCCAGTGCCAGGCCATGCTCGGCGGCGAGTTGGCGATGCGTGGGCAGGCGTGTGCCGGGCGGCAGCTTTCCCGAACGGATGAGGCCCTGGTTGGCTTCGATCAGGCCGCCCTGGTTG
>NZ_JBVVOS010000589.1:0-234 GCF_055807515.1 Bradyrhizobium sp. Kon69 | reverse complement strand
ACCCCGCTCTCTGCGGCCACTCACTGATGGAGCCTTGCATGAAACGCCTGCACGTCATTGACTCCCACACCGGCGGCGAACCCACCCGCCTGATCATGAACGGCTTCCCCGCGCTGGCGGGCGCCACGATCGCTGATCAACTTGAGGATCTGCGCAACCACCATGACCAATGGCGCCGCGCCTGCCTCTTGGAACCGCGTGGCAACGATGTACTGGTGGGCGCGCTGTACTGCG
>NZ_JBVVOS010000588.1:0-235 GCF_055807515.1 Bradyrhizobium sp. Kon69 | reverse complement strand
CCGCGACGACCTGATCGAATGCGCCGCCCTCCTCGACTGCGTGCGCCGTGGCGAGCTCGACACCTTGCACATCCCGGTGGCGCCGCTGGACGTGCTGGCCCAGCAGAGCATCGCCGAGGTCAGTGCGCGCGAATGGCCGGAAGCCGCCCTGCTCGCACTTATCCGCCGCGCCGCGCCGTATGCCGAGTTGGACGAGCGCAACTACCAGGCGCTGTTGCTCATGCTAGCCGAGTGC
>NZ_JBVVOS010000587.1:0-235 GCF_055807515.1 Bradyrhizobium sp. Kon69 | reverse complement strand
CGACAATAAAATCTTCCAGGTCGGTTGGCGGCACCAGCATGACCGCCTGGCTGATGTCGTTATAGGCAATCGCCAACGCCACCTCTTCTGCCAGCGCGGTAGTGCCGACGTCGGTGTGCTCGAGGTTGCTGTATTGAAAGCCCTGGAACTGGATGCCGACGATGCTGATGCCAATGCCGCGCTGGCGCTGGTGTTCAAGGCGCAGGCCGAGCCCGAGTTGGCTGATCGGTATTTC
>NZ_JBVVOS010000586.1:0-235 GCF_055807515.1 Bradyrhizobium sp. Kon69 | reverse complement strand
CACGTCTGCTTGGTGCCGACGGCGAATACGGCAAGGATCTCAAGGTCAAGAAAGACTGGGTCCTGGTGTTCAGCGACTACATGAAACCGCCGATTCGTCTGGCGGCAATCATGGAGTTGCCGGTGATCTTCGTGTTTACCCATGACTCCATCGGTGTGGGCGAAGACGGCCCCACCCATCAACCCATCGAGCACCTGACCCAGCTGCGCGCCACCCCGGGCCTCTTGACCCTGCG
>NZ_JBVVOS010000585.1:0-235 GCF_055807515.1 Bradyrhizobium sp. Kon69 | reverse complement strand
GGCCTGGGCTCAATGGTGGGGATTCCCATGGCGATGCGCCCACCAGGACTGGAAGACTGCCGATAAATACGCTGCCCTCGATTGGCTTTCTCGCATGAGCGTACCGGTGAACCTCAATGCTATCGGTATTGCTCCTTGCTTACCTGCTGCGCCTACTCCCACCCTACTTCGACTGGTTCGTGCCTCATCCGAACAACTCAATTTAATACTCTTGCTGATTCATTGCATGTTCAAC
>NZ_JBVVOS010000584.1:0-235 GCF_055807515.1 Bradyrhizobium sp. Kon69 | reverse complement strand
ACAGCAATTGGCACGCCTGAGCGCCGCGTTGAACGCCGCCGAGCAAACGTTGCATGATCTCGCAGCTAAGTAACGGAGCCCCCTCCCAGGGATTACAGCTGATGCTGCGCTGTGTGTTGCGACAATCAAGTCGACCGTCTGCAAGGAAACATCCACTGCTATGAATGCCGCCAAACGCCTGGAAATCTTTCGCAGGTTCCATGAAGACAATCCCGAACCCAAGACCGAACTGGCC
>NZ_JBVVOS010000583.1:0-235 GCF_055807515.1 Bradyrhizobium sp. Kon69 | reverse complement strand
GGCTTTTTTGTGGGCTATTTTTATGATTTAAACTCGCAATCTCAGACATAGCTTAACCAATTACAGAGTTTTCCTATTCAATTATTTACTTTTTATAAAAACAGTAAGCACTCCATTCACAATCAAACTTATCCTACGTAGTCCAGGCAAATAACGACCGCCACAATAAGTGACACCACTATAAACTCAGCTCTACTGGAGCGCGGCGGCAATCGTATTCCTGGTAGTGAAGCAC
>NZ_JBVVOS010000582.1:0-235 GCF_055807515.1 Bradyrhizobium sp. Kon69 | reverse complement strand
CTGCACCAGATCGCGGGTTTCGATATGGCTGTTGGCGAAAATCACAATGCCCATCAACAGCGCCAGCAGGAAAATGTGCACCACATAGAGCGTCCATACCCGGCGCAGTATCTTCAAACAGGCACGCCGATGTAGGTCTTGGTGGTCTGGCTGTCGACCAGACGCTGCTCGGCTAGCTTGACCGAGTGCGGAATCGGCGTCAGGCCCTGGTCGTCCTTGTAGGCGCCCACACCCA
>NZ_JBVVOS010000581.1:0-235 GCF_055807515.1 Bradyrhizobium sp. Kon69 | reverse complement strand
GACTTGGGGATCCTGGTCGAACGCCTCCAGGCTACTGATCAACTCGGCCATCACCGCCGAACTCAGCGCATTCCTCATTTCAAGACGATTAAGCCTGGCCAGAACCACCCGACCATGACGCTCCAGCAATACATTCATAAGCACCTCGACTGATTGATGTTTCTTGCAGACACCGTTGTTTCAGGAATCCCAGATTGCGCCATAGGCGGGTATTGCCTGGGCTTCGAGCGCTTGC
>NZ_JBVVOS010000580.1:0-236 GCF_055807515.1 Bradyrhizobium sp. Kon69 | reverse complement strand
GGACTATATTGGTGCCGACTACCCACCCACAGTGGAGGCGGGCAAGGTGGTGGACGAATCGGAATTTCGCGAACAGGTGGAATTTCTCGGTGTGTTGCAGGGGTTGGTTGCGCAGCTGCCGGAAAAGCCCGAGCGCGCCGAGTTGATCAAGGGCGTCGCTGAGTTGCTCGCCGCAGTCACCGAGATCAGCACCACAGGGCCGAAGGCGGCGCCGAAACCGGCCCAGGCGTAGCTGA
>NZ_JBVVOS010000579.1:0-236 GCF_055807515.1 Bradyrhizobium sp. Kon69 | reverse complement strand
CCTTGTGTGGTGCCCCCGGCATACGTTCCCCCGGCCGCAATCTGATGGCAGGCGGACCAATACACGATGGAAAGTCCATCCGAGGTACCCGGCCTGGCACATTCGATTATGTGCAGTTCTGCTTTTTCAACCGCACTGCGGTACGACTGCGGAAAGTGCCGCGAAACAGCGGCAAGGCAGGCAGCCAAAACCTGCTCCTTGTACTCAGGCGTCGATCCACTCGGCACCTGCCCACC
>NZ_JBVVOS010000578.1:0-236 GCF_055807515.1 Bradyrhizobium sp. Kon69 | reverse complement strand
AAAGCCTTCGCGTCGAGGTGTCGGACCAGGGTAAGGGTCTGCCCGAAGGATTTGACATCGATGAACCGCGCGCCAGCCTGGGGTTCAAGATAATCACCGGCATGGTGCGGCAGCTTCAGGGCCATCTGACCATCGCCAAAGATTGGAAGGGAAGTCGCTTCCTGATTGATCTGCCGATCATTTCACATCCGGACCGATCGCAATCGTCCTGACCTGAAACCGACACGCGATCAAAG
>NZ_JBVVOS010000577.1:0-236 GCF_055807515.1 Bradyrhizobium sp. Kon69 | reverse complement strand
ACTTGGCGTGCAAATGATCCACGCCAAGTTGTTTCCGATGCATGGCACAGGGGAAGACAGCGCATTCAAAAAAATCAGCTCAAGGCAGGACAAATATTTTGAGCGTTACGAAGGCTACCCTTCCTCCCATGACGCGGCCAGGGCCGATGATAAAGCGCTGGCTGAGCTGGCTGCTCACATCAGGACTTTCGCCCAATGAAACAGCTTGCACATATTTATAATAGCCAACCGTAACC
>NZ_JBVVOS010000576.1:0-236 GCF_055807515.1 Bradyrhizobium sp. Kon69 | reverse complement strand
GGTCAACCGTTCACCATTTTCGAACAGCATGGCAACAATTCGGTACGGCACGGTCGAGCCGGTACGCTGCAAAATCTCAACGATGCCATCTTGGTAAATTACATGCAGTGTGCTCGGATCGGGACGCTTGACCACTAAATTCTTTAACTTACGATCCCTTATCAGCAATGCGCCTCCAACGGGTGGCAGCCCATCTGTTTTATATTGCTCGCCACTCAGCAAGTTGAGTTTGAAGC
>NZ_JBVVOS010000575.1:0-237 GCF_055807515.1 Bradyrhizobium sp. Kon69 | reverse complement strand
CGGCGTGAGGCGCCCGAGTACATCATCGGTTTTGGCGGCATTGCGCCGCTCAACTACCTGACGGTGCCGCGCATCAACCTCGGTTATCGCTTCGCGGTCGAGGCCTGGGGGCAGGGCTATGCCACCGAGGTGGGGCGCGACGCCCTGGTGCTGGCGTTTGAAACATTGGGCTTGCCGGAGGTTTTCGGGCTGGTTCGACCGGACCATGCCGCCTCGATCCGAGTGTTGGAGAAGATC
>NZ_JBVVOS010000574.1:0-237 GCF_055807515.1 Bradyrhizobium sp. Kon69 | reverse complement strand
GAGGCGTGCCAGGATTGGCGAGATCGATTCGGCTTCAACCACGATGGGCGGTGGCAGCTTTCGCGCCATGGTTTGAGGTGGACGACAATTGGGAAGGTGCGGTCATCCCCTTCACCATTGCACGGACCATTGTCCTTATCAACGATGGCGGGACGATGAGCCTGTATTTCGAAGTGGACGCCAAAGTCCCCGGCGTGCCTCCACGACAGTCCCTGCCCTTGCTGATCAACGTGGGCA
>NZ_JBVVOS010000573.1:0-237 GCF_055807515.1 Bradyrhizobium sp. Kon69 | reverse complement strand
CTGTACAACCGGGTGTAAGACAGTGGACGCGACACTCTGCCCAGCAGCGGCCAAGGGGCTGAAACATACACGGTGTCCGGGTCCACGTCGTTCTGGCGACGGCCCAGCAGTGCGTTGAGACTGAGTTTGGCTTGTTTGTGCAGATAATCGTTGAAGGTGATGAAGTTGGCTTCGGAATCAGGCCTGGCGTTATAGGTGCGCAAGGCACCTGCGGCGTCCTCGGCCAGGCTGGTCAAC
>NZ_JBVVOS010000572.1:0-237 GCF_055807515.1 Bradyrhizobium sp. Kon69 | reverse complement strand
CTGTGGCAGCTGTGGGAAGGCCTGGATGTCGACCAATCCCGCGATCACCTGTTCAACAAGACCCGCCCCAGCTGTTTCCTGGGCACCGACCTGGCGCAACAGCTGGCACAGGCGCAGGTCGATGAACTGGTAATTGTGGGCATGAAGACCCAGTTCTGCGTCGACACCACCAGCAGAGTCGCGGTAGAACTGGGCTTCTCGGTGGTGTTGCCGGAGGACGCCCATACCTGCATGGAC
>NZ_JBVVOS010000571.1:0-237 GCF_055807515.1 Bradyrhizobium sp. Kon69 | reverse complement strand
CAGGCTGTTGAGGATCGACTCTTCGGCGTCGACCAGGAGAACAGCGGACTTCATAGCGAGTGGTTCATCCATGGCGACTCTGCCTTCACATTAAACAACGTTAAACTCAATTGAACCGCTGCCGTGCCGATCCGGGCCGACAACGCGAAAACGCTGTTGATTTGACGCCAACTGGCCGTCGATATCAAGAGAGCTCGGCTATGCTGTCATCGCACCTTCAGCCAGCTTTGTTGTGGC
>NZ_JBVVOS010000570.1:0-237 GCF_055807515.1 Bradyrhizobium sp. Kon69 | reverse complement strand
CCCAACCCAACTTCGCCCACACCGCGTTGATGGCCGAAGTCGAAGCCTACCTGCGCCTGGCGCCGGGGTGCACGTGCAGCAGGTCGGGGATCAACTCGGCGTATTTGGCGTGGGCCAGCGCAGCGCCGACGATGCCTGGCTCGCGGTGATGCAGCGGGCTCATGGCGTTGTACAAATGGGTAAAGCTGGTGGCGCCGGCGGCGAGGGCGGCCACGCCTTCTTCATAGCTGCCCAGGG
>NZ_JBVVOS010000569.1:0-237 GCF_055807515.1 Bradyrhizobium sp. Kon69 | reverse complement strand
GCCAGCAGGCACACTTCATAGTCAAAGATGATTTCAGCCAAACCAGGGATTCCTGCCACTTCAGTAGACGTCTGCGCATTGTAGGGGCGAGCGTCCTCGCGCCCACAAGGCGAGCGTAGCCGAGTTTGCTCAGTTAGCGGCCCAGAATATGTAGTCTGCCTGATACTTCACGGTTTGCTGCGTGCCCTTGTTGGCAACCGTGCACGCGCTTGTGGGGGCGACGCCGCCCTTGAGCTC
>NZ_JBVVOS010000568.1:0-238 GCF_055807515.1 Bradyrhizobium sp. Kon69 | reverse complement strand
AGCCGATCTCATAGCTCCCATGGAAATGGTATTTGAGAGCCTGCGGCAAAAGGACAGTGTTACTGCCAAGACTCAGATGGTCATGCTCAAAGCGATCGCTCAACGAGATCCTGAAGCCGCAGCTTTGATGGAGGTAATTTCCATTTATGGTGGGCTCGTTGAAACTAAAGATCACGATGCCGCTTGGAAGACTGTGGCAAGGATCATTTCGACGGCTACGAATCCAATTGTTAGGGAC
>NZ_JBVVOS010000567.1:0-238 GCF_055807515.1 Bradyrhizobium sp. Kon69 | reverse complement strand
GCATCCCTGGGAAATGAATACAACGAATACGGGCTGCTTTGTATTGAGTTCGCGTTCAAATTCCGCTTTGTCTGCAATCACCGCATTGACATAGTCCATCGGGCGTCTCCCTGTACCCATAAGGGTGCTGTGGTTGCCCCCTTGATCGAGGACAACTCGGCCGAGACCTATGCGCTGCGCATGCTGTTGGAATCCGAGGCCTTGCGCTTGTCGATCCCGTTGCTCACCGAGTCTGATA
>NZ_JBVVOS010000566.1:0-238 GCF_055807515.1 Bradyrhizobium sp. Kon69 | reverse complement strand
AGCGCCGCGCCGCTGAACAGCAGCCAGGTTTCAATCGTCATTTCATTGCTCCAGTAGTCAGCGGCAAGCTTCAAGCCGCAAGTTAAAGCCTGTCGCTTGCCGCTGAAAACGTGCTGCTATGTCATAGAAATACAAACTTGGCGATAAAGATCACACAAAGCACCCACAGGCTGGCGGAAATTTCCTTGTGCTTGCCGGTGCCGGACTTCAGCGCGACATAGGTGATAAAGCACAGCGC
>NZ_JBVVOS010000565.1:0-238 GCF_055807515.1 Bradyrhizobium sp. Kon69 | reverse complement strand
CCTGGCCGAGCGCGCCGATGAGTGGCCGGCGGCGTTGTCCGGTGGCCAGAAGCAACGCGTCGCCCTGGCCCGCGCCTTGATTCACCAGCCGCGTCTGCTGTTGCTTGACGAACCGCTGGGTGCGCTGGATGCCCTGACACGGATCGAGATGCAGCAACTGATCGAAAACCTTTGGCAATCGCCACGGCTTCACTGACGTCATGGGTGACCAGCAGCACGGTAAAGCCGTGTTTCTGCC
>NZ_JBVVOS010000564.1:0-239 GCF_055807515.1 Bradyrhizobium sp. Kon69 | reverse complement strand
ATGTCACTGTAGATGAGAGTTAATGTCTGTTGTGCGGTATTCATCGCAAGCCATTGCTTAACAATACTTCCCACAAAATGGCCAAAAGTAGCCGTGCATTTGAGTTTTGCCTCTACGGGGGGTGTTAGTAGCCGAAAATCTAGACCTCGATCTCCGTTCGCAAATTCTTGATTAAGTCTTCGTCTGTTACGTCTGAATAGGCGAAATCACCAGCGAGAAAGAATTTGAGAAGCGGAATA
>NZ_JBVVOS010000563.1:0-239 GCF_055807515.1 Bradyrhizobium sp. Kon69 | reverse complement strand
CCGCGTCCTGCTGGCAATCGAGCCTGCGAGACAGTTGCGCGTGGTGATCGTCGACGCGTGCCGCAACAATCCGTTTGCCGATTCGATGAAGCGTACAGTTGCCTCTCGATCAATCAGCCGCGGGCTGGCCAGGGTCGAACCCGCCGTCTCCAACACGCTGATCGCGTTTGCCGCGAAAGCCGGACTAACCGCACTCGATGGCAACAGCAAGAATAGTCCGTATGCGACGGCTCTCGTAA
>NZ_JBVVOS010000562.1:0-239 GCF_055807515.1 Bradyrhizobium sp. Kon69 | reverse complement strand
GCTTGGCTACATCGGTCTTGCGAAAAAGCTCAGCACTTCTTCAAGCAATAGTTCTGGCACTTGCTCAGCGATGTAATGGCCGCAAGGTAAGGCTTTGCCGCGTACATCAGTCGCTACCTGCTGCCATTCCGTTAATGGATCGAAACAGCGCCCCACGGTGCCTTCGGTGCTATCGGGGGCAAGCCCCCTCCCACACGGGTTACAAGGTGCCAGCGATACCGCATTACAAATCAGCAACA
>NZ_JBVVOS010000561.1:0-239 GCF_055807515.1 Bradyrhizobium sp. Kon69 | reverse complement strand
CCTCACCCATCGCCTGATAGATCCGGTCGATGTACAACGCAACCAGGAGGCGACGCGCCTCGTAGCCAGCTTCATGACTGCGCTGGCAGAACTGCCCGCGTTGATCGAGCAGCGCGATGCTGTACGCCCTGCACTCAAGAAAACCGCCCTGCAGGCCAGTGACGCCCTGGCCCAATTCGCCAGCGACCTGCCCGACCAGAATGACGAAAAGGCGCTCGACGCCATTGAACACCTGCGCC
>NZ_JBVVOS010000560.1:0-239 GCF_055807515.1 Bradyrhizobium sp. Kon69 | reverse complement strand
GACGCTCAGGCTGGACACCGCGATCAACCACATGGTTGAGGGCCTTTGCATGTTTGATGCCGAGAAGCGGCTTGTCGTCTGCAACGAGCGCTACGCCCGACTCTATCGGCTGCCGCCGGAACTGCTGCGGACGGGGACGTCGCACACCGACATCATCAGGCATCGCATCGTGAACGGAATCCTCAAGGGCGATCTCAGCGAGGGGGCTGCCGAGCAATTCATCTCGAAGCTGGCCGCGC
>NZ_JBVVOS010000559.1:0-239 GCF_055807515.1 Bradyrhizobium sp. Kon69 | reverse complement strand
AAAGTTGTTTATTGGATGACTTCCTCGTAGATACCAATTGCCAGTGTCTTAACGTTCCCAGACACTGCGCTTCCGGTAACACTGCGCAGTTGCCTTGATGCCAGTGACCTGGATACTCACGGATCCCGGGAATCCTAGCGATTAACCTCCCTTGACTTTTTCATTTTTAGATATTGCGCTGGAGATCCATGCAACACCTAGCGTCATGGCAATCAGAAAAGCTTCAACAATAGCGAGCC
>NZ_JBVVOS010000558.1:0-239 GCF_055807515.1 Bradyrhizobium sp. Kon69 | reverse complement strand
CACGCGCCGATCAGGTCGCCATGAGCCTGCAGCGCGAGGGTATCTCGGTGTCCACTGCCGAGCCCTTCGCGGTCTCGGCCCATGTGCCCCATGCGTTGCGACTGGCGTTGGGGTCGGTGTCGATGGCGGCGTTGCGCGAGGCGTTGATCAAAGTGCGCAAGGTGGTGCAATGGTGAGCCGTCGCTGAACGGCTCACCGGCAAGGGTCAGTATTTGTAAGCCTGGCGCCCGATCAGCAGC
>NZ_JBVVOS010000557.1:0-239 GCF_055807515.1 Bradyrhizobium sp. Kon69 | reverse complement strand
ACCTGTGAGGCCCGAATTCCTTTATCTCAATGCGATTTTGGCCGGCATACTCAAAGCCGCGCTCCAGCGAGCGAAGTTCAAAGTACGCTTGCCAATCCAACTCGACGATACGGGCAATCAGGTCATTCATGAAACTGAACTCTACAGCCACCAGCAATGGGACTTAAGCAGGACAACTCTGACACTACCGCAAGAGATAGCTACAGCCTTATTCGGATGTTTCCTACACCAAGCGTTCA
>NZ_JBVVOS010000556.1:0-240 GCF_055807515.1 Bradyrhizobium sp. Kon69 | reverse complement strand
GAAGCTTCCTCGACAGAGAGTCCGCGACAAGCGACACGACTGCTTACGCATCGGCATTCACAGCGCTGGCCATCGGTGAGGGCAATGGCCGTGAAGACTTCATGCTCGCGCCCCGCCAAGGCCGTCAACATGGCCAAGGCATCGGCCTGGTCCACTGGTTTGCCAAGAATCTTGCCGTCTACGATAACGGCGGTGTCGGCACCCAATACGCAGACGCCAGCGGTTTGTTCGAGCGCAGCC
>NZ_JBVVOS010000555.1:0-240 GCF_055807515.1 Bradyrhizobium sp. Kon69 | reverse complement strand
ACCCGATCCAGGCGCAAGGCGGCGAGCATGGCGCGATCCGGCGCCATGACGTGGTTCTTGTGGCGCAGGCGCAAGATCAAAAACAGCATCGCCAAGGCATTACCCGTCAGCCCCGCGTACGCCGCACTCTGGATCGGGTCATCCTCGGCAAGGTCCTGCGTATCGGCCTGCCGACGGGCCTGCAGATGGTGGTGCTGTCGTTGTCCGAACTGGTCATTCTGGCGCTGGTCAACGGCCACG
>NZ_JBVVOS010000554.1:0-240 GCF_055807515.1 Bradyrhizobium sp. Kon69 | reverse complement strand
AGCTTCGTGCCAAGCGCCGCAACGTAGAAAATCTCGAAAGATCAGTATGCTACAGGCAGCGCGCCAGTCTGTCGCAGGCCCGTTCCGCTCGCGAAATTTGCGGCTTGCCCAATAATTGTGCGGCGCACAACAGTTGTGCAGCAGCTCAAGCAAAAGGCCGCATCAAGCGCAAAAGCCGGGGCAGCCAAAGCTCTACCAGATTGATGTTGCTTGCTTTTTATGAGCCCAGCACGCGGCACG
>NZ_JBVVOS010000553.1:0-240 GCF_055807515.1 Bradyrhizobium sp. Kon69 | reverse complement strand
CACCTTGCCGAGCAGTTGCACACGCCGGCCGACCTGTTGAAACACACGTTGCTGCGTTCGTACCGCGCCGATGAATGGAGCCTGTGGTTCCAGTCCGCCGGACTGCCGGCGGACACCCTGGTGCCGCGCAGCATCGTGTTCGATTCGTCATTGGCGATGATGGAAGCAGCGCTGCAAGGCGTGGGCGTGGCCCTTGCGCCGCCGACGATGTTTTCACGGCAACTGGAAAGTGATGTGATC
>NZ_JBVVOS010000552.1:0-240 GCF_055807515.1 Bradyrhizobium sp. Kon69 | reverse complement strand
CGGTAGAACGGTTTAGCGTCGAAATACTCGTCGGGGATATCCAAGTGCAGTGACATTGCGAATCGCTCCGGGGTGATGTCTGTTCACGTAGCGGCTCCCTCTTCTTGAGACGGGGTTCACGATTTGTTTTGCACTGGGCAATATCGGTGATTCGCTGGAACCCGGGTATGGGAATGTTCCGTGCCGGCGAGCTATCCACATCTAAACCGGGTCACGCATGCCGCCCCGGAAGCAGATGGA
>NZ_JBVVOS010000551.1:0-240 GCF_055807515.1 Bradyrhizobium sp. Kon69 | reverse complement strand
ATTTTCGCGAGCAAGCTCGCTCCTACAGTGAAACTAGAACGGATACGGTTGTTTCCAGCGTTCGAAAATCGGCTTCAGTTCGCCGTTTTTAACGAGGGCGGTCATTCGCTCATCGTAGACCTTCATCAATGCCCGCCCACGCTCGTTATCGGCAAAGCCTATATAGAGCGGCAGTTCAGCGATGTGGGTGAGCCTGAACCGGGACGGGTCCTGCGCCTGGCTGAGTACATACCTGGCTTC
>NZ_JBVVOS010000550.1:0-240 GCF_055807515.1 Bradyrhizobium sp. Kon69 | reverse complement strand
CCATACATTGCATGGAACTGCAGCGGGCTGATCTGAGTGACAACAACGCCCGGTTTGCCGCTCGGCCAAGGCCGGTTTTCGATATCGCATTGCTCACCGATCGCCGCTTCCACGCCGCTTGCCTGCGCCATATAGGCGCGAACAACTGGCGAGCACGCAAATCGCGCCAGTGAGGTGTTATCGGCCAGAAGTTTCTCAAACAGCTCGATGCCTGCTCGATTGCACTCGACGGCGAACGAC
>NZ_JBVVOS010000549.1:0-240 GCF_055807515.1 Bradyrhizobium sp. Kon69 | reverse complement strand
CGGGCACACGCAGCGCCAGCCAGCGCACCGGGCGCAACGAGGTGAGGATCGCCGCCAGGTAGCCGCCATAGCTGGTGCCCACCACCGCCACCGCCGAAGTGTCGATCGCCGGGTGGGACAGCAGGCGGTCGTAAGCGGCGAGCAGGTCGCGCAGGTTGTCTTCACGGGTGACCCGGGAGAGCGGGATGCCGGTGCCGGCATGGCCGCGCAGGTCGAAGGTCAAACACACGCAGCCGAGCC
>NZ_JBVVOS010000548.1:0-240 GCF_055807515.1 Bradyrhizobium sp. Kon69 | reverse complement strand
CCTCCTTGGAAGTTAGTCGGCGAACAGGTCCGGGTGCGCCGGCGGGTCGGCCGGGTACACCAAAAGGCGGGTATCCTGCGGCCGAGCCGCCTCGGTAATGATCGCTCGTTCGATCTTTGCCGCTGAGAGGATATGAAACACCTGCTCACCGGCGGCGAGCAGGTAGTCCGTGATGATCCGCCGGTGGCACCGCCACCACACCGTTTCGGCGCACATTATGGCGCAGCGCTGGGTTGCGCC
>NZ_JBVVOS010000547.1:0-240 GCF_055807515.1 Bradyrhizobium sp. Kon69 | reverse complement strand
TCCGTATTCATAACATTTCTCAGAAAAGGCGTTGTATATAACCTAACCTATTATAGCCGGGGCCACTGATATGGTGGGGTTGCTCGACGGGGGTGGAACCGACATGCCTGCACTCTGAACACCCCATAGCCGCTAGCAAGAACAAAGCCTGGCTCCCTCTACTTCAACGGTTGATGAAAATTGCTGCCCCACCGCTCGTTGATAGGACGAGGGGACACTCAGCCAGTCACAAGTGGCAGC
>NZ_JBVVOS010000546.1:0-240 GCF_055807515.1 Bradyrhizobium sp. Kon69 | reverse complement strand
CCGGGGCAGGCCGTCACACTGGATAATTATACTAAAATTCATCAGCGACTCGAAAACGAGAAGGCGATAACACAAAAGAGTCTAGAGGATTTAGCCCGTGCAGAGGCTTCTGTAAATATCAATGACGATATTAAAGCGCTTGAGATTCTGCAAGGTGAAGAAAAGTTGGTCAGTAATAAGCTTAACAAAGGGGCTCATTATTTTAGCGAGGCTGAGAGGATAATATCTATATATCGAGCG
>NZ_JBVVOS010000545.1:0-240 GCF_055807515.1 Bradyrhizobium sp. Kon69 | reverse complement strand
GATAAACATTTGGGTCATTATGCAGAAGGCCTCGGCAAACCGCCTGACCTGAATCAACCCGCCGTCGCCCTGCTGCTGTAGGAGCGAGCTTGCTCGCGAAAAACCCGAGAGCGCCGCGCTAAGCCAGCAAACCCGCGTTAACGTTGGCGATCTTCGCGAGCAAGCTCGCGCCTACAGAGGCTCAAGCCTGGTTTTCCTGCTCGGTGAACAAATCGCTGAACAGCATGCTCGACAGGTAGC
>NZ_JBVVOS010000544.1:0-241 GCF_055807515.1 Bradyrhizobium sp. Kon69 | reverse complement strand
CTTTGCAATGCCTGGCAACTGCCGAAAACATCCAGCTCATATTGGACTACGGGCCGGCAACACTCGACGCGTTTCGAATGCGCACACAGAAGCTCGGCTGTAGCGTCTCCACATGGCGCAAGCCGGCGATGCTGACGGCGCAAGCGGCAACTATCGAGGCGTGCCAATGCGACCTGGATTACGCCGTCTCAATTCAACTGAGCTTGACGGCTTTGCACGGCCTCGTCAGGCGAAACCTTGC
>NZ_JBVVOS010000543.1:0-241 GCF_055807515.1 Bradyrhizobium sp. Kon69 | reverse complement strand
CGGAAGCCGGGTACATCACAGGCGCCAGCTTGACCATCGACGGTGGCTTCAGCGCCTGAGGTTTAGGCAACACTGCACAACCCATGTGGGAGGGGGCTTGCCCCGGTACAAACCGGGGACATCGTTTACATTTCTAACCGGGTGACAGTCAAGCCGCGCTTGGCAGCAATGGACTCAGGAGATTGCATAGATTTCAAACCCTTGAAAGTGGCGTGAACCACGTTTACAGGGTTAGTCGAGC
>NZ_JBVVOS010000542.1:0-241 GCF_055807515.1 Bradyrhizobium sp. Kon69 | reverse complement strand
GTGCAAAGCGGCAAGAATCGCGCCCGCGACTTCACCCACGGCAAGCCCAGCCATTTTGTGATCATGGGTATTGTGTTCACCGCTGTGTTCTGGGTCAGCCACCAGTAAATAGCCCTTCAGCCTGCAATCTCTCCCACCTTGGCCGGCTTCAAACCCCGGCCAGGTGCAGCACCAGCTTGACGATGCCGAACAGCGTCAGGGCAAACACCGCGGTGAACACAATACCCATGATCACAAAATG
>NZ_JBVVOS010000541.1:0-241 GCF_055807515.1 Bradyrhizobium sp. Kon69 | reverse complement strand
CGAGGCAATCGACTTCCAATTCACCTAGATCCTTGAGCGCTTCAATACGCAGGTGCCCATCAACCAAAAAGTAATGTCCGGCGCGGCCAGGTACTGGTGTTACAGCGGGTGGTTCCACCAGTCCGACGTCCTGGATCGACGCGAGGATTTGCTGATATTTCAGGCAGAACTGTCGCGGGGCCAACAGAAAAGTCTCCAGACAGACAGGGTTATCTTAATTCCGGGACCCGAAACCGAAATC
>NZ_JBVVOS010000540.1:0-241 GCF_055807515.1 Bradyrhizobium sp. Kon69 | reverse complement strand
ATCTGTTGGCGGTGTTGCCGGAGTTTGGCTTGAGCCTGTATCAGCAGCCAAGCGGCACGGACCTGCGCGGCGGGATATTTGCGCTGACGCAAAATGCCCAGGCCGTGGAAAGCCTGGAGCATTGATCACCTGTGAACACGGGCTGCAACCCTCAGGTCGCAGACGCTCGCTTAATGCCCAATCGGCTGATCCACACTGCCGCCAGAATCACCAGGCCGCCCAGGGCCAGCCTTCCCAGCGG
>NZ_JBVVOS010000539.1:0-241 GCF_055807515.1 Bradyrhizobium sp. Kon69 | reverse complement strand
CGCCAAGGCTACGCTGAAGCTGCTCAAGCTGGTTCCAGGCAGCCTGATGGGAAGGGTCTCCATTGAGCCATTGTTGCCACGCCAGCCGCTCGGCGGGCGTCGGCGATTGTGCCTGGAACTGCACGTACCAACTGGCAGCCGCCTCGAATGTCTTGCGGTCGGGTGCTGGCATTACAAACCGGCCATGATCAGTGAACACTCGGTAAGAGCGCGGATCATGTGTTTCTTCACTGTGGTCAAC
>NZ_JBVVOS010000538.1:0-242 GCF_055807515.1 Bradyrhizobium sp. Kon69 | reverse complement strand
GAATACGCTATGCGCGGCAAGAAAGGGGTGCGGGTCTTCATGATGTCGCCCCTCGGACGGTTGTGCTCCTTTCAGCAAGCTCAGATGTTCAGCCTGCAGGACGACAACATCCACAACATCGCCATAGATGGCGTGTTCGACGACTGCCAAGACATCGTCAAATGTGTGTCCAGCGATCTGGAATTCAAACGACGATATAAGATAGGTGCAGTGAATTCGATCAACTGGGCCCGACTGGTCGC
>NZ_JBVVOS010000537.1:0-242 GCF_055807515.1 Bradyrhizobium sp. Kon69 | reverse complement strand
ATCAAGAGCGGCTCGCTTCGCATCGTGGTTACTGGGTTACCGTAGGCTGCTACAAAGTTGTGTAGATACCTATGCCCCGATGAGGGAGTGTCAGCAAATCCATCTGTTACTGACCCACCGCCATCGGGGGCAAGCCCCCTCCCACATTTGACCTTCTGCAACCTCAGGGGACAGGTGTTACATCAATTCGATACGGCTCGAAAATCTTCAGCAACTGCGGGACAATGGCCAGATGCTGAAGA
>NZ_JBVVOS010000536.1:0-242 GCF_055807515.1 Bradyrhizobium sp. Kon69 | reverse complement strand
ACGATGTTCTCTTCGATGGTCATGTTCGGGAACAGGCCGATTTGCTGGATCACGTAGCCGATATTGCGGCGCAGGGTCACTTCGTCGAGGTCGGTGGTGTCTTCGCCGTTGATCAGGATCTTGCCCGAGCTTGGCTTGATCAGGCGGTTGATCATTTTCAACGTCGTACTCTTGCCGCAACCCGAAGGGCCGAAGATGCGGCAGACAACGCGCCGTCGGTGAGCCCGGAAACGCCGGTGGCC
>NZ_JBVVOS010000535.1:0-242 GCF_055807515.1 Bradyrhizobium sp. Kon69 | reverse complement strand
CACGTCGCGCAGGGCCGGTTCGATGCGCGGCTGTTCACCGAACAAACCGGCCGTCTGCCGCGTTCGCGCCTCCGGCCCGCACAGCAGATGCGCGGACGCGGGATATCGGCCCGATAAAGACAACGCCGCGCCTTGCCAGTCCATCAGCAGCGACTCGTCATCGGCAAAGCGCGCGTGTTTCAGCGACGGCGTGGCCGCATGGCAGATCAGGGTCAAACGGGTAGCCTGCACGCAAATCATTC
>NZ_JBVVOS010000534.1:0-242 GCF_055807515.1 Bradyrhizobium sp. Kon69 | reverse complement strand
GCCAATCGCGGTGGCGCGCTCGCGCTCGGGGAACCAGGTGGTCACAACCCGGCTGTTGATCGGGTAGGCCGGGGCTTCCAGCGCGCCGACGGCCATGCGCAACACGAACAACGCGATGAAGCTGGCGGCAAAGCCCAGCATCACGGTGGCGATGGACCACAGCAGCAGAGCGGCGGTGTAGAGAATGCGCGGCGGAACACGGTCCACCAGCCAGCCGCCAGGAATCTGCATTGCCGCGTAGG
>NZ_JBVVOS010000533.1:0-242 GCF_055807515.1 Bradyrhizobium sp. Kon69 | reverse complement strand
ACAACATTTCGAATATTAGAATCAAGAATATCTTTATATTGTTCTTTAACCAGTTCGTGTACTACAGCAAAATTTACTTTCGTATCCATACGTGCTCCTAGCGAATGAGATAATCACGTTTTATTTTGAAAGCGCGTGATAGCAAAAAGACTTCATCATACGAGCGTTAGTAAATTTTGCTGTAGTACACGAACTGGTTAAAGAACAATATAAAGATATTCTTGATTCTAATATTCGAAATG
>NZ_JBVVOS010000532.1:0-242 GCF_055807515.1 Bradyrhizobium sp. Kon69 | reverse complement strand
GCTGCTTGCTCTGCTTTCGGAAGGTGCGTCAATCTGTGTACTGCGCCGCGACGGCAAGACCGTCGGCTACTCCATGAAGCGCGAATTCGGGCGTGGTCACGTGATCGGTCCCATTGTCGCCAGCAATGATTATGACGCGATCCATCTCACGGCCGTGCATCTTAAGGATCTCACCGGCCGTTTCGCCCGCGTCGATACCCGGGAGCAAACGGGCCTGTTTGCTGACTATCTTCAGCAGAGCC
>NZ_JBVVOS010000531.1:0-243 GCF_055807515.1 Bradyrhizobium sp. Kon69 | reverse complement strand
AAATACCATAAAGCGTTTGATTCAACTGGCAACGGTTACGTAAATTTCAATGAGCTGAAACAAGCAGCAGGATTAGTACACAGTGATCGGTACTTTTCCGACGAAGCAAAAAGCGTCGCCAGCACACTATTGAACCGCCCGGAACTTCTTAAAAAGCTGGATATTGGTGTTGGCTTCCTGGGATTTGCAGGCAAGGAAGCCCAACGGTATGACCTGGACAATCTAAAGTATCTAACACGCAAC
>NZ_JBVVOS010000530.1:0-243 GCF_055807515.1 Bradyrhizobium sp. Kon69 | reverse complement strand
ATGGGCGGTTCTGTGCTCGTGTTGCCACTTAATACGCAGGCGGCTAATTCCGGCGGCGTCCGTAAAGAGTGATTGAGCGATGAAGGTATCCAGCGTTAATTCAAACCCAATTATTTCTTACGGTTTGCCTGGCCAGGCTGGAGCACACGCAGCACCTGCCGCGAAGATTGCAGATCCCCACAACGATGGTGCCACATTGCCTGATACTGCCGAGGCTCGTGCAGCCGGTGATGCGTCTGTGGC
>NZ_JBVVOS010000529.1:0-243 GCF_055807515.1 Bradyrhizobium sp. Kon69 | reverse complement strand
GGGTCGACACTTTGTCGGTTTCTGCGCCATTGCCGTACTCAGTGCGGAATTTCGACAGGCTCTGTTCGGTACGCGGCGAAACGCGCCAGTCTGTTGCCGTCTCTGCGAAGGAAGATACTTCCATGCTCGAGATAGACAGTACGTTGAGCAACCTCGCCAGGGTTGCTCAGGAACTGACGCAAATAAAACTTGCAGTCATCGAGCGCGAAGAGATGCTCGAACAGTGGCAGGCTCGACTGCAAC
>NZ_JBVVOS010000528.1:0-243 GCF_055807515.1 Bradyrhizobium sp. Kon69 | reverse complement strand
GATCACCGCCGGACGGTACTGCAAGGCTTCTTGCAGATGGTGGCGAGCGATGTCTTCCGTTTGTTCGAGGTCGGCCAAAGTGCGCGCCACCTTGAGCAGCCGATGAGCCGCCCGCAACGACAGCGTCAGTCGCTCGCATGCGTTTTCCAGCCAGCTTTCATCGGCCTTCGTCAGCGTGCAGTACTCGCGCAGACGTAAGGCGCGAACTTACCGTGCCGACCTAGCGCACCGACGCCAAGCAAC
>NZ_JBVVOS010000527.1:0-244 GCF_055807515.1 Bradyrhizobium sp. Kon69 | reverse complement strand
GCCTGGAATTGTTCCTGTTCGATCTGCTGTTCCAGCACGTACAACAGGTACAATTCCAGGCCGAAACCCGCGAGCGCTATCTGCGCTTCCTCAAGGAATACCTGGCGCCGCGCTATATCGAGTTCATCGGCAAGGAAATCCAGACCGCTTACCTCGAGTCCTACAGCGAGTACGGTCAGAACATCTTCGATCGCTACGTGCTGTACGCCGACTTCTGGATCCAGGACCAGGAATACCGCGATCC
>NZ_JBVVOS010000526.1:0-244 GCF_055807515.1 Bradyrhizobium sp. Kon69 | reverse complement strand
GGCCAAGCAAGCGCTGCGCGGCGAAGTGGATTTCGCACGCGGCTACTGAACCACCGCAGTACAGAGTGTGGGAGGGGGCTTGCCCCCGATAGCAGTGTGTCAGTCAATGCATAAGTTGGCTGATCCACCGCAATCGGGGGCAAGCCCCCTCCCACATGGGTTCTGCGCATAACTTCAGAGAGTGAAGTCGCCTTCCGAGACCAGCTCGCTCAGCGGCTTGCGCGGGCTCGGCACCTCGCGGCCC
>NZ_JBVVOS010000525.1:0-245 GCF_055807515.1 Bradyrhizobium sp. Kon69 | reverse complement strand
GGCTGCCGCCGACCGATCAATACAAGGTCAGCGCCACTTACCTTGACGGTTTCCGCTGCACCGTAACAATTTTTTCGCTGCGGTACTCTACTTGGCGGTCTGCGGCATTGGCGACCTTCAGCGGGAACGTCAGCACACTCTGTTTTTCATCTGCGGAGCGACGCTGGCTGCTGAATTGCTTGATCTGCTCGATGTAGCTTTTGGGGCCGGACACCAACACGATGCCGTCTTCCGGCAACTCGCCC
>NZ_JBVVOS010000524.1:0-245 GCF_055807515.1 Bradyrhizobium sp. Kon69 | reverse complement strand
AAAATATGCTTTTCAAAAACTCAGGCTGGCTCGGACTCTCAACCTGGAGATAATGTAGATACGCTCACCAAATTAAATTTTTCAAGGAAGATATTAGAAGCGATAAATTCAAGTCGCACTAGATTCATGACTCAACCATGCAAGAGATCGTCTGAGCAACTCCGGATCACTCCGTATGATGATGGTGCGCATATAACTGACAGAGAAATTGATTGGCTGTTTAAGCATTTGGATCAGTTGTATCC
>NZ_JBVVOS010000523.1:0-245 GCF_055807515.1 Bradyrhizobium sp. Kon69 | reverse complement strand
AGCCCCAGGTATGGAGAACCGAGGTGACGCCGATGCGGGCGCCGAGGTGTTTTGGGTCGGCCGCGATCGTGGTCAAGGTCTCGGCCGAGGCTTTGAACAGCAGGTCGTAGATGGCGGCCTTGTTGTGATAGGCGATGTCGGCGATCGACGCCGGGAGCGTGAACACCACGTGAAGTACGGCACCGGCAACAGCTCCGCCTCGCGGTCGGTGAGCCAGTCCTTCGCGGCGGCGCCCTGGCACTTTG
>NZ_JBVVOS010000522.1:0-245 GCF_055807515.1 Bradyrhizobium sp. Kon69 | reverse complement strand
CGGGCTTTCGTCTGATCATCTCCCGAGCCGGGGATTGGACCGGACGGTTTATCGAGGACTTGCCCAGCCATGTCTGGGTGAAGGGCATCACCACCGCCGGCGTCGCTGCCTGATATTCCTCGGCCAGTCGCAGCAAGGCGGCTTTGTCGATCTTGCCCCTGGCGGTCATGGGAAACGCCTCCAGCGCGTAGATGGACTTCGGCACGCAGTAGTAGGCCAGGCGCTGGTGACACGCGGATCGGCAG
>NZ_JBVVOS010000521.1:0-245 GCF_055807515.1 Bradyrhizobium sp. Kon69 | reverse complement strand
CCGCGTTAATGGTTTGAAAAGTAGGATGCTTTCCTGAATATGTCCTATTGTAGGTAGGTGTTTCTTAAACCGGAACGCACCGTTACGCCGGGACAAAAAGTATTTTAACGGCACACCGACGCCGATTGGCGTCGGTTTATAAAACACTACGTGATACCGATGACTACATTGAAAGGAAAAGCAATGAAACTTACTGACTTCACTACACTGTCATTCGATTGCTACGGCACCCTGATCGATTGGGA
>NZ_JBVVOS010000520.1:0-245 GCF_055807515.1 Bradyrhizobium sp. Kon69 | reverse complement strand
GCTCGTCTTGTCGGAAGGAAAAGAAGACGCCGTGTCCGAGAGCAACGACTTTGTCGTGGAATTGCGCTCTGTTTCTAAGCTCTACGGCGATGCGGCTGCTGTAGCAGACATTTCGCTCAAGGCTCGGCGAGGGGAACTTCTCTGCCTGCTTGGCCCATCGGGGTGCGGCAAAACAACGACTCTTCGCATGGTCGCGGGATTTGTGGAGCCGTCTTCCGGCAGTATACACATTAACAACATCGATA
>NZ_JBVVOS010000519.1:0-245 GCF_055807515.1 Bradyrhizobium sp. Kon69 | reverse complement strand
ATAACGCCGCGTGCTGCCGTGCTCCAGCGGGAGGTCCTCCAGATACCAGCCCTGAGTGCCGTTTTCCAGCGCATAGATCGGGTTCTTCAACCCCAGGTTGATCAAGGTCTGCGCGCCGATAATGCTGCGGGTCAGCCCGGACCTGGGCCGGCAGCGCCAGGCCGCAGTGCAGTTGGCTGAGCGGGCAGGGGTGGAACAGGTGTCGGCGGATCAGGTGCGCCAATGGGCCGACGACTCGCAACGCA
>NZ_JBVVOS010000518.1:0-245 GCF_055807515.1 Bradyrhizobium sp. Kon69 | reverse complement strand
ATGCCGCCGCTCAGCACCGCAGCGCCGGTCAGGTCGATCTCGCCGCTGCCCGTAACCGTACCGGTGCCGCTGATCGTGGCCCCGTTCACCGTCAGCTTGCCGGTGGCGTCCACCGTGACGTTGCCGGCATTCGCAACCGTCGAGCCCTGATCGATCGTCAGCGCGCCATTCGCCAGCACTTCGATCGTGCCGGTGCTCGCATTCGTGATCGTCTCGTGGTCCAGCGCGTTGCCGGCGCCGCTGAC
>NZ_JBVVOS010000517.1:0-246 GCF_055807515.1 Bradyrhizobium sp. Kon69 | reverse complement strand
GCGGGTGTCACGGCAGCCAGTGCCAGGTTGGCCTGGGCGATGCCGAAGGCCAGCAGGCTCAGGCCCAGGGTGTGTTTGAAGGATGACAAGACGGGCGTCCGTTGGGTGGCGCTAATAGGGGTCATGGGTGTTGTGCCTGGGAGGGCGCGTCGTCGGTGTCCACCGGCGTATCGAGCAGCGTGGAAGCACCGGCCTGGGCAGATGTGCCGAGTTGGGCGGCGCCGCTCAGCTGGTCGCGTTGCGCTT
>NZ_JBVVOS010000516.1:0-246 GCF_055807515.1 Bradyrhizobium sp. Kon69 | reverse complement strand
CGGGTGTATGTCGGCAAGCGACGCGCCGAGCACGCCGTGCCCCAGGACCAGATCAACCAGCAACTGGTGGACCTGGCCAAGCAGGGCAAGCGCGTGCTGCGCCTCAAGGGCGGCGACCCGTTCATTTTTGGGCGTGGCGGCGAAGAAATCGAAGAATTGGCGGCCCATGGCATTCCGTTCCAGGTGGTGCCGGGCATCACGGCGGCCAGTGGTTGCGCGGCGTACGCGGGCATTCCGCTGACGCAC
>NZ_JBVVOS010000515.1:0-246 GCF_055807515.1 Bradyrhizobium sp. Kon69 | reverse complement strand
TGCCACGCTGTTCCCCGAACGCATCGCACGCATGGTGCTGGTCAACACCGGGCGCGGTGAACCGCTCGCGTACGGCATCGACCTGTTGCTGCTCAAGGAACCGCCCCAGGCCAGCGGCGATGGCTGCATCAGTCGCTGGCTCGGTGATTTTCTGGCTTACGGCAAACAGCCACCTTCGACTACACGGTGTCTGGACCGTGGCGGTTGGGATTGACCGTTTACGACCTGTTGATACCAGAAACGACA
>NZ_JBVVOS010000514.1:0-246 GCF_055807515.1 Bradyrhizobium sp. Kon69 | reverse complement strand
CAAGCCTATGCCGCGCACACCCGTGGCTTTGGCCTGAACCTGCAATTGCTCGATTACACCCAATTGCGCCAGCGATTTGCGTGGGTGGGCGATATCGCCGTGGGCGCTTCGTTCTGCCCCGAGGACGGCCACGCCTATCCACGCCTGGTATCGCCGGCCTTCGCCCGCGAGGCGCAGCGCTGTGGCGCAGCGGTGTATGAACAGGCACCGGTGAGCCGGATCGAACATGACGGCCGGCGGTTCCAG
>NZ_JBVVOS010000513.1:0-246 GCF_055807515.1 Bradyrhizobium sp. Kon69 | reverse complement strand
GTCCCGATTGAGCAAGGCTGACGCAGAGCGTCAAGGGAGGCATTCCCACGCAGGCGCGCGGGAACGATCTGATGGTAGCCGGTTCAGGCCTCCGGCGACTGCTTTCGCTTGCGGGGTTTGGGCGGTTTGGGCAGTGGTTGCGGTGCTGGGGCGTCACAGCATTCAGTGCTTGCCGATTGAATGGAAACGCGGTTGCCGTCGCGATCCAGAGCCCTGAAACCAATGCCCTTGACCGCATCGCACCAC
>NZ_JBVVOS010000512.1:0-246 GCF_055807515.1 Bradyrhizobium sp. Kon69 | reverse complement strand
ATGGGATGGAAAAGAGATGCCGCTATTCATACGCGCCGTCGAATGTTGTCTCGTGGTCCGGCGGGACGCCGTTACGACGCTAGACCTGTCTGATTCTTATCTCTAGCCGGTGACGTGAGGAGCCGATTTACCCTTGCCGCGGCGTTGGGACAATGATCAATCTGGCAACATGACTTTCATATTGCCCACTCAATATATTGCGCCAGTTAATCCGCAAGTTCTCTCTACTTGGCTGGTACATTTATC
>NZ_JBVVOS010000511.1:0-246 GCF_055807515.1 Bradyrhizobium sp. Kon69 | reverse complement strand
GTTGCGGGTGTACTGCAGGCTCGTCAGACGGCGCAGCAGTTCGCGCTGGTCGAGTTTGTCGCCACGGTCGACGTGCAACACCATTTTCAAATAGGTTTCGGGGCTGCCCAGGCCGTAAATGCACGACACCGTGGTGACGATGATCGCGTCCTTGCGTTCCAGCAAGGCCTTGGTCGCCGAAAGCCGCATTTGCTCGATGTGGTCGTTGATCGACGCGTCCTCCGATACGTTTATCGAGAAGGACGC
>NZ_JBVVOS010000510.1:0-247 GCF_055807515.1 Bradyrhizobium sp. Kon69 | reverse complement strand
GGCCCACGGCGCCAAGTCAGGCGAAAACTTCGCCACCCAGTTTTCCAATCTTGAGGGCAGCCATCAGTCCAGCCTGGGCCTGTTCCGCACCCAGGAAAGATACCTCGGCACTCACGGCTACTCCCTGCGCATGGACGGCCTGGAGCCTGGCTTCAATGACCTGGCGCCGTGGGCCACCAGATCGCGCAATACCAGGGTCTTTTTGCGCAGATCGAAGATCCACAGCCGACGAGCGGTAGAGGGTTGG
>NZ_JBVVOS010000509.1:0-247 GCF_055807515.1 Bradyrhizobium sp. Kon69 | reverse complement strand
CGTTGGGCGCCTTTGAGATTGGGGATCAGTGCCACGTAGATCACCCCAGGCGTGCGCTCGATGCCTTGAAAGACCAGCTCGCCATCGCGCAGAGCCGGTATGGCTTTGGGCGAGACGAACGATCCGGCTTCGATGCGCGAAAAACCGGCGCGGGAAAGCTGGTTGATCAGCGCGATCTTGTCAGCGGTGTCGACCCAGGTCGGCTCGATTTGCAGGCCGTCGCGCGGGGAGACTTCCTGCACGATCA
>NZ_JBVVOS010000508.1:0-247 GCF_055807515.1 Bradyrhizobium sp. Kon69 | reverse complement strand
GATATCCACCAGGTCGGTTTCCAGGCCAATCGGTGTCAGGCGCTGCTCCCCGATCAGGACCCCGTAGTAGCGGGTATTGATGAATATCTTCTTCGGTCGCGGCGGGGTTGGCGGTGGCGTCGCACGGGTTCGCAGCATAGTGCGTTCGGCCGTGAGCAGGGCCAGGTGGTGGCTGCTCTGTTTGTTGTACGCCTCGATTTGCTGGCGCAGGCGCTCAATCGGCGCGCTAAGCGCTTCGTCACTGAAC
>NZ_JBVVOS010000507.1:0-247 GCF_055807515.1 Bradyrhizobium sp. Kon69 | reverse complement strand
CCCCGTCGACCCCGCCTGTCGCCTCGACATTAACCTTCGATGGCGCCGGCAAGCTCACCAGCGTAGTCACCGGTGGCGTATCCGACAAAACGCTCACCGTGACAGGCTGGGTGCCGGGCACCGTGACCGATGGTGTGTGGAAGGCCAATGGCGCGAATGCCAACCCGACGGGGATTGCCGTCAACATGGCCAACATTACCCAATACAATTCGGCCACCTACCGTAACCCTCCGGTTACCGATGGCTA
>NZ_JBVVOS010000506.1:0-248 GCF_055807515.1 Bradyrhizobium sp. Kon69 | reverse complement strand
CCCTGTTGTGCAATGCGCAGCAAACCCGGATCGAGCAGTTGCTTGTGCGCGTCGCTCATGCCGCGCGTCAAGCGCGCAGCGCCGGCGGCCCACAAGGTGCTGAACACCTCCAGCGGATCACTGAAGCCCGGATCGATCTGCTCAACCTGGGCGCCCAGCTGCACCAGGCCGTCGACGGCGGCGGCGACCACCTTGGCCACTTGCGGGTCGACCTGCACGTAACCGAAGGTGGGGCTGTAGGCGATACG
>NZ_JBVVOS010000505.1:0-248 GCF_055807515.1 Bradyrhizobium sp. Kon69 | reverse complement strand
CGCCCCTGGCGAGGGTCGAACTGCGCCATGATGTCCGCTCGCCCGCCCAGCGCGCCGCACGGCATGCCGCCACCGATGTACTTGCCCAGGGTCATCAGGTCGGGCCTGACACCCAGTTTTTCCTGCAGCCCGCCGGGGGCCAGACGCGAGGTCATCACCTCATCGAAAATCAGCAATGCGCCATGGGCCTGGCTCCTTTCACGCAGCCCTTGGAGAAAGCCCGGCTCGGCGCAGATGCAGCCGCCGGC
>NZ_JBVVOS010000504.1:0-248 GCF_055807515.1 Bradyrhizobium sp. Kon69 | reverse complement strand
ATGCTGGCGCAGCGCCTGGGCCATGATGCCGAAGCGTCGGGTCAGCTGATTCATTTCCGCCGCGGACGATATCGGCAAGGTCACCTCGAAATCACCTTGCCCGATTTTGTCGGCGGCCTTGGCCAGGGCTTCAATGGGCCCGCCGAAGCGTCGGGCGATGCCGTGGGCGGTCACGAAACCGATAATCAGCACCGCGAGGCCTACCAGCCCCAGCAAGGCGGCAATCAACAGCGCACGTTCGCGGGATC
>NZ_JBVVOS010000503.1:0-248 GCF_055807515.1 Bradyrhizobium sp. Kon69 | reverse complement strand
GCGTCCCAGGGTAAACAGTGGCCGCTTGAAAGGCTCAAGCGCTTCGATCAGCTCGGCCCAGCCAGACACTTCCCGCCAGTCATCCGCCGTTTGCGGCTGCCACGCCGGGCGCCGTAAGGCCCAGCACGCCACCCCGCACAACCGCGCGGCTTGAGCCGCGTTCCGGCTGATCTGCGCCGCATACGGATGAGTCGCATCGAGGATCAGGCTGATCCCCTCATCCCGAACATACTGCGCCAAACCCTCAG
>NZ_JBVVOS010000502.1:0-248 GCF_055807515.1 Bradyrhizobium sp. Kon69 | reverse complement strand
AGCACCAGTTGGGCGATACGCTCGCCGACCGCAATGTTGAATGCGGTCTGGCCACGGTTCCAGCACGACACCATCAACTCGCCCTGGTAGTCGGAGTCGATCAGGCCCACCAGATTGCCCAGCACGATGCCGTGTTTATGACCCAGGCCGGAGCGGGGCAGGATCAGCGCTGCGAGGCCCGGGTCGCCGACGTAGATCGACAGGCCGGTGGGGATCAGGATCGTCTGGCCTGGCTCAAGCACGGTGTC
>NZ_JBVVOS010000501.1:0-249 GCF_055807515.1 Bradyrhizobium sp. Kon69 | reverse complement strand
CCAGGTCAGTGAACCTCTGGTCAAAACAGAAAGTGTTGCGCGCCACCCTTCTTTTAGCCGTGTTGGGGGTTGTGGTCATTGCCTTGCTAAGTGCGGCGGTGGCCTTATCTGCGCCGTGGCTGGAAAGAGTGCTTCCTGTCGCGGGGGAACATTTTTATCAAGAGGCGCTTCCCCTGTATTTCCTTTCGATGGTGCCGTTCATTCAGCTGGAAATGTGCAACAGCGCCTTGCGCGGGCAGGGCAGAAGCG
>NZ_JBVVOS010000500.1:0-249 GCF_055807515.1 Bradyrhizobium sp. Kon69 | reverse complement strand
CCAATGCAGTGATCGCTCCCGGTGCGCTCTTGCAACCCAACAGCCAGGTGCCACGTGTGGGGCTGGTTGACCAGTTTGCCTACGATTGAGCAGTCAGCGGGGAAAGGGCAGCACATTACCAAAACGGGCTGTTCCAGATATGCTGCGCCCTCACTCCCCAGGGCTTCAACGCACTATGTTGAGATCAGCGATGCGAGCCACTTCAGCTTTATGGCGCAGTGCAAGCCTGGCGCAGCGGCCATACTCGAC
>NZ_JBVVOS010000499.1:0-249 GCF_055807515.1 Bradyrhizobium sp. Kon69 | reverse complement strand
AGCTCTGGTGCACGTTGTCGTTCGCTGGGCAGTTTGAAATCCGTTAAGAACGCCCTGAAGCGCTTGATTTGGGCGTGAGCGCGGCGTTCATTGCACAAATCAAAAATCGCCTGCAGCTATGATTTTTGACCTGACGGCAGTCCTATGTTTTGGCGCAGTGTAGCGACTGGGCGCGTCGAGACGAATATGCGGATAATGAACTCGACGACGATCTCATTGGACGAGCGTCAAGGGTAAACTCCAAACCAC
>NZ_JBVVOS010000498.1:0-249 GCF_055807515.1 Bradyrhizobium sp. Kon69 | reverse complement strand
GCGACAGCTTCGCCAGCCGCATCGCCGTGATGACCGCCATCATGGCCACCGTTGGCGCCATGCTCAGCTACCAGGCCGGCTCCAGTGAAAGCGAGGCGGCGATGGACAAAAACAACGCCGCCATCATCAAGACCGAAGCCGCCAACCAATGGAATTACTACCAGGCCAAATCCAGCCGCCAAAACCTGGCGGAACTGGCCGCGCATATCCCTGGCGTGGATGCCGCCCACTACAACGACGAAATCCAGC
>NZ_JBVVOS010000497.1:0-249 GCF_055807515.1 Bradyrhizobium sp. Kon69 | reverse complement strand
GCATGAACAGGGTGTCGCCCACCAGGATCAGGCGGCCATCGATCAGGTAGGCCATATCCGCCGGTGTGTGCCCGGGTACATGCAGCGCCTGGGCCTTGAGTTCGCGGGCTTGCACGGCTTGGGACATCAGGGCAGCCAAGGCAATGACGGGAAAGATGCGTTTGATGTTCATGGGGGTCTCTCTTGTGATTGTTGTAGGAGTGAACTCAGGTACGGGCGCCGGACTGGCGATAGCGATCCAGCGCCACC
>NZ_JBVVOS010000496.1:0-249 GCF_055807515.1 Bradyrhizobium sp. Kon69 | reverse complement strand
ATCGCTTCCATCTGGTCTATCTTCAGTTCGCGCGTTCGGCCTCGGCACTCGGGCTGCACGAGGGCACCGGCAGCCGCATCTCGATGGCCTCGACCGCTGCAGGCGCAGCCTACACTGCGGCATTGGCGCCCGAGGTCGGCGATGCCTTCATCGCGGACATGGAGCGGGAAGCTCCCGAGGCTGCGAAAATCCTGCGGCCCCGCATCGAGGCCAACCGGCAGTCGCTGCATGAGCGCGGCTATGTCGTGG
>NZ_JBVVOS010000495.1:0-249 GCF_055807515.1 Bradyrhizobium sp. Kon69 | reverse complement strand
GGCTATTCCATCGGCAGTGTGATCCTGCGCAAACGCTGATGTGGGCGCTGGCTGGCACTTTTACAGAGTCGACACCCACGCAGCGCAACAAACTGAGGTGGCCCAACAATGAGACACCTCGCCTGGCTCACCCTGAGCCTGATCAGCTTGAGCGCCTGCACCGTCGGCCCGGATTTTCCACGACCACAAGGCCCCCATGTGGCCCAATGGAGTGAGCCGCAGGGGCGTCAGGCGGCCAGCCGGGCCAAC
>NZ_JBVVOS010000494.1:0-250 GCF_055807515.1 Bradyrhizobium sp. Kon69 | reverse complement strand
CTCCGTGCGACATGCCAGCGGCTTCGGCCAGATGTGGCACGCACTTAATGGCGCCAGAGGCTGCATTCTCTGGGATAGGTATTGATCCCGAATAGTGGATTTTATCGTGGCCGGCTGTGGGAAGCGAGCTGCTGCGTTAGCCGGGCCGCGGATGAACCGCCGCCGATTTCTTGAGATTCGCATGGTCTCGTCAGAGTGGAAAGGCAGCAACAATTGAACGCATGCAGGCGGACGTCCTACCCGCTAAACC
>NZ_JBVVOS010000493.1:0-250 GCF_055807515.1 Bradyrhizobium sp. Kon69 | reverse complement strand
CCAATGTGCACCACGCGATCGAAGCGCAAGCGCGGCGGGCGCCCCAAGCAACAGCGGCGATCTGCGCAGGACAGCGCATCAGTTATGAGCAGCTCAACCGCCAAGCCAACCGATTGGCGGTGCACCTGCTTGAACGGGGGGTCAAGCGCGGCGACACGGTGGGGTTGTTCGTCGAGCGTTCGATTGCGATGCTGGTGGGGTTGCAGGCGTATCGCTTGTTTGCCCAGGACGGCATCATGCCCGCCGACTA
>NZ_JBVVOS010000492.1:0-250 GCF_055807515.1 Bradyrhizobium sp. Kon69 | reverse complement strand
CTTCGAAGGTCGGCTGCGGCAAGTCGTTCAAGCCTTCGAAACTGCGGCCTTGCAGCAGTTCGGTGAGGCTGCGCTCCAGCGCCACTTCCAGGCTCGGGTGGGCGCCGAACGAGGCGAATACTCCGCCGGTGCGCGGGTTCATCAGGGTCACGCACATCACCGGGAACTCACCGCCCAGGGACGCATCCTTGACCAGCACCGGGAAGCCCTGGGCTTCCAGGCCTTCGATGCCCGCCAGGATGCCGGGGTA
>NZ_JBVVOS010000491.1:0-250 GCF_055807515.1 Bradyrhizobium sp. Kon69 | reverse complement strand
CTCGGCCGCCTGGCCCTGGAGCGTCTGCCGCAGATCGAACAAGTGCTGACCGACCCTGTCTACGGCGGCGTTTCCGCCAGTCTGGCGATGCTGGGCGACGTGATCGTCGGCGAGCCAAAAGCCCTGATCGGCTTTGCCGGCCCACGCGTGATCGAACAGACCGTGCGTGAAAAACTGCCGGAAGGTTTCCAGCGCAGCGAGTTCCTGTTGGAGCACGGCGCCATCGACCTGATCATCCCGCGTGGTGAGC
>NZ_JBVVOS010000490.1:0-250 GCF_055807515.1 Bradyrhizobium sp. Kon69 | reverse complement strand
GCAAGCCCCCACATTTGGTTTTGTGTTTGGCATGCGATTTCCAGCGACTCAGCAGGAGCGTGGGAGGAGCTTGTCCCGATGGCAGGGTGTTCGCCAGTGTATTCGTAACTGACACACCGCTATGTAGAGCCCCCTCCCACATTTCTTTTCCAACGCCTTCTCTACCTTTACGACGTGCCTGCGTACATCCCACTCAAGATGGGCCTACGGATGCGCGTACAGTCATCCCTGAACGTCTGGTAATAACGGC
>NZ_JBVVOS010000489.1:0-250 GCF_055807515.1 Bradyrhizobium sp. Kon69 | reverse complement strand
GCCGTTGAGCGCCGCGCACAAGGGAAAATCGATGCAGTTGCCTTTGGCCGCCTGTTCATTTCCAACCCGGACCTTGTAGAGCGTCTGCGTCGTGGCGCCGAACTTACCATTGCACCACGTGAGAGTTACTACGGCGGAGGCGCCAAGGGTTATACCGATTGGCCAACCGCCCACTATTGAGTCGTTCTCCCTGCGTCAGCGCGGCTGCGTCGCGAAGCCATTCACCGTACGAAGGATTCTGAGCATGAAC
>NZ_JBVVOS010000488.1:0-251 GCF_055807515.1 Bradyrhizobium sp. Kon69 | reverse complement strand
CTCAGTTCGCTGCCCTGCAAGGTAAAAATCTCGCGCTGCAGAATATTGGCCAGCAACTGAGCGCATGCATCGGTGCGGCAAAGTTGGGCTTCATGTCCATCGGGGAGGGCGCGGATTTGCTGGCGGCGGGGATGCCGGTGAAGGCGCGGTATGTGCCTGATGAGCAAGTGCAGCCGGTGTTGGCGGCGCGGTATCGAAAATTCCAGGGGCTGCTTGCAGCGGCGAAAGCCCTCCAGGATTAAATCGACGGC
>NZ_JBVVOS010000487.1:0-251 GCF_055807515.1 Bradyrhizobium sp. Kon69 | reverse complement strand
AGAAGATCACGTCGTAGTCTTTGGCCAGGCGCGACATCACATGCTGCGGGCGCTGGTAAACGAAACCCCAGCGCAAATGGGACAGGCACACCAGTGTGGGCCGGGCCGGGGCCGGAGATTCCATGAGGCGTTGCGCACTCAGCGCAGCAAACTGTTCAGGCTGTTCTGCAAGGTTCATATCAACGTCCTTATCAAGCGAAAAGAGGACGGCTCAAGCATCGAGCCCCTTGGCCATATCCGGTCGATACGGC
>NZ_JBVVOS010000486.1:0-251 GCF_055807515.1 Bradyrhizobium sp. Kon69 | reverse complement strand
ACGGGTAGAACGCCTGCACCTGGTCGGCACGGAAGCCGTTGCCCTTGAGCCACAGGGCCAGGTTCATCATGTCTTCATCGGTGGTGCCGGGGTGGGCGGCGATGAAGTACGGGATCAGGTACTGCTCCTTGCCTGCTTCCTTGGTGTACTTCTCGAACATGCGGTTGAACTTGTCATAGCTGCCGATGCCCGGTTTCATCATCTGGTTGAGTGGACCTTCCTCGGTGTGTTCCGGGGCGATCTTGAGGTAG
>NZ_JBVVOS010000485.1:0-251 GCF_055807515.1 Bradyrhizobium sp. Kon69 | reverse complement strand
AAACCCGCCGCCAGCGCGGCAGCAGCAAGGCCAACGAGATCGCGCCATAACAGAGAAACCTGAGCACGGCGAACTGCAGCCCGCTCAACCCCGGCGTAAGCTGGGGGCCGAGAAAGATCACCCCCCAGCACAGCCCCGCGATGGCTGCGCGCAACCTCATTGCCCATCTGCGAAATCGCCTTGCGCGCCGGTTTTTCCGACCAGGCCTCGCTGACCCGAGCCATGCAACGGGTCAGCGCCACAAGCCCGGC
>NZ_JBVVOS010000484.1:0-251 GCF_055807515.1 Bradyrhizobium sp. Kon69 | reverse complement strand
ATAGTGTTTTTAGACGGGGTGGTCTGGGCAGGAAAGAACTGATGCAGCCAGACTTTATCAGGGTCGATACGCTTACCCGTTCGTAACTCGACATTATCCTGTATCCAGGACTTAACCCATTGATGAGGATCAGGCAGGCCAGCGCCGGAATCAGAAGTAAAAAGTTTATTCGCTTCGATATGAGCAGACACAATACCCTGCACCATCGCCTGCTTATCTGCCATTTCTGGTGCCTTGGGACGATTCAAAAC
>NZ_JBVVOS010000483.1:0-251 GCF_055807515.1 Bradyrhizobium sp. Kon69 | reverse complement strand
ATCCACCGCGACAAGCCATCCTTCATTTCTTCCACGATGCGAAACCCATGCAGCATCGCCGCCGTGCACACCTGTACCGCGCCGCACCCCAAGGCGATGAACTCTACGGCGTCCCGCCAGTTGCCGATGCCGCCGATACCGCAGATCGGCAGGCCTTGGGTCTGCGGGTCACGGGCGATTTCGGCGACCATGTTCAACGCAATCGGCTTCACCGCCGAGCCGCAGTAGCCGCCATGGGTGCTTTGGCTGCC
>NZ_JBVVOS010000482.1:0-251 GCF_055807515.1 Bradyrhizobium sp. Kon69 | reverse complement strand
GTTTTTTATGGATAGCCCGCAGGATCGGCAGGGTGATGGTGTGATCGCCGCCCAGGGTCATGGGAATAACGTTGTGCTCGAGGATTTCATCGTAGGCTTCTTCGATGATGCGCACGGCGTCCAGGAGGTTGAAGGTGTTGATCGCCACGTCGCCAATGTCGGCAACCGACAGCGAATCGAACGGCGCCGCACCGGTGGCCATGTTGTAGGGGCGGATCATCACCGATTCGGCCCCCGTGAAATCCGCGCCG
>NZ_JBVVOS010000481.1:0-251 GCF_055807515.1 Bradyrhizobium sp. Kon69 | reverse complement strand
ACATTGGCAATACCGCCGGGCACCGCCTGGATGATGTGGTCGATAGCGGCCTGATCCAGTTCCACCAGCGGCAGCATGTCCGGCGTGATGGCCTCACTGTGTTCTTCAATGCGATTGGCCGGCACCTGCACTTCGTGCTGCCCGCCCACCGCCGCCGCCAGCGCGGCCAAGGTCGGCTGGCCGAACAGCACGCGCACGTCGGCGCTCAGCTCCACTTGGCGCATGCGTTCGATCAGCTTGACCGCCAACAG
>NZ_JBVVOS010000480.1:0-252 GCF_055807515.1 Bradyrhizobium sp. Kon69 | reverse complement strand
CGCGAATTCACCCGCGCTCCCTGCGAGGGTACACCATCGTCAACCCTCATGCGGCTTAAAGCCATCGCGCAGCGTTCCCGTTAGAGTTTTCTCGCCACGTTCCGGAGCATCCGGTTCGCGGCTTCCGCTCAAAAACAGGGCCGCAGCAGTTTTCGCTGCGGCCCTGAAGTTGCAACTTGATTCTGCGCCGGCTTGTTCTCGCAGTTTGTCCCGAACACCGAGGTTGATAGGTCCGCCATCATGGGAAGCTTC
>NZ_JBVVOS010000479.1:0-252 GCF_055807515.1 Bradyrhizobium sp. Kon69 | reverse complement strand
ATTGACCAATCCAGCGGGTTCACCACCGATGAACGCCAGCACACTGAACGCATGAGGGCGCTTGGCCAGCTCCGCAGGCAGTTGCTGCAACAGATCGGCTGGCAAGGTGTGGCCGCCACCCATTGGGCTTGCCTGACAAACGCCAGGTGGCGGCCTCGTTTTCCCGGGCGGCGGCCAGTTACGACAGCGTGGCCGAGTTGCAGCGGGCGGTCGGACATGAACTGCTGAGTCGCTTACCGGCGGGCCTGGCGC
>NZ_JBVVOS010000478.1:0-252 GCF_055807515.1 Bradyrhizobium sp. Kon69 | reverse complement strand
CCGACAGCGAAGTAGTCGACTCCATAATGAGAAGCTTCTTAAAGCCCTTTGACTCTTCAGTGATGCAGGCATGCACAACTACTCTTGGCGGGATTGATTTCGAACACTACTATAAATCCCTTTTCAAAATTCTACCTAAGCTTTTGCATCAAAATCCCGATAGCGCGCTATGCCTGCTAAACTACCCAGGATATGAATTAAAGAATGAGCACATCCAAAAATAATTAATCTGGTAAATACAACAGACCCTTC
>NZ_JBVVOS010000477.1:0-252 GCF_055807515.1 Bradyrhizobium sp. Kon69 | reverse complement strand
GAAGGGGGAAGTCGATTTTAAACAGGCATAATCGCAGGCAACACTCGATGCGGAGCCCTCTGATGAAGTATGCCTTGTTGACCCTAGCCCTGATCTTCAATGCCCACTCGGCGTTTGCTGCCGGCGATGCCGAGGCGGGCGGCAAGCTGTTCACCAAGACGTGCGGCGGCTGTCACAGTGTCGGTGAAGGCGCACGGGGTGGGTTCGGGCCCCAACTCAACGGCATCATCGGCCGGCCAGCGGGGACAACCA
>NZ_JBVVOS010000476.1:0-252 GCF_055807515.1 Bradyrhizobium sp. Kon69 | reverse complement strand
GCCAAGGTTGGCCGGTGCATACCAGACCGCCTGGTCGGCGTCATTGACGCTTTCCGGCAAGCCATCACGGTGTGCACCCAACTTCATGGAATTGGAGCGCGGCATGTGGGCGTAGTGCCGTCCATTGGCATCGCAGCTTTGAGCGCGTTTAAAAGCGTCAAGCGCCGCATGGAAAAGGTGGCCGACGAGAATGGGATTACCATCTACGACGATTTTGCCCACCATCCCACGGCTATCGCCACCACCCTGGAC
>NZ_JBVVOS010000475.1:0-252 GCF_055807515.1 Bradyrhizobium sp. Kon69 | reverse complement strand
GCATCAGTTCAATCTGCTGATAGGCCGATAACAGCCAAGTGGTATTCGACGGTGCGCAGCGGTACGAGGTGCGTTGGTGAGCGGCTCGTTGCAAGAGCGCCTCGAGGCCTGGCAACGCCAACAATCGGCGGCGTTGAACGGCTTTGCGCCAGTCACGATGCGCGGCCGAATACAGCGCGTCAACGGCATGCTGATGCAGTGCCGTCTGCCCCAGGCACGCATTGGCGATCTGTGCCAGGTGGAAAAGCAACC
>NZ_JBVVOS010000474.1:0-252 GCF_055807515.1 Bradyrhizobium sp. Kon69 | reverse complement strand
ACGCGACCAACTGGAGCTGGCGCTGGCGATGAACTACGAGCGCAGCGGCCAGCTGGCCAAGGTGTTCGCCGCCGGGTTGCGGGCCATCAGCAATTTGAGGTCGGCTTCTTCCACCAACGCGTCCAGGCTGACATTGCGCTGGGCCTCGGTGGCCTCGGTGAACTGCCAGGTGAAGTCTTCGGCGAGTTTGGTCTGGTCGTTCGCCAGCCAATGCACGCGGCGCAGCAGGCCACGGGCGGACGCCACGTAAGC
>NZ_JBVVOS010000473.1:0-252 GCF_055807515.1 Bradyrhizobium sp. Kon69 | reverse complement strand
CGAGGCCGCGCGCGATCTCGCGATCGAGGCCGGGCAGGCTGACATCGAGGCGTGCCCTGAGCGAATAGGCGCCCTCGTCGAGCACGAGGTCGATCTCCGCATCGATCGCACATTTCCTGGGGAGCTCGATCTTCCGCTTGCGGGCCGCGATTTCCATCGCGCCTTCGAAGCAGGCCGACCAGCCGGCCGCGAACAATTGCTCGGGATTGGTACCGATGCCGTTGCCGCCCGGCGGCGACAGCTTGACATCCA
>NZ_JBVVOS010000472.1:0-252 GCF_055807515.1 Bradyrhizobium sp. Kon69 | reverse complement strand
CAACTGACTAGACGCTTTCAGTGTGCACTCACCGGGCTCCCGTTCATCGTTGACGATGAGGCGAATCAGGCTGTTCCCTTCCTGCTCATATTGAACAGCTCCAATACAGTCACCAAGTGAGGGAGAAACGTCAAATTCTGGCCTGGGCTGTGTACCGAGCCCAAAATGGAAATTGACGAAATCTACAGAATGGCCACGCGGATCTTGAATAAACCATTCAACCCAGCGGGCTTCTGCACGTTTGAAATTTCC
>NZ_JBVVOS010000471.1:0-253 GCF_055807515.1 Bradyrhizobium sp. Kon69 | reverse complement strand
GTTGGTACGAACAACGCAAACGTGCAGTGAGCCTGGCGGTACTGACCCGAGCCCACTACGCCTCGATTTTCGAACCCGGCTGTGCCAATGGCGAACTGAGTGACGAACTGGCGGCGCGCTGCGATCGCTTGCTGGCAACGCGCCAGGCACGCCAGCGATCAGGAAGCCGATCAGCGCCAGCAAGGCCTGGGCGGCAGCCGTACCGATCACGCCATTGACCACCCGCTGAACGGTACCGGCCACCAGTTCGATG
>NZ_JBVVOS010000470.1:0-253 GCF_055807515.1 Bradyrhizobium sp. Kon69 | reverse complement strand
GTGCAACCTCGGTCGAGATCAGGCCTTCGTTGATACCGACGATGCCGTACTCGAGCGCTTCGGCAACGCGCCAGACCCGTCCGATATCGCGGCCGTAGAAATAGGCCGCAAGTCCGAACTCGGTATCGTTCGCAAGGCGGATCGCTTCCTCTTCAGTCTTGAAGCGGAATACGGGCGCGACCGGGCCAAAAGTTTCCTCCCGGAAGATCAACATGTCCGGCGTGGCGTCCGCCAATACCGTCGGTTCAAAGAA
>NZ_JBVVOS010000469.1:0-253 GCF_055807515.1 Bradyrhizobium sp. Kon69 | reverse complement strand
GCCAATGCGACAGAGCGCTGCGTCGGGACCGAGGCACCCAATGCGTCGACCGCACGCAGCATTCGCTGTTGTTGCACACTGATCGCCCGTTGGGTATCGGTTACTTGAGCAGCCGAATATTCACCCTGCAAAGGCAATGTCCCATTCGCCCTGCCCCATTGAATGATCCCCGCCACTGCGCTTTGCGCCTGAATCGCCTGGTCGCTATCCGTCACGGGGTCAATGGCATCGAACGCGGCGACTTCTTCGAAAC
>NZ_JBVVOS010000468.1:0-253 GCF_055807515.1 Bradyrhizobium sp. Kon69 | reverse complement strand
TGGCTGCGCGAAGGCCGCGCCGACCTTGTCGCCATCGACAGCGTCACCTTCGATTACCTGGCCCGTTTCGCGCCCGCCGAAGTGGCCGGGCTGCGCATCGTCAGCCGCAGCGCGCCGAGCCCGACATTGCCCTATATCGGCCCGGGGAGTTTGAGCGATGAGCGCCTGGAGCAGATTCGCGAAGCGATGAACCTTGCGCTGCAGGATCTTGCGCAGGTGGGTGAAACGCTGGGCCTGCAAGCCGTGCTGGCGG
>NZ_JBVVOS010000467.1:0-253 GCF_055807515.1 Bradyrhizobium sp. Kon69 | reverse complement strand
CTATAAAGCGTATAAATGGAATAACAGTGATGACTGATTTCTATTACTCATCTGTTTTTGTAAAAGACCAAAACGCGGCAGATGAGCACTTCGATAGTTATTGCTGCAATTTGAAAGTGACAGCCGGGCCAAGTGGAAAACTTGAGTATTCATCAAAGATATGCCTGCTTGGAGCATCATTTGCAAGCACATCATCAAGCCCTAGCGGCTGGGGTTATGAGACGAAAGGCGAGCAAGATGGGTTCTTGATTAC
>NZ_JBVVOS010000466.1:0-253 GCF_055807515.1 Bradyrhizobium sp. Kon69 | reverse complement strand
ATCGCGCCGCCACCAAAACCCATGATCGCCATGCCGGTGGCCATGCCGCGCTTGTCCGGGAACCACTTGATCAGCGTCGATACCGGCGAGATATAACCCAGACCCAGGCCAATACCGCCAATGACGCCGGAGCCGATCCACATCAGCCAGATCTGGTGGGTATAGATACCCAATGCCGAGATCAACAGGCCGCCGCACCAGCACAGTGCCGATACAACGCCGGCCTTGCGTGGCCCGGCATGTTCCAGCCAGC
>NZ_JBVVOS010000465.1:0-253 GCF_055807515.1 Bradyrhizobium sp. Kon69 | reverse complement strand
GCGACCGAAGCCGAGCCCGAGGGTACCGACCGCGATCTCATCGACAAGCTGGAAGCGATGGTCGAGCAGGGCATGGCCGCTATGGCGGCCGGTGCCGCTGCTGCTCCCGTGGCCGAAGCGCCGCCGCTGGTGCCGGAAGCGCCTGTCGCCGTTGAAGCCAGCGTGCTGGCCGACCAGAGCCTGGAGCGTCCGCTGCGTCCGGGCGAAGTCTCGCTCGACGAGCTCGAGCGCGCCTTCCGCGAGACCGCGATCG
>NZ_JBVVOS010000464.1:0-254 GCF_055807515.1 Bradyrhizobium sp. Kon69 | reverse complement strand
GGCCATGCGATGGGCACCGGCCTTCTGCATGAAGTTCTCATCGGTGCAGGTCAAGCCAGACAGCCAGTACAGCACCGGCAGCTTGCCGCACTGCTCCGCTTGCGGCGGCAGGTAGACTGCGAAGGTCATGTCGCAATCGAGCACGTGGGAGCTGTGTTTGTAGCGCTTGTGCCAACCACCAAAACTTTTCTGACAGGAAATATTTTCCAGGGACATGGGGGTTCTCCCAGCTGCAAGCCGCACGCTTCAAGCGA
>NZ_JBVVOS010000463.1:0-254 GCF_055807515.1 Bradyrhizobium sp. Kon69 | reverse complement strand
CCGGGCATGACCTGTACATCGTTGACTATCGGGTAAGACCAGCGCTCATTGGTGTTGTTGGTCGACGAGTCGACATCCACCTGGCGCGGCAGGGTGAATTGCCCGACGGCACTGGTGGTCAATGCGGCACGTTCGACCCCTGGGATCGTGGCGACGCCGTCATGCAAGCGCTGATAAAACAGGATACGGCTGGCATCGTCGGGGTAACTGTTGGGGTTGAGGTGGATCTGTGCGGTCAGGTAGCCATCAGTATC
>NZ_JBVVOS010000462.1:0-254 GCF_055807515.1 Bradyrhizobium sp. Kon69 | reverse complement strand
GCCTGCAGTGCTTGCTCGGCCGGGCTTTTTGACTCAAATGCCTTCAGTTGTTGACGGGCCTGGCGGGTGAATTCGCCCTTGAGCATGGTTTGGTAATTGGCCCCCTGGTCTTTCCAGAACTGATCGATCTTGTCCGTGATCTGCGACTGGAAGTCGGTGTTCCAACTCTTGTGCATGACCGCAGAGGGCGCCAGGGGGAATTCATTATGGGCACCGTATCCGCCCTTTTGGCTTTGTCCCGTTCCGTCTTTATA
>NZ_JBVVOS010000461.1:0-254 GCF_055807515.1 Bradyrhizobium sp. Kon69 | reverse complement strand
GCTGATCGATATTCGCCAGGGCGACGGCAGTTACTTGCGTTCGATCACCGATCCACTGGGGACGATGCGGGCGCATGGCTGACAAAGACACGCCCGATGAACGGTTGTTCTGCCATTTCGGTCCGTAAAGCCCAGCCCCAGAATGCCGACCATGGCTGCCGCCAGAATCGTCTTGCGGGTGGCCAGCAAGCGTTTTTCCCGGAACGGCGTTTCCACGAAGCGCCATGACAGATAGCCCAGCACCAGCGAAAGCA
>NZ_JBVVOS010000460.1:0-254 GCF_055807515.1 Bradyrhizobium sp. Kon69 | reverse complement strand
GTCATTCGGAAACTAAAAACTCAACCGACCGTCACCAATCCTGACGAGTCGGTGAAATGATCACCGCCGGATTTGCTCCCACACCAGATGGGCGGTCAGTGGGCAGCCTTCGCTGAGAGTCTTGCCGGCGCGAGCCAGCAGCGGATCAGCGTGATCACGCAGCAGCGCCAATGCACGCCAGGCGCAGCGTACGTCACCCACATCCAGCCAGTCGTCGATCTGCTTGCGGCGTGGCAGCCATTGCGCTTCGGGTT
>NZ_JBVVOS010000459.1:0-254 GCF_055807515.1 Bradyrhizobium sp. Kon69 | reverse complement strand
CCTTCGACGACGGCGCCGGTGTCCTGCTGGCCATCCTGATGCGCTCAGGTGGCACCCTGCTCGTGCTGGCCATCTTGGTCCTGTGGCAACGCCAAAGCCTGCGCCTCCCTCCAGGCGCATGGCGCTGGCAAGTACTTCTGGGCCTGCTGATCGCCACCCAAAGCCTCTGTCTCTATTCCGCCGTCGCCCGCGTTCCGGTAGCGCTGGCCCTGCTGGTCGCCAACGTCTTCCCGATTTTGCTGGCGCTGCTGACC
>NZ_JBVVOS010000458.1:0-254 GCF_055807515.1 Bradyrhizobium sp. Kon69 | reverse complement strand
CACGCAGCATCATCGAACTGTGCGGGCATTTTGGTGTGCTGGTGATCGCGGAGGGCGTGCAAACCTTTGAACAGGCGCAGTGGCTCAAGGCCAATGGTTGCGCGTTTATCCAGGGCGCCTGGGCGGCGGCACCGCTGATAAATCCAGGAGCTTAACTGGTTGATCAACCGTGCCTCTTCCAGCAACGGCAGAAACAAACCCGGCGGCACGTCGCCAACGCTCGGATGCTGCCAGCGCAGCAGCGCCTCGACGCC
>NZ_JBVVOS010000457.1:0-254 GCF_055807515.1 Bradyrhizobium sp. Kon69 | reverse complement strand
CGAGCAAGCTCGCTCCTACAGTGAACGTTCGCTTAACTGGTTGGCGTTAGGGCAAGTCCCCTCCCACATGTGTACCGCGGGGCGTCAGTGCGATAGGACACCCATGCTTGTCGTGGGCAAACACAGCGTCTGGCCGCCCGGCTGCAAATACGGCAGCAGAATCGGTGCCATGCCCTTGAGCACTTGCACCGGCAGTGCCGAAGTGAAGGTGAATTGCTGGGCCTGGTTGCCGGGTACGAAGGCGGTCAGGGTGC
>NZ_JBVVOS010000456.1:0-254 GCF_055807515.1 Bradyrhizobium sp. Kon69 | reverse complement strand
CGGCTTTTTCGCGTGCGCAACAGCGCACCACTGCTTGATACGCTCAGGCTGTCCAGTTTCCAGCTGCTGATGTCGTGCGCCGTCATTGCCTGTCGTGGCAGTTTTAACCTGGCGGGGTGCACGACCGCGGGCGTGCCTGGGCCGAGCGACGCCGAGGAGGCGTAAAGGCTGTCAACCACTAGCGTGTCCGCGGGCATGCGTATGCCCCATGTGGCCAATAGAGCGTTGAACTGGGAGTCTACCGAGATGGGTTC
>NZ_JBVVOS010000455.1:0-254 GCF_055807515.1 Bradyrhizobium sp. Kon69 | reverse complement strand
ATCATGTCGCCGTTCTTCACCAGCGCCAGCGGGCCGCCGACGGCGGATTCCGGAGTGATGTGCAGCACGATGGTGCCGAATGCGGTGCCGCTCATGCGCGCATCCGAAATGCGCACCATGTCCTTGGTCCCAGCGCGCGCGAGCTTCTTCGGGATCGGCAGATAGCCCGCCTCGGGCATGCCGGGCGCGCCCTTAGGACCGGCGTTGCGCAGCACCAGCACGTCATCGGCGGTGACGTCGAGATCGGGATCGTC
>NZ_JBVVOS010000454.1:0-254 GCF_055807515.1 Bradyrhizobium sp. Kon69 | reverse complement strand
AGCCAGACCGATAGCTTCGGCAATACCGGCTCGGCTTCGCTGAGCTTCACGCTGGATACGACGGCGCCTGCGGTCGCCATCACGACGATCGAGGGCGGTAACAACCTGATCAACGCCGCGGAAGCGGCCGGCGGGGTCCAGGTCAGCGGCACCGCTGAGATCGGCTCGGCCCTGACCGTCAATGGTGCGGCGGTGACGGTCGATGCGACCGGTCACTGGACCACGTCGATCACGCCTGCCGGCCAGGGCGCCCT
>NZ_JBVVOS010000453.1:0-255 GCF_055807515.1 Bradyrhizobium sp. Kon69 | reverse complement strand
GATATACGAACCTTTTCGTAACTGTCCGAGTGAATTCGAAAATTATTCAGGTGCTCAGGTAGTCAGAGTGCCGTTAATACCACGCGGGACACGTAGTTTTAGTCTGATCTTAAATTATTTCTCTTTTTTTGTTGCTGCGTCTGTGCTTGGCCCATGGAAATTACGCAATAAAAAAATTGACGTTGTGTTTGTGTATGCGGTCTCGCCGATAATGGCAGCGATACCAGCCCTTGTGATTGGCCGTATAAAAAAAGC
>NZ_JBVVOS010000452.1:0-255 GCF_055807515.1 Bradyrhizobium sp. Kon69 | reverse complement strand
ATCCAGCCCACCCTTCTCATGGGGTTTGGTCAGGAAGTCGCCCAGCGTCGCGCCAAACGGCCGGGTCAGCACGAACGCCACCCAGAACAACAGCACTGACGAGATCCGGGTGAAGTACTTGAGCGCCACCACCAGAGCAATGGTCGAGCCGATCAGCAGCGCGCCGCCGGCAAAACCCAGCCCCGAATCGTCCGCCAGGAAATCGCCCAACGCGGTGCCAAGCGTGTTGGAAAACAGAATCGCCATCCAGTAGAA
>NZ_JBVVOS010000451.1:0-255 GCF_055807515.1 Bradyrhizobium sp. Kon69 | reverse complement strand
CAGATCGCTCACCCAATTGTGCGGCAAATTGGGGCCGGTGAGCACGAGATTACCTGGTTCGAAGTCGCCGATGAAGTCACCGACGAAATAGCGTCCGCTGGTGGCCACGACCTGATGGAGCTCGTACTCGGGATGGAAATGCCAGCGGACGGTGTGGAATGGGTAGCCGTGCGACCACGCCTTGAATGACTCGCCGCGCCGTATCTGGACAACTTCCAGGTCCGGTTCCATGTCCCCTCCCTTCAGGCCGGTGCG
>NZ_JBVVOS010000450.1:0-255 GCF_055807515.1 Bradyrhizobium sp. Kon69 | reverse complement strand
AATGCAGTTCTCGAAGCGCTGGAGCGGCGCTTCATGCGCTGGAAGGCGTCAGTGACGGCGTAATCCGTCAGCTCCACATGTGATGATTTAGCCGACGCAGCGCGCAATTGAGATTGTTCCGCTTAGAGGAGTGTACGATGACAAGCCAACCCCATCGCGCCGAGCGCGTGTCCGCCCCGCCGGGATCGGTTGAGTTCGACGCCGACGTGCTGGTCCTCGGCGGCGGACCTGCGGGCACTTGGGCTGCGGTGAGTG
>NZ_JBVVOS010000449.1:0-255 GCF_055807515.1 Bradyrhizobium sp. Kon69 | reverse complement strand
CAGGAGGATGCTGCGGGGCACGCCATTGGAGGCCCATCGGTGGGCGCTATCGCCGGAGACGTACAGGATCCCGCAGCTTGGGTCGTTCCCGCGTGCGAGGCGAGCCAGCCCCCATCCGTCCATCCTGGCGCGGCCGAGATTGATGTCAGTGACCACAGCTCGCGGAAGGGGCGTTCTGATGAGCAAACGGGCGGCCTCTTCGCCCGATGCGGCGCTAACAACCCCGTAACCGGCCTCGATCAAGGTCTCTTCCAG
>NZ_JBVVOS010000448.1:0-255 GCF_055807515.1 Bradyrhizobium sp. Kon69 | reverse complement strand
GCCACCACCACGCCCGACACGGTGAAGATCCGCCCGAACACGCGCTGGGTGCGTTTGATCAGGCCGATGATCGAGGAGAACTCGCCGACCTGCACCCGGCCGATCAGGGTGGAGCGTGTGCGCACGCGCGGGTTGCCGGTCACGGCGCCCAGGCGCGGGTTGTCGAGCATCGGCGCGACCATGTAGGCCGCCGCGTTCTTGTCGAGCAACGCATCGCCATCGATGCACACCAGGTATTCGCTGCGCGCGGCCACC
>NZ_JBVVOS010000447.1:0-255 GCF_055807515.1 Bradyrhizobium sp. Kon69 | reverse complement strand
CGCGCCGATCGCGACGAACTGCACGACTACGCCCCGCGTGCGCCCCAGGCCAAGCGCCAGAAAAGCCAGGTGCTGCAAGTGGCGCTGGGGGTGTTCCTCGATGGCCTGGCGTTGTGGCTGGTGCAATTGGGCGCGACTGCAATCATGGCCAAGCTGGCCATGGGCACTCTGCAATTTGGCGGCGGATGAAGATCAAAATGTGGGAGGGGGCTTGCCCCCGATGGCGGCAATCCAGCCAGTATTTCGGTAACTGAC
>NZ_JBVVOS010000446.1:0-255 GCF_055807515.1 Bradyrhizobium sp. Kon69 | reverse complement strand
GACGTTGCGCTTGCGGCCGATCGCCTGCCATGCGGCATCGCCCTTCGCCTCTTCCACGGCGCGGCGCCTGGCGAGCTCCTCGTCGAAGACCTCCAGCGTGATGCTGCGGTTCGGGATGTCGATGGCGATGCGATCGCCGGTCCTGACCAGACCGATGTTGCCACCTTCGGCCGCTTCCGGCGACAGATGGCCGATCGACAGGCCCGACGAGCCGCCCGAGAAGCGTCCGTCGGTGACGAGCGCGCAGGCTTTGCC
>NZ_JBVVOS010000445.1:0-255 GCF_055807515.1 Bradyrhizobium sp. Kon69 | reverse complement strand
ATAATCGGAGAAGGATATAAACGAAATGGCTACGAATACGACCAAACGAAAAGAGCACGAGTTTTCTTAAACGAAGATGGTCAACCCATTACAGCATTTGCGGATCTCGAATGAACTTCAAGCCAAGCATCTCAATAATACAAGGCCTACTTTTTACGTACTGCATCGAAAATACTACGAACGCAGACAGAGAAGAGCTTATTTCCTCTATAAACGTCAACAACCCTGAGGAGCTCACAGGGCTATTCGACGAGC
>NZ_JBVVOS010000444.1:0-256 GCF_055807515.1 Bradyrhizobium sp. Kon69 | reverse complement strand
GTTTCGCGCAGGCGCTCCATGATTTTCGCCGCCTTTTCCGATTGCATTTGCGCAAGGATCACGCAGAACTCATCGCCACCGTAGCGTCCGACCAAGTCGTTTTCCCGCAGATGCCGTCGCAATTCCAGGCTTAGCTGGCGCAGCACCGTATCCCCGACAATGTGCCCGTGTGTGTCGTTGATGCGCTTGAAGTGATCGATATCGATCAGGGCGATGGTGGCGACGCCGTGTTGTTGCTGACGCTGATGAAACTCAA
>NZ_JBVVOS010000443.1:0-256 GCF_055807515.1 Bradyrhizobium sp. Kon69 | reverse complement strand
CCAGGGCCAGGGAGCGTTTGCCACCGTAGAGCAGGTCGATTTTCAGCCCCAGGTCCGCAGCTACCTGTTGCAGCACATCGGTCAAGGCCCGGGGCACGGGGCTGAGCTGGTGCTCGATTTGGCAATGGGCGGCACCTTCAACAAGAAACCGTTGCCTTTCACGGCGCAGGTGGCGACCGTGCGCATGAGCATGGGTGCGCAATCCTCCCTGTGTCAGGTTCCGCGGATCAACGGCAGTCTGTCGGCCGGCGCGCGC
>NZ_JBVVOS010000442.1:0-256 GCF_055807515.1 Bradyrhizobium sp. Kon69 | reverse complement strand
ACCGCTTCGAACTGGAGCTCGTAATGACCCTGAATCTGCACCTGAGCGACCTCAAAAAAACATCATGAAAAGTGGCCGACATTGTTCCAGTCATTAGGGGGTTTGTGAACCCGTCAACGACGAATCAATGAAGCCGGGGGTCTATGGCTTGTCCAATGCCGGGCTGGATACGCCGTGGCCCAAGTTGGTCAAGGCCAGGACGGCGCTGAGCGAGATGCTGCACGATCCGCAGCCAGAGGCCTTGCTGGGGATTTTG
>NZ_JBVVOS010000441.1:0-256 GCF_055807515.1 Bradyrhizobium sp. Kon69 | reverse complement strand
CATCGGGGGCAAGCCCCCTCCCACAGGGGATCATCAGTGTTTCGGGAATTTTATCTATGCAGCCACCTTCGATCATGCACAACCTGCAGACTGCCTGACCCAACCCAGTCCAAAAATGTGGGAGGGGGCTTGCCCCGATAGCAGTGGGTCAGTCACAGGTGCAGTGGCTGATAGACCCCCATCGGGGGCAAGCCCCCTCCCACAGGGGATCATCAGTGTTTCGGGAATTTTATCTATGCAGCCACCTTCGATCATG
>NZ_JBVVOS010000440.1:0-256 GCF_055807515.1 Bradyrhizobium sp. Kon69 | reverse complement strand
ATAAAAGTGTCGGCTTCTACGCCATGTTCACTGCCGGGCTTGTCGATTCGCGGTCTGTGCTGATGGGATTGATCAACAATGTCGCCGGTATTTCGATCTATTTCCATCTGGATCGGGCCGAGACTGAATAGAACCTCTACTGGAGCTGGCTTTTGACTTACTCCGTACAAGCCTGTCATAGCCATGGGACTCAAAAGGTGAGCATTGACGGCAATAATGTAGGGCTCATCCTCTGTCACAATTCCACGTTCTAAAT
>NZ_JBVVOS010000439.1:0-256 GCF_055807515.1 Bradyrhizobium sp. Kon69 | reverse complement strand
GGTATCGGTAGGCGTGCGCCAGCGCGCTGCTTCAGCCTTCGTTCTGACGCAGGCGCTTGTACAGGGTATTGCGGCTCACCCCCAGTTCGCGGGCGAGGTGGGATATGTTGCCGCCCGCCGCCTTCAAGCGCTGCGTCAGGTCGACGCTGTCATCCAGACGCTCACTGGCGGGCTCCTGTGTCGGCCCCAGCAAATCCACAAAAAAGTCATCGGGCAGGTGCTCCGGGCGGATGGGCTGTTCTTCGGCCATCGCCAG
>NZ_JBVVOS010000438.1:0-256 GCF_055807515.1 Bradyrhizobium sp. Kon69 | reverse complement strand
CCGGGCTACCGCCCGATGACGAGAAGAAATAGCCCTCGGCTTCCAGGGCTTCGGCAATGTCTCGGCGGGTGATCACAGCTCCCAACGGCTGGCCGTTGCCCATACCCTTGGCCATGGTAATGATGTCCGGCACGACGCCCTGTTCTTCAAAACCCCAGAAAAAATGCCCCATGCGGCCATAACCTACCTGCACCTCATCGGCGAGACGCTGCCAGTCTTGGCCGGCCAGGAGTTTGCGCCGTTGCTGCCGGGCCTG
>NZ_JBVVOS010000437.1:0-257 GCF_055807515.1 Bradyrhizobium sp. Kon69 | reverse complement strand
ATTCCACACGGCGACGCGGTTGGCATAGCGCTCCACCATATCCATGTCGTGCTCGACGAAGACCGAGGTGACTTTCTCCTTTGCCAGCGCCGTGGTTAGAATGTCCATGATGGTGAGTTTCTCTGATGACGCGACGCCCGAAGTCGGCTCATCCATCAGGAGGAGCTTTGGCTTCAGCGCGAGCGCGAGTGCAATATCGACCAGCTTGCGTTGCCCCTCGGGCAGTTCGCGCGCCGTTCGTTCCGCATACGATTTGA
>NZ_JBVVOS010000436.1:0-257 GCF_055807515.1 Bradyrhizobium sp. Kon69 | reverse complement strand
ATGGCGCATGGCGCACATCGCATACAGGTTGGTCACGGCGGCGCCGTAGGGTGTTTCGAACGGCGCTTCGCAGGCGGTCTGGGGGTGGCTGCGATGGCTGGCATCCGGTCGCTGGCGCTCTGCGCGGGGGCGCCCGGAATATTCTGCCTGGGCAGCATATTGTGGCGGTGATCGAGCATCAGCAGCGCTCGGCCCGCGCACAGCACCGGGAAGAGATCGAGCAAGCCCATGTCGAAGGAGAAACAGGCGTGGCTCAC
>NZ_JBVVOS010000435.1:0-257 GCF_055807515.1 Bradyrhizobium sp. Kon69 | reverse complement strand
GTACCCTGCCGCGGCGGGCGTGGCGGCTTCGACATCCATCCCGCGTTCAATGCGGATCCGCAGCGGCTCGCGCGCGTCTCGACCTTCGTCGATACCGAGTTCCTGCCGCAATTGAAGGGGCTCGCCACCTGCTCCAACGGTGCGCTGTGCCGCGACCCCGAAGCTGATCGCATGACCTTCGTCGATACGCATCAGGCCGCGTTCGCTGATCACGGCTTCTGCGCCCATGCCGGAAACGATCCCGAGTTCGACCGCAC
>NZ_JBVVOS010000434.1:0-257 GCF_055807515.1 Bradyrhizobium sp. Kon69 | reverse complement strand
GCCATGCTGTCGATGTTTGGGACATTGCTGCCGGGAGGGTCGATTAACGGTGGCCCGATTGCCTGGCTTCGGCGACTAGCTTTTCGCCGGGCAACTTGCCGCCAGCCAGCAGGCTGGTGCAAATCCACCGAGACTCTCTGGGCGTCGCGCCAAGGAAACCCTTGGTCTCTACGCAGTGCGCGTAGCTGTTGAGTTGAGTGTGTCTCGGCAGGTCGGCGAGAACGCGCTACCATCAACCCCTCCCTGGCCGGAAAGGC
>NZ_JBVVOS010000433.1:0-257 GCF_055807515.1 Bradyrhizobium sp. Kon69 | reverse complement strand
CCGCGAACCGCACCATGACTGAAGAACCGAGGTCGCGGGCCAACGCCATCGTCATCAATTCGTGTATCGGCTCGTCAAGCGCTACTTGCAGCGTCGATGAACATGCCTGTCCTGTGAGCCAGGTGACCAGGGAAGAGACCCTCTGACCTGAGGTATTTTCATCAACGCCCAAAACCTCGCTCAGCACCATACCCAGTGCGCCTGCGCAATGCTGCTCCGGGCGACCCCATGCCTTGAGTTCAATCGCGTCTCGCTGC
>NZ_JBVVOS010000432.1:0-257 GCF_055807515.1 Bradyrhizobium sp. Kon69 | reverse complement strand
CGCCGCCAGCACCTCACGGTCACGCAGCGGCGTACTTGCATCGGCAAGGTCACGATGCCGCGGCTGATCGGCGTCTGCGCCTGCAACCGGACGCCTATCGCCAGGTGGCGCAGAGCCCTGAGCTGGCGCACCTGCTGCTGATCCTCGATGCGTTTCCACGGTTCCTTCGCGCCTCCCAGCATCAGAAGTTGCTCAAGGGGTTGCGTTCGCGCATTCAGAAGCGCCTGGCCAAGCAATGCAAGGCCCTCGATCACGCG
>NZ_JBVVOS010000431.1:0-257 GCF_055807515.1 Bradyrhizobium sp. Kon69 | reverse complement strand
GAGCAAGCGACACAGGCGATTAAAGAGCCGGCGTTCCTGCCTGGCATTCCGTTCAAGCCAGCGCCTGTGATCACAGCTGATGCAGATGATGCAGATGATGTCTTGGCAGGCAACGCCAGGACCTGATCTGACCTCTGTTCCTGGGCGTACAGCAGCGCGTGCATCTGTACGCCCATCCCCAGAGACAGTGCCGGGATTGCCCGGCCATCAGGCAGCACGCTATGCGCCATTGGGTTGAGGGCCTGCGCACTCAACGG
>NZ_JBVVOS010000430.1:0-257 GCF_055807515.1 Bradyrhizobium sp. Kon69 | reverse complement strand
GGCTGGCAATCGTCAGCTTCTATACCTCCATCAGCGGCCTGGTCAAAGCGGAGATGTTCCCGCCTCAGGTGCGTGCCCTGGGCGTAGGCCTGGCCTATGCGGTGGCCAACGCGGTGTTCGGCGGTTCGGCGGAAGTGGTCGCGTTGGGACTGAAGTCCATCGGCATGGAAAACAGTTTCTACTGGTATGTCACCGCGATGATGGCGGTGGCGTTCCTGTTCAGCTTGCGCCTGCCCAAGCAGGCCGCTTACTTGCAC
>NZ_JBVVOS010000429.1:0-257 GCF_055807515.1 Bradyrhizobium sp. Kon69 | reverse complement strand
CCTTCTGCTCTTTGAACACGTAGCAATAGCTGACCGGATCAAAGCCGTCGTCCGCGCCGCTCCAGGCGTTGCAGACCGTCTGGAACATCGTCTTGCAGTAGCGCAGGTAGGTGAGCCATTGCTCGCGGTAGTGCTCGGGCTGGACCTGCGCGCCGGCGGATGGCGGCTCGAACTGCGGCGCGTCCTGCGCGGTCAGGAAGGTATCCAGGTCGTGCTGCGCGCCGATGGTGAAGGCGTCGCGACGCCGCCCCCTGGCG
>NZ_JBVVOS010000428.1:0-257 GCF_055807515.1 Bradyrhizobium sp. Kon69 | reverse complement strand
ATCCCCCTGATCATGTGCGGCGGTGCCGGAACGCGGCTGTGGCCGGCTTCGCGCGAGGTGCGCCCCAAGCAGTTCCTGCCGTTGTTCGGCACGCGCTCGACATTTCAGGACACGCTGTTGCGCGTCTCGGAGACCTCGCTGTTCGATCGCCCGATCGTCATCACCAATGCGTCCTACCGCTTCATGGTGCTGGAGCAGCTCGCCGAGATCGGCATCGAGGCCGACGTGATCCTCGAGCCGATGCGGCGCGATTCCGG
>NZ_JBVVOS010000427.1:0-258 GCF_055807515.1 Bradyrhizobium sp. Kon69 | reverse complement strand
ACTTGGAAAATATCCTGTTCATGGGCACCAATGTGGTGTCCGGCGCCGCCACAGCGGTGATTCTGGCCACGGGCAATAACACCTATTTCGGTGCGTTGGCGCAGCGCGTCACCGCGACCGACCGCGCCACCACCTCGTTCCAGCATGGGGTGAACAAGGTCAGCTGGCTGCTGATCCGCTTCATGTTCGTGATGGCGCCGCTGGTGTTGTTCATCAACGGGTTTACCAAGGGTGACTGGACCGAAGCGCTGCTGTTCG
>NZ_JBVVOS010000426.1:0-258 GCF_055807515.1 Bradyrhizobium sp. Kon69 | reverse complement strand
CCCAAACCAGCGCCCTGAGGCCATACGCGTGACCGTCGCCGGGCGCGAGCATCAGCGCTCGCTCCAGATCCACCAGTGCCTCGTCGTACCTGCGGCAGCGTGCCTTGAGGAGACCTCGACGGCGATGCGCCTTGGCATCGCCCGGATCGCGGGAAATGGCGGCCGAGAGCTCGACGATTTCCGCGTCGAGGTCGGTTTGGGTTTGCGTTTCTGCGCCAGGTGATGACATCGACCGACTCGAAATGCCGTCCTTTCAAG
>NZ_JBVVOS010000425.1:0-258 GCF_055807515.1 Bradyrhizobium sp. Kon69 | reverse complement strand
CTCACGGCAATACCGCTGCTGATCACAGGCGCGAGAAAAACCCGCTTGGCGGCGGACTCGCGCTTGACCAGCCAATAGCTCAGCACCACCACCACCAGGGTATTGGTCAGCACCGTGAAGAAACTCAGGAAACTGATCAAGCCGCCCAGCAGGCTGGCGCCGCTGGACCAGCGCGAGTCCGCCGCCAAGCGGGTTTTTCTCGCGCCTGTGATCAGCAGCGGTATTGCCGTGAGCATCGTCGTGGTGAGTCTGGCCTAC
>NZ_JBVVOS010000424.1:0-259 GCF_055807515.1 Bradyrhizobium sp. Kon69 | reverse complement strand
AACATGACGATGACGCACAGCAGGATCGAGGTGGAAAAGATGCCGCTGCTGGTGGCGGTGGCAAAACACAGCGCCGGCGCGCGGCCCACCGACTTGGCCAGCACGTGGCTGACATACAGCGTCAACGGCAGGCAGATCAGGGCCGGGAGGGTGTAAGGCAGCACATACCCCAGCACCCCCAGCAGGCGCCCGCGCCGCCGGAAAAACTCACGCTGGCACAAGCGCCGCACGGTCAGGCGACCCAGTAGCGTCAGCACCG
>NZ_JBVVOS010000423.1:0-259 GCF_055807515.1 Bradyrhizobium sp. Kon69 | reverse complement strand
ATGTTAGTTCATTACCTCGGGCATATTTGTACTATCGGTCACAGTTAAATTTTATAGGTGGTTTAGGAGTTATTGTTCTGGCGGTTGCTGTATTGCCATTATTGGGTATTGGTGGTGCAAAGCTTTATCAGTCAGAAATGCCGGGGCCATTTAAGGATGACAAACTCACTCCCCGCCTGGCCGATACGTCACGGACACTGTGGATAACTTATTCTTTATTAGGTATTGCTTGTATTGTCTGTTATAGACTTGCAGGAAT
>NZ_JBVVOS010000422.1:0-259 GCF_055807515.1 Bradyrhizobium sp. Kon69 | reverse complement strand
CGCATTCGTCAGCAATGCGATGCGCAACGCCGCCGAGCATTTTGATTGCGCCCTTGACACCGTGGACTGGATAGCCCCGCACCCCACATTTGACTGTATTCTCAAATAGAAATGTGTAACCCCGATCAAGTGTGGGAGGGGGCTTGCTCCCGATCAGCCCAGGCACTGCGGTGCATCAGTCCGGCTCACAGCCCTTGAGCACCAACCGGATAATGGTCTCTTTTTGTGATGGCTACGCGGCCAGCTCCAAGTCGTAAGC
>NZ_JBVVOS010000421.1:0-259 GCF_055807515.1 Bradyrhizobium sp. Kon69 | reverse complement strand
TCAACCGACGCTGACCCAACCCCGTGATGCATCCCCTATTTCTGATTGTTTGCTGCGCCGAGGACATGTAATGGCTACCGAACACGAAAACACATCCGCCGAAGACGAGGCCCTGGCTGACGAGTGGGCTGCGGCCCTGGAAGAAACCGGCGCTCGGGGGATCTGACGCAGTACAGCGCGACACCGTCGGGGCTGCTCAACCTCAGTTATCACTTCAACGACAACCTGCTGGGCTACGCGACGCTGTCCCACGGCGAGA
>NZ_JBVVOS010000420.1:0-259 GCF_055807515.1 Bradyrhizobium sp. Kon69 | reverse complement strand
AGATAATCGATGACCTGCGTGTCCTGAGCAAAGTAGTTTTGCCACATGGCATAGCTGATCACCGCGACGGGCTCGGCACCTGCCTGTACATCTTCCTGATTCAGGACTCTTCCTTGAAATGGCTGAACGCCTGCATATGAAAACATCTGTGGGGTGTTTCTGATGGCCATATAGGAAACTGCCTTGCTGCCATCACTGATATCCGCGCGTTACCGAGCTTGAAGAGGTGGGGTATTTTTATGCCGAGCGCGCGGATATC
>NZ_JBVVOS010000419.1:0-259 GCF_055807515.1 Bradyrhizobium sp. Kon69 | reverse complement strand
GGTTATCGAGCGCAGCCGCCGTGACGCTGGCGCGTTGCCGCGCACTGAGGGTGCCGCCCTGGTTGTTCACGGTTTGGGCATCAACGGTCAACGCACGGCTGGCGATGACGCTGGTGCCGGTGTTGTTGAGGGTCTTGGCGCGCAGGCTCACATCACCCGCCGCGTTGCGGGTGTTATCGGGGTTGAGCCTCAACGCTGCTCGAACGTTAACATTGGGCGCACAAGCGCCATCACAAGCATGGCGTTTTTTTCTGCCAAC
>NZ_JBVVOS010000418.1:0-259 GCF_055807515.1 Bradyrhizobium sp. Kon69 | reverse complement strand
GCAATCGGCCAAAGCGCGATAAATAGCGCACTGCAATGTAGCGTTATTCGGCGCAAATGACCCGTTTTGGTGCGTTGCACAGGTGATGTCCGGGTACAGCTGGCGGCCCAGCCCTTCGATATTGAGCAAGGTTTTTTGCAGCAGCACCAACTGCGGCTGCACTTCCATATTGAAGCGCAGGTGCGGTCCTCGATGAAGTGACGCAACTGCGCCTGCATGCTATTGAAGGCCAGAATCGCCTGGCGCATTTCGTGAGGCC
>NZ_JBVVOS010000417.1:0-259 GCF_055807515.1 Bradyrhizobium sp. Kon69 | reverse complement strand
GCAGCGGGTTGGCTGCAGCGACCACGGTGTAGCCATCCTGTTCGAGAATCCTGGCCACTCCGTTCCAGCTTGAGGCGTCGGCGAAGGCTCCGTGAACGAGCACGATGGTGGGCTTTTCGGTCTGTGCGAACGCGTTGGCGCCGGCAAACAGGCTGGCTGCGACTGCCAGCGAGGCAAGGGTTTTTTTCATGGGCAACTCCGTTGAGTCTGGGGTTATGGGGCGTACCGTGTGAACACAAAATCATGGTTTTTAACGCGT
>NZ_JBVVOS010000416.1:0-259 GCF_055807515.1 Bradyrhizobium sp. Kon69 | reverse complement strand
TAGAGCAGCCCGGCGTAGGGCGAGCACAGCAAGAAACAACAGAAAGCCGGCTACCTGGCCACGCGACTGAGCCTGACTGATCGTCTGCACGCCGTACTCGGCAGTCGCTATGGCAGCTGGGAGCTGGAAAGTGCCACCCCCCAATACAATGCCGACGATCAACTGACCCCGGACGGCTACACCCGCCAGACCCTACACCAAGACTCGACGCCCTCAGCCTCGCAGCGCTACTCCCTCGCCCAACCGTACACCTGCACCG
>NZ_JBVVOS010000415.1:0-259 GCF_055807515.1 Bradyrhizobium sp. Kon69 | reverse complement strand
GATCGCGCCAGCGGCAACGAGATTTCGATTACGTGCTTCGTCATCTGCCGCTTGTTTAGCGCGTGCAGCGGCGGCGGCAACCGCCTGGATTTGGGCCTGAGCCTGAAGACCAAGGTCAATGGGGTCCAGACGCATCAGGGTCTGCCCGAGCTTTACTTCCTGCCCCGTGTCAACCAGACGCTCCGATACCTTTCCCGACACACGAAAGCCCAAATCGCTCTGAACGCGAGCGACAACTACACCGGTAAACGACCGCGAC
>NZ_JBVVOS010000414.1:0-260 GCF_055807515.1 Bradyrhizobium sp. Kon69 | reverse complement strand
AAAGGGCTGAATGATGTTCTTACCTATGCCGAAGATCCATGCGGCGCAGAACAGGGCTTCTCCGGACGTGAAGTGATGGCGGAATTTCGACGGGCGACCGGCTTGCCCGTCGCGACTAACATGATCGCCACCAACTGGCGCGAAATGGGTCATGCGGTGATGCTCAATGCGGTAGATATTCCACTTGCCGATCCGCACTTCTGGACGCTTTCCGGTGCAGTCCGTGTGGCGCAGCTTTGCGACGACTGGGGGCTGACCTG
>NZ_JBVVOS010000413.1:0-260 GCF_055807515.1 Bradyrhizobium sp. Kon69 | reverse complement strand
GACGCCAAATCCTATGCGCGCCAGGTGGCAGGTGAGTTGGACAACTATGTGATACGTAAACGGGCGACCAAGCCCGATGGCCAGATTGTGTATCTCGATGTCCATAGCTCGTCGGTAAGGACTCCTGATGGCAGATTCCGCTATGGTGTGCGCGTCATCCAGGATGTCACGCTGGCTCATGCGATGGAAAACCAGGTGCGCGAAAGCGAGCGGCACATGCGCAATCTCCTGGAGGCTCTGCCGGCTGCGGTGTACACCAC
>NZ_JBVVOS010000412.1:0-260 GCF_055807515.1 Bradyrhizobium sp. Kon69 | reverse complement strand
ACCCATTCCCCCAGCGGAATCGGGAAGGTGTCGTCGTAATTGATATCCGGATTGGCCGCCAGGAACGCCGCAGGGTCTGCGTAGGCCTGGGCCGCTTCGTCGGCATCCAGGCCGAGCCGTCGCTGGAAGCGCTGAAGATTGCCGTTCACGTCTGAAATAATACGGAACCCCTGACAGGGCTGACTATCCTAAGAGGGCAAGCCCTCACTTAGGAGCGACACCATGGGTTCCACTTTCAATGGCCTGATTGGCCTGATCAT
>NZ_JBVVOS010000411.1:0-260 GCF_055807515.1 Bradyrhizobium sp. Kon69 | reverse complement strand
GGCGTCGATAGAGACCATATTCACCACAAACTCCACCCCCACCAGATATTCCTGGATCAGGACCTGCGTGTTAGGGATATTCAGCTTATTGGTCGTTCCCAGTAGACGTTCCACGCCAGCCTGGCAGGCGTGCATACCTTCACAGATAAACACGCCATCGGCGCCTGCCCTTTCGAGGGGCTTGATTACTACAGGAAAACGTCCGTGCTCACTGATCCAGTCTCGCGCAAGCGCCCAAGAGCCAGCGATGAACTGCTGTG
>NZ_JBVVOS010000410.1:0-260 GCF_055807515.1 Bradyrhizobium sp. Kon69 | reverse complement strand
CGATGGCTTCCTGCGCCCGGTCGGCCCCGTTGTCGGACGCGTCGGCGCCGACTTCACGGCGCCCCAGCGTCATCCAATCACCCTCCCCCGCACGCCATAGGCACTCAAGGTGCAAGGGCGCGAACACATCGCCGGCATCGTCGGACCGCATCCGCAAAGACAGACGGTGACATGTCGGATAGTCAGGGAACCGTGTCGTGCTGGCGTCATCGATCACCAGGTCCGGCGCCGCCAACCGGCGCAGCTCGTTGGCGTTATCA
>NZ_JBVVOS010000409.1:0-260 GCF_055807515.1 Bradyrhizobium sp. Kon69 | reverse complement strand
CACCAAACGACGTCTACAAAGGCGACCAAACCGTCACCACCGCCATCAAAGGCGTCACCGGTGGCGAGCATTTCGAAAACCTGGTGCCAGGTACTACAGCGGTGAACACCACTGTTACCGACACACCAGCTACAGCGGATGCCACCACCGTCACCCTGACTGCGCCAAGCGTGGTTAGCGAAGGTGGTCAGATTACGTACACAGCTCGGAAGAGCGGCGGGGAGGGCCAGCGTGGACGGCCGGGGGGCGCGCGCGGGGGG
>NZ_JBVVOS010000408.1:0-261 GCF_055807515.1 Bradyrhizobium sp. Kon69 | reverse complement strand
ACAATGAACACACACAGGCTGACCTTCATCATCGCGCCGACTCCGAACCGATCGGCGAGTGCGCCCGCCAGCGGCGCGACCAGGGCCAGCGGCAGCAGGAAGCCGGAAACCACCCAGGGAAACAGGGTGGTGTCCTGCATCTGGGCGTTGATCTGCGGCAGGATGGTGCTGACCGCCGTGCTGTCCATGGCGGCAAGGAACAGCGCGACGAGCACGGCGACCACACTCAGCGGGTACTTCCCTGCCCCGGCCTCTGGCGAG
>NZ_JBVVOS010000407.1:0-261 GCF_055807515.1 Bradyrhizobium sp. Kon69 | reverse complement strand
GAAGAAGGACGGACGGAAACGCACCGCCAGTTCTTTTTCGAAGAACACCCGCAGGAACTCTTCGATGGTGCCTTTGAGGTCGGCGAAATTGATGTCGCGATCAACCAGCAGGCCTTCGACCTGGTGGAACATCGGCGAGTGGGTGATATCGCAGTCGCTACGGTACACACGGCCTGGGCAGACGATGCGGATCGGCGGCTTGTTCGCTTCCATGGTGCGGACCTGTACCGGCGAGGTATGGGTGCGCAGCAACATGTTCGC
>NZ_JBVVOS010000406.1:0-261 GCF_055807515.1 Bradyrhizobium sp. Kon69 | reverse complement strand
GGCCCAAGCAGACCGGCTTCGACCGACAGCCCCATGCCTGCCAGGATCACCAGCGGCAGCAACAGCAGCCGAAGAATGTTGCCGTAGTTATCGACGACGCTGCAAAAAATATCCCTGCGCGCTTTTGAGCGTATGTGCCCGCAGATCGATGTAAGCCTGGAGCAGCAATGGCAAGAGGGTGTCGATGTGCGCGACTGGCCGTGCGAATGGTCGGCAACGCCTGCGGCCGATGTGGTGATTGCGGCGTTCGCTTGCCAGTTG
>NZ_JBVVOS010000405.1:0-261 GCF_055807515.1 Bradyrhizobium sp. Kon69 | reverse complement strand
GGCACCTGATTTCTCTGTCGGGGCCACCGACCGCGCAGTTTGCCCAAGCGCAGGGCTTGCCTTGGGTGTTGGGGCAGGTTATGCGCCTGCTCAGCAGCGGTATTCGCAGAAAAGCGCGCAAACGGGGGGTGAGCTATACATTCTTATTCATGCGTGCCGACGGGATGCAGCTGCAGAAAATTACCGCGCTGATCGAGGCTGGCGCCATCAAACCGGTTGTTGACCGACTTTTCCAGTACATCAGTGCCGAGGCTGCTCAAC
>NZ_JBVVOS010000404.1:0-262 GCF_055807515.1 Bradyrhizobium sp. Kon69 | reverse complement strand
AGGAGAGCATCGATTTCGACTTGGAGCGGCGAGGAATATTGCACGTTTATTCGAGCAAACCCGAGTTCGATGCGGCCTCTCGCGTGAATCAGTTGCTGCTCAAGGGCGGATTGGATCGCCGTCCCGTGACGCCTTCTGAGATGCTTACAATAGAGCCAGCTCTGCGCGATCAGTATTATGGTGGCTTCTTTACCCCGTCTGACTCAACCGGCGACATTCACAAGTTCACGCGCGGCCTCGCTGCGGCTTGCGAGCGAGGAGG
>NZ_JBVVOS010000403.1:0-262 GCF_055807515.1 Bradyrhizobium sp. Kon69 | reverse complement strand
CCCGAGCGTACTGTTGCGTTCTCCAAGTGCTCGTTGATGCGTGTGTAGCTGCCTTCAATAGTGGTCAGAAACGCGTCGATTTTAGGGTTGCGGCGAATCTTGTCACCTATGCAATAGGTAGCGCAGAGATACATGATGCAGTTTAATATGATCTTAAGCATGGCTGATTGGGTCGCAAAAAATTTAAATTCATAGGGATGACGAGTAAATTGTTTATGGTTTTTCAGCCAACTCTCTATCGGGCCGACTTAACCAAAGAACC
>NZ_JBVVOS010000402.1:0-262 GCF_055807515.1 Bradyrhizobium sp. Kon69 | reverse complement strand
ATCAAGCATATTTGACACGATGTCAAAAACATGATTTCTTGACAGTTTGAGAAGGTTGGTGCCGACGCGTGAAATTTCGGGCCCGACAGCACCAGGTTCGTAAGGATTTGCGCACAGATCCGGATCGGGGTCGCGATACCGCCCGAGACCGTCTCTCGTGCCCACTGCGCGGCATCTGGGAGCGCATTTTTGCTGCGCTAGCCGTTGGCGAGGAAGCGCCCGACCGCCTGTCGTGCAACTCCTACGCCGATACATGATGTAG
>NZ_JBVVOS010000401.1:0-262 GCF_055807515.1 Bradyrhizobium sp. Kon69 | reverse complement strand
TGGATGGCATCACGGTGCGCAGGCCGCAGACCTGAGTGAATACCGCTTCGATGCTCTGGCTGTGGGTCTGGCCGCCATAAATGCCGCCGCCGCACGGCATGCGCATGGTCAAGGGGGCGGTGAACTGGCCGGCCGAGCGATAACGCAGGCGCGCCGCTTCGGAGATGATCTGATCGGTGGCGGGGTAGACGTAGTCGGCGAACTGGATTTCCGCGACCGGGCGCAGGCCGTAGGCACCCATGCCCACCGCCACGCCGACGAT
>NZ_JBVVOS010000400.1:0-262 GCF_055807515.1 Bradyrhizobium sp. Kon69 | reverse complement strand
CAAGGCTCTAAGCGATTGAGCAGGAGTCAGTTTTTCGGTTGCGGTGGCATTTGAGATTGCAGGGATTGGGGGCTTGAGGCCCCAAACCTTGCAATTTCGGTTTCCCTTTCGCTGCGGACCGCGATTCTGTGGTGCATCGGAGGGGCCGATGCGACCGAAGAAGCACAGGACGACGGGATCGAACAATCTGTTCCGGGCGCGGCTGGACCAGATCATCAACATGAAGCACGAGCTGGTTCTGCTCGCCGGCAAGATCGATTGG
>NZ_JBVVOS010000399.1:0-263 GCF_055807515.1 Bradyrhizobium sp. Kon69 | reverse complement strand
CATGCACTTGAGCGTGGTGGATTTTCTGTTCAAGCCGATCGATAGCGCGAAGCTGGCGAAGTTGGTGAAGCGGGAGTTGGGGATGGTGCCTTAGGTCATTCCATTGGTCGGGTTTCGCGAAGAACTGTCAATTGTGACAGTAGCGAGCGTCGATGCGATGCCTGTTTACTGGTTGAGAAGGTACCGGCCGGTGGCCTGGGTTCCATCAACCGCAAACAGGAGTTCATCATGAACATTAATGGAATCGATGAGAAACAATTGGC
>NZ_JBVVOS010000398.1:0-263 GCF_055807515.1 Bradyrhizobium sp. Kon69 | reverse complement strand
CCGGCCTGGAGGCCCTGGTGGCCGGGCTGCAGAAGCCGCGTGCGGTGTGGGTGATGTTGCCGGCAGGCGCGCCCACTGAAGACACCATCAATGAGCTGAGTGAGCTGCTCGAAAGCGGTGATGTGATCATCGACGGCGGCAACACCAACTACAAGGACGACGTACGTCGCGGCAAGGCCCTGGCAGAAAAGGGCCTGCACTACGTCGACGTCGGCACATCCGGCGGCGTCTGGGGCCTGGAACGTGGCTACTGCATGATGATC
>NZ_JBVVOS010000397.1:0-263 GCF_055807515.1 Bradyrhizobium sp. Kon69 | reverse complement strand
GCAAGATCACGCCGGTCGCCACCCACCATTTGTGCCCGATCACGCGGGTCAAAACCCGCCGAAAACGGTTGTAATGCCGCGTGTCATAGATCGCCGCGTGCCCCCCTTCTACAGGTTTGATCGCGGGCAGCATCTTCACCCCCAGATAAGGCGTGATCTTGCTGTTTGCCGTGGCCATTGTGGGTATGGGGCTGGTCAAAAAGCAGTTCTTCCCGACCTCTGATCGGCCTGAGGTCTTGATCGAGGTACAAATGCCCTATGGC
>NZ_JBVVOS010000396.1:0-263 GCF_055807515.1 Bradyrhizobium sp. Kon69 | reverse complement strand
CATGGGCACTGAAAACGTGCAGGGCGAAGTGCAGAAGAAACTGGACGTGCTGTCCAACGAAATCCTGCTCGAAGCCAACGAATGGGGCGGTCACCTGGCCGGCATGGCTTCCGAAGAGATGGACAATGCCTACCAGATTCCGGGCAAATACCCTAAAGGCGCGTACCTGCTGGTATTCGACCCACTGGACGGCTCCTCCAACATCGACATCAATGCGCCGGTCGGTACCATCTTCTCGGTACTGCGTTGCCCGAACGAATACC
>NZ_JBVVOS010000395.1:0-263 GCF_055807515.1 Bradyrhizobium sp. Kon69 | reverse complement strand
CCTTGAGCTTCGCGACGCTCTTCTTCATGTTCGCCAAAGGATAGTAATTGCTATTCATCAAGTCTCGAAATGCCTTGCCGCTATATACCAGTCCGGCCATCGCCTCTTTCCTTCATATGTCTGTTGGTCAAAATCTCTGGTGCGGTGGCCGAAAATACGCGTCACGCTACGGCCGATCACGCTGTTTGTTGTGCGCACTCAACGCTACCACTCAGGAATGTATTTCGTCCAGAGAGCCTCCATCCCGTAACGTCGCCTATGTC
>NZ_JBVVOS010000394.1:0-263 GCF_055807515.1 Bradyrhizobium sp. Kon69 | reverse complement strand
ACGGTATCGAGCATCGTCGGGATAAACGCGTGGTCATAGGCGTTTTCACTGGCACGATCCGTCGAGTGGGTGCGTGTCGCGTAGGCGGCCAGTTGCTGAACGTGCAGGGCACCCACGCGCACCGCGCCAGGGATCGGCTGCGCGCTGACCAATGTGGCGCAGAAGGCTTCGCCGAAATAGCCATTCTGATCAACGTACTGCACGGTGTCGTGGAAGCACTTTTCTCCGGTGATCAACAGGCCGCAGACGTCTTCCTGCCTGGC
>NZ_JBVVOS010000393.1:0-263 GCF_055807515.1 Bradyrhizobium sp. Kon69 | reverse complement strand
TCTACACCGACCGGGTGCTTTGGCGCCAGCTCTTCAAGCAGGCTGCAGATGCTGCGTACCACTTCGATGTTCTTTTGCTCATTGTGTCCACCGATGTTGTAGGTCTCGCCGACCACGCCTGCGGTCACTACCGTCAGCAGCGCACGGGCGTGGTCTTCAACAAACAGCCAGTCGCGTACCTGCAGCCCATCGCCGTACACCGGCAGTGGCTTGCCCCCGAGGGCGTTGAGGATCACCAGGGGGATCAATTTTTCCGGGAAGTG
>NZ_JBVVOS010000392.1:0-263 GCF_055807515.1 Bradyrhizobium sp. Kon69 | reverse complement strand
CACATAGGCGCACCTTTACTTCGATGGTGGTTGTCGTGGAGCGGGCAAAAGTACTAATGGGTCATGATAACGCTGCGCGTTTGAAGGTATTACCTAGAAATAATAGGAAAGTAGAGCGATTCTTTCCCTTGTCTCGCCCGATTATGGCGTGCGCTCGCTGCCCGATTTACGTGACGCCAGGCGCTCGGTACCAGGGTTGAACAGCGACACATAAAGCACAGGGATCAACCCCAGCGTCACCAATGTTCCCAGTGCGAGCCCAC
>NZ_JBVVOS010000391.1:0-263 GCF_055807515.1 Bradyrhizobium sp. Kon69 | reverse complement strand
GGTGTTGTCGGCGACCACATCACCAACGACAACACGCTGACGCTGACGGGCTCGGCCGTCGCCGGCAGCACCGTGAAGGTGCTTGACGGTTCGACGGTGCTGGGGACCGTGACGGCGAACTCGAGCGGCGCCTGGACGCTGACCACGGCCGCGCTCTCCGACGGCGGTCACTCGCTGATGGCGACGGCGACGACCTCGGGCGGCACCAGCGTTGCGTCGACGGCCCTGGCCGTCACGATCGATACGCACGCGCCGGGTGTGCC
>NZ_JBVVOS010000390.1:0-264 GCF_055807515.1 Bradyrhizobium sp. Kon69 | reverse complement strand
GTCTATGCCCGCCGTACTGGGCACCAGCCCCGTGGGAGATATCACCTTCCTAAACCAGGGCCGCAAATCGGCGTTGGTGCACGGCGACTGTATTCGGATAAACGACCTGGACGCGCAACTGATCGCCGCGCGCCAGGGCCTGGGGTTTGCGCTGTTGCCAAACTGGCTGGTGGCGCAAAGCATCCGGGCCGGCGAGTTGGTGGTCTGGTTGCCGCACTGGCGCCTCCAGGGTGTGGAACGCGAGTTTGCCGTGTGGTTTGTCTA
>NZ_JBVVOS010000389.1:0-264 GCF_055807515.1 Bradyrhizobium sp. Kon69 | reverse complement strand
GCAAAACGTCGGCGACCACGACAGCGATAACACATAAAAATCAAACTCCCCTGCCTGCCCTTGGCTGCGCGGCGCTGCCGTCGCGCAGGCGGCAATCAGCAGCCACAACACCATCCAGTATTTCATCGCGGTCTCTCTCTAAACATTTTGCAGCAGCCTATAGCGACGATTAAGGATGTTGGGAGTAACGCTGCAGCACCTTGTCCAGGATTCGATCCGTCTTCAGCGCCTCGATGGCCAGCGAAGGATGTTTGGCATCACCCC
>NZ_JBVVOS010000388.1:0-264 GCF_055807515.1 Bradyrhizobium sp. Kon69 | reverse complement strand
AATCACCCGTGCCTTTCACCGCAAGGAAGCGTTCACCCTGGTCGGCTTCGGCGCTATCCTGCAACGCCACAGCGGCGCCCGCACCGGCAAAAAAACGCAGGCCGGTGAGCCGGTGAGGAGAGTTTGACTTAATATTCGATGAACGCGTCATTTTCGAAATAGTAAACGAACGCGTTGAACAGATCCCCTGCACTCGGCGCTGGCAACTGGTCTTTGGCGTTGTCGACTACGTCCTCGATTGCTGAAGTCTCCAGCGTCGCAATC
>NZ_JBVVOS010000387.1:0-264 GCF_055807515.1 Bradyrhizobium sp. Kon69 | reverse complement strand
AGCGTCCGCTGATCTGCAGGCTGTTTGGCACCACTACGACCCTGCCATGCCCCAACGGTCGGCGGCCGGTGGAGTTGATACACCCTCGGGTTGAAAAGCAGATTCACGCGTATATGGCGAGTACCCGACAAGTACTGGTGTAGCGGATGTACTGGGTCAGTGTGGGAGCGGGCTTGCCCCCCCCACATTTGATTGAGTTGTGTCAGGTTAATCGGGGATTGGCAGGTTCAGGCTTTCCTTCACTTCTTCCATCACGATATAGCC
>NZ_JBVVOS010000386.1:0-264 GCF_055807515.1 Bradyrhizobium sp. Kon69 | reverse complement strand
GGCAGAGCCCGGGCAAGTTGTGAGCTCAGGTCAGCCTGTCGTGAGGCTGGCAAAGGCGGGGCCTCGCGAGGCCATTATCCACTTGCCCGAAACAGTGCGGCCCGTCCTGGGCGACATGGCCCAGGCCAAATTCTACGGCAGCGATGCGAAGGTCATTCCTGCGAAGCTCAGACTGCTGTCTGACGCAGCCGATCCGCTCACGCGTACGTTCGAAGCACGGTATGTGCTTGACGACGCCAACGCGCCGCTGGGATCTACCATTAC
>NZ_JBVVOS010000385.1:0-265 GCF_055807515.1 Bradyrhizobium sp. Kon69 | reverse complement strand
CGTGCCGAATGGCTCGTTCAGCGCGGCGTCGGTGACCGGGCGCTGGGTTGCGGCCATCAATGCAGCCTCCACGGCGGGAACATCAGCGGCGAATTGCTCGTGGAACTGGCTCTGCTGGATGTACAGGTCCTTGCCTCCATCACTCAATGGCACCGGAGCGGCGAGGGTCGGCCCCAACGTGCTGCCCGGAAACTTGCCGGCCAGACCTGCGACGGTTTCGCCGGTGTCGGGGGCGATCGGCAACACGAACCACGATACGGCTGGC
>NZ_JBVVOS010000384.1:0-265 GCF_055807515.1 Bradyrhizobium sp. Kon69 | reverse complement strand
CCGATCTGGCACGACGATGGGCCGTTGAGACGACGGCCCGCGGGCAAATTCAAGAGTTCCGCAGAAGGCTGCATCGTCATGGCCGGGCTTGACCGGCCATTCACGTCTTTTTGCCATGAGGACGCGGATGTCCGGGCCGTCGCCGCGCCGAAGGGGCTTTGGCCCCGCAGGCGGGACGAAGCCCGGGCACGACGTCCGAGATGGCCTACGCCGCCGCGTTCGGGAAGCGGTATTCCCTAAACTGATCGCGCAGCGCGGTCTTCAG
>NZ_JBVVOS010000383.1:0-265 GCF_055807515.1 Bradyrhizobium sp. Kon69 | reverse complement strand
CCTGCTCGGAGAACACCACGCCAAAGCCGCAGGTCGCGTCGGCCGGGTTCTGTTCGAACAGGTCGACTTGATCCTCGGGGTGACGCTTCTTCCAGAGATAGGCGAAGTAGAGCCCGCCGGGCCCCCCGCCGATCACGGCGATCCGCAAAATCTGCCTCCCTAATTGACAGTATACTTACTATCTAGGGGTAGACTTCCGGCCACCTATACTACCCCCCAAGCTTCCCTCGCCAGAGGACTCTTGCCAGGAAACGGCGTCACCATC
>NZ_JBVVOS010000382.1:0-265 GCF_055807515.1 Bradyrhizobium sp. Kon69 | reverse complement strand
CCTCCGAGAGCGGCAAGTCGCCTTAAATGAAAGTCTGTGTTCCCAAACGAGGCATCTAACATGGTCACATGCTTGAAATAGTGACCAACGCCGTACTCCATGGTCATGCCGATGCCACCGTGGAGTTGGATCGACTGATGGCCGATCGCCCTCGCCGAGCGCCCGATCTGGACCTTTGCCGCCGAAATGGCGCGCTCGCGTTCGGTCGCCTTGACTTCGCTTGCCATTATTGCGGCATACATTGCCATCGAGCGGGACTGCTCCA
>NZ_JBVVOS010000381.1:0-265 GCF_055807515.1 Bradyrhizobium sp. Kon69 | reverse complement strand
TACCGCTCGGATCATGGTCCAGGACGTGGCGGATGTGTTTACCGTGATTGAAAAGCGCGGTTTTGATTTGCCTGCTGCCTGATCTCATCCCTAAAGAAACCCGCTCTGGCGGGTTTCTTGTTTTCGAAAGAGCCAGAGCCGAGCGCTATCAAACTGTGGGAGGGGGCTTGCCCCCGATAGCGATGGACCAGTCACTGATGTGCTGAATGATCCGACGCCAGCGGGGGCCAGCCCCCTCCCGCAGTTTGAGGTCGGAAGGGCGGGG
>NZ_JBVVOS010000380.1:0-265 GCF_055807515.1 Bradyrhizobium sp. Kon69 | reverse complement strand
GCAACATCGGTGCCGGATAGAACTCGGCGACCGGCCCCAGGCACAGCACCGCCAGCGGTTTGGCACCCGCCGGCAAACCCAGCAGGTCGGCCAGGGCCTGGGGTTCGAACAGCGAAACCCAGCCCATGCCCAACCCCTCGACGCGGGCCGCCAGCCACAGGTTCTGAATCGCGCAGGACAAGGAAGCCATGTCCATTTCCGGCAACGTACGACGGCCGAAAATATGCCGCTCGCGATCATCCATCAGGGCTGCTACCAGTACTTC
>NZ_JBVVOS010000379.1:0-266 GCF_055807515.1 Bradyrhizobium sp. Kon69 | reverse complement strand
ACGGGGTTCTTTATGCATGAGGAAGAGGTCTGCACAGCCCGGAATTGCCTGGCCCTGAAAAAGCCGGCGAAGCGCCTGCCGCCTGAGTCATTCGCCACGCTGATGACTCAATGATTTACTGCCAGGCGCAGTACCCTAGGAATATACTCAGGCAAGGACCTTGCTAAAAGCTTGAGCTGCGGTTTGCCGTCCAGGCCGATGATGTTCACGTTGACCCGGTAGCTGGACTCAAGGTCGGTGCTGGCGAACAAGTGTTGCATCAGCAC
>NZ_JBVVOS010000378.1:0-266 GCF_055807515.1 Bradyrhizobium sp. Kon69 | reverse complement strand
GCGACGGCGAAAGAATAATAGAATCCCTGAGTTAACGTCTGTATGTCTTGCGGAGCGTGATCGCGAATAAAGCGCATAATCGCCGTGTGATAAGCAGCAAAACTCAGAGCGTGCATGCATTGCCCTATGATGATGAGTGATAGGCTGTCGCTGTTAGAAAAGAACGCCCAGCGAAGCGATGCGCTGGATCTCGGAGTGGTGCAGGAGCAATTGAGCTTGGAAAAACGAGCAACTAACTTTGCTGAAAACATCGCCTTCACTAGAGA
>NZ_JBVVOS010000377.1:0-266 GCF_055807515.1 Bradyrhizobium sp. Kon69 | reverse complement strand
CGGCCTCACTACGTCATTTGCCTTGCTGCCCGAGTGCATCGCCTTCGCGCTGGTGGCCCATCTCAACCCGTTGATGGGACTCTACGGCGCGTTCATCATATGCACCCTCACCGCGCTGTTCGGTGGTCGCCCCGGTATGGTCTCCGGAGCGGCCGGTTCGATGGCGGTGGTGATCGTGGCGCTGGTGGTGCAGCACGGCGTCGAGTATCTGCTGGCGACCGTGCTGCTGGGCGGGTTGATCATGGTCGCTTTCGGCTTGTTGCGCC
>NZ_JBVVOS010000376.1:0-266 GCF_055807515.1 Bradyrhizobium sp. Kon69 | reverse complement strand
CCGGACAGGTCGAAATTACCCAGCATGCGTCCCAGCAGGGCGACGCCCACCTGTGGTTCCACCAGGTTTTGGAAGGCCTCGAACTTGGCCTGTGCCTCGGCCTCGGTCTGCCCGACCACGACAAACACGCCGGGCATGATCAGCAGTGAGTCCGCCGCGCGTCCGTAGCGGCCCAGGCGTCCCTTGAGGTCGCTGTAAAACGCTTGGGCGTTGGCCAATGAGGTTTGTGCGGTAAACACCACTTCGGCGGTTTGCGCGGCCAGTTC
>NZ_JBVVOS010000375.1:0-266 GCF_055807515.1 Bradyrhizobium sp. Kon69 | reverse complement strand
CCCGCTGGGCGCCAGCACTACCTGATACAGGCTCTGTGCCTGCTTCGTGTCGCACACGTGCACGGTGCCGGCACGAAATCCCCCGCCGGCAAACACCGGCTCTCCCAGACCGCAGAAACGAATCTGGCCAGGCGCGGTCGCAGGCGCTGTTGCGGTGTAAGCCTGGGCGGCCTCCTTGCAGTCGGACACCACCGTCCAGTCAGGTTTGCCAGCACCGTGGCCGGCGTGGGCGGTCACCAGTGTCAGGGCTTTCGCGCCTGCCGATA
>NZ_JBVVOS010000374.1:0-266 GCF_055807515.1 Bradyrhizobium sp. Kon69 | reverse complement strand
GTGCTGCCGGGCCTGGGCCGCAAGGACGAGATCGGCGAGATGGCCGGCGCGGTAGAAGAATTCAAGGTGCAGGCCGTGGCCAAGGCCGAGCGCGATGCGGCCGCCAACGAACTCCAGAACAGGGAGCAGGCCGCAAGCCGTCGTTCCGAGCTGATTCGTTTCGCCGACGATTTCGAGAGCGCAGTCGGCGCCATCGTCTCCAACGTCTCGGCTTCCGCCGTGCAGCTGGAATCGGCGGCCTCGACGCTGACCCGCACCGCCGAGAC
>NZ_JBVVOS010000373.1:0-267 GCF_055807515.1 Bradyrhizobium sp. Kon69 | reverse complement strand
GCGTTGTTTGGTTGTTTGTTGGTGTTTGTCTCGCCGCCCCCCCCCCCCCCCCCCCCCCGCGCCCCCCCCCCCCCCCCGCCCCCCCCCCCCCCCCCCCCCCCCCGCCCCCCACCCCCCCCCCCCCCCCCCCCCCCCCCCCCCCCCCCCCCCCCCCCCCCCCCCCCCCCCCCCCACCCCCCACCCCCCCCCCCCCCCCGCCCCCCCCCCCACCCCCCCCCCCCCCCCCCCCGCCCGCCCCCAACCACAAAGAACGCTCATCGCAATCGT
>NZ_JBVVOS010000372.1:0-267 GCF_055807515.1 Bradyrhizobium sp. Kon69 | reverse complement strand
CTGCAATTGCAGACGCTCCACCGCTTGCTGCTGGGCGATCAGAATGTCATTGAGCGCGATTTTCCCGGCGACCCTAGATCCTGTGTTCCTTGGCAAACTGCAGGACGCGGTGGACCTGGCTTCCCAGGAGAAGCTGATTCGCCGGTCGTTTCAGGTGAATGACTGGGTGGCGCCTGGGTTGGTGGCGGCGGGGCTTTAAGCTGGGTGGTGCCTGGGCTATAGCTATCGGGGGCAAGCCCCCTCCCACATTTGAACTGCGAATACATT
>NZ_JBVVOS010000371.1:0-267 GCF_055807515.1 Bradyrhizobium sp. Kon69 | reverse complement strand
CCACATAGTCGTCGGCGCCATAACGCAAGGCACCCAGTTTTTCCGGCTCGTCGCCCATGGCCGTGACCATGATCACCGGCGTGTCGCTGCTGCGACGTACGGCGGACAACACCTCGATGCCACTCAGGCGCGGCAGCATCACATCCAGCAGTATCAGGTCGGGCCGCCAGCTCTTGTGCAGGTCGAGACCGCGCTGGCCGTCTTCGGCCAATGCCACCTCAAAGCCGTCCCGCTGCAGATAGGCTTCCAGAATATTGGCGCTGTCGG
>NZ_JBVVOS010000370.1:0-267 GCF_055807515.1 Bradyrhizobium sp. Kon69 | reverse complement strand
GTGGAAGATCGTGCTGCCGATGGCCAGCCCAGCGATGATGACCGGCATGATCCTCGCGGTGGCCCGTGCCGCCGGTGAAGTGGCGCCGCTGATGCTGGTCGGCGTGGTCAAGCTGGCCCCGTCGCTGCCGCTGGACGGCAACTACCCGTACCTGCACCTTGACCAGAAGATCATGCACCTGGGCTTCCATATCTACGATGTCGGTTTCCAGAGCCCCAACGTCGAAGCGGCGCGCCCGCTGGTATACGCCACCGCGCTGCTGCTGGT
>NZ_JBVVOS010000369.1:0-268 GCF_055807515.1 Bradyrhizobium sp. Kon69 | reverse complement strand
CTTTTGCGACGGAAGACGCAGATCCTTCTCGAGCCGATAAGCGGTCGACGAACTGAACGACACCTTCGCGGCCGCCACTGGCGGCGAATAGGTGTGACGGAACGTCATGTAGAGCCTCATCTGGTGATCGGTGACATGGCAGCCTGGCAACGGGTGATTCCTCTTTGGCGAGAAGAACCATCCATCACCGGCCAGCCGCGATCACCAGACGGCGCGGTCCGCTCGGATCGCGCCGTCGCCGGGCTCGTAACTCCGGTCGGGCTACGCC
>NZ_JBVVOS010000368.1:0-268 GCF_055807515.1 Bradyrhizobium sp. Kon69 | reverse complement strand
CGATCAACACCGAACACCACCTCTCGAAATACCGGCGCGGTGGCGTTGTACACATGCACGATGGCTCGCGGGGCGCCTTTCAGGGCTTCAAACGTGCGCTCGATCAAATGGCTGCGCGCTTGCGTCATTACCTGGATAGTCACATCGTCGGGAATCGCGCCACTGTCGATCAACTCACGCACGTAATCGAAATCGGTCTGCGACGCGGCAGGAAAGCCCACCTCGATCTCCTTGAAGCCCACCTTGACCAGCAACTCGAAGAAGCGGC
>NZ_JBVVOS010000367.1:0-268 GCF_055807515.1 Bradyrhizobium sp. Kon69 | reverse complement strand
TGCGCTTCGTGGCGCAGGCCGAGGGGTGGGAACAACTCCACGCCGCGCCGGGCGACGCCTCGGTACTGTGGCAGACCCGTGCCGACACCGACGCCCAATTGGCCGCGCTCTGCGATGAGGCCCAGCGCAGCCTCGACCTGGCGCAAGGCCCGCTGCTGCCCGCCGCCCTGGTCGACATCGCCGATGGCACCCAGCGCTTGCTGCAGGTCTTCGAGCAGGATGCGCCAGGACACGCCATCGACCACCAGGTGGTGGACCACCAGCAGCA
>NZ_JBVVOS010000366.1:0-269 GCF_055807515.1 Bradyrhizobium sp. Kon69 | reverse complement strand
CCGCCACCCAATGGATAACCCAGCTCGCCGCCCAGTTTGCCGAGTGCGCCGCTCTGGGAATGGGAATGGCCACCGCCCACGGCCTGGCCGAGCTGTGCGTAGACCCGCCAGAAATCGGCCGGTGCGTACTGAATGAAGCCCCCGACCTCAGCGGGAAGGCCAACGACAAACTGCTCCGCCGCAGGATCAGCATCCACACAAAGAACGCGCTGATATAACTGGCAATCGCCGCCAGAATCCCGGGGTTGCGCGCAACATCCGCCAGCCAC
>NZ_JBVVOS010000365.1:0-269 GCF_055807515.1 Bradyrhizobium sp. Kon69 | reverse complement strand
CTTAAATGGCGAAGAAACGGTCTAAATAGGCTGATTCAAGGCATTTACGGGAGAAAAAATCGGCTCAAACATGAAGAAATGAAATGACTGAGTCAGCCGAGAAGAATTTCCCCGCTTATTCGCACCTTCCCTAACAGGCACAACACTGCACAATAAAGTTGCAGACGATAACAACACAAACACTCACAACGGGTATCCATGCGTTCTTAACGCAGAAGATAAAGGAGTTGGATATGCAATTACGTAAACCTGCCACAGCAATCCTCGCC
>NZ_JBVVOS010000364.1:0-269 GCF_055807515.1 Bradyrhizobium sp. Kon69 | reverse complement strand
CGAGGAGGCTGTTAGCGAGGATGGCTTTCGTGCGGAGTTCGTTGGCGAAGTGACGGACGACGTCGCTGCCCGGGTGCCGCCCGACCTCTGGAAGCTTCATTGGCCACTCATGGACACGCCAGTGCGCCGACAGGTCTGCGTCGGGCTGATGGAGAAGCTGGAGGAGAATCTCGGCTGGTTCGCGCGCTATCAGGCGTATCTGCGCGAGCACCGTCCCCCCACGCTCGTGGTGTGGGGCCCCGAAGACGGATACATGCCGGCCGAGTCCG
>NZ_JBVVOS010000363.1:0-269 GCF_055807515.1 Bradyrhizobium sp. Kon69 | reverse complement strand
CAAGCCCCCTCCCACAAGGGCACGCATTTCACAGGTGGAGGGGGCTTGCCCCCGATAGCGCCCTAAAGGCCCACATCCATACCCAGCATTGCCACCCTCAACCGCGCAGCACTCGGCCGCTGGCAATTGAGCAGCACCCGCTGCAGCCCCAACCAGTCAGCCATCTGCCGCAGGCTGCGCGCCAACGCCACCATCCCCTGCTCGTCCAGGCCGGGTTCTTCCTCGTGCACCGCATGCACCGCCAGGCAACCGTTGGCCCGCTCGGCGCG
>NZ_JBVVOS010000362.1:0-269 GCF_055807515.1 Bradyrhizobium sp. Kon69 | reverse complement strand
GCGCCCCCGTTGAGGTGGGTCGTCTGGTACGCCGCGGTATTGAAATGCTCACCGACTTTCTTGCCCAGCACCGCAATGGCCTTGGGGTTCATGGCCTGGGCGACCTTGCCCATTTTTTCCATCATGATCGGATGGCTGAACATCACGAAGTCCTGTTCAGTGCGTGCCTGCTGATCGGCCATCAGCTGCTTGCCGGGCACATCCAGCAGCTTGATGGCCATGCAGAACGGAAGTGCGTCGTGTCGGAAAGAATGTCCGTCCTGGTGTAG
>NZ_JBVVOS010000361.1:0-269 GCF_055807515.1 Bradyrhizobium sp. Kon69 | reverse complement strand
ATGGATTGGATGGGATTGTCGCAGATTTCGAAGGCGCTCTGGAGATGTTGCGGCACTCGGCAGCCAGGCAGGCAGCCGCAACATAACGACAGGTCTTACACAAAGCCGGCAAGTTTTCCGAATTTTCAGAAGCTGAAGTCCGATGTGCTCAGCCATGTATGCGGGGTTTAAATGCTTCGTCCAGACACATTTGGGCATTCCAAAATATTTCGATCACGGAGCGTTATATGCGTATTGATTCCCCTGCTGCCTCAACGAGGCTTGCGAGC
>NZ_JBVVOS010000360.1:0-270 GCF_055807515.1 Bradyrhizobium sp. Kon69 | reverse complement strand
CCTGGCGCGGCGCAAGGCCCTGCTGGACCGTGCCATCGAGCTCGGCGCGATCATTATCGAAGACGACTACGACAGCGAGTTCCGCTACCAGGGCCGCCCCACCGACTCGCTGCAAAGCATGGATACCCGAGGCGTGGTGACTTACGTCGGCACCTTTTCCAAGACCCTGCTGCCTGAGCTGCGCCTGGGCTACGCGGTGCTGCCGCCGGCGATCCATGGCTCCGTGCTCAAGGCCAAGCAATTGACCGATCAGCACAGCTCCACCCTGCC
>NZ_JBVVOS010000359.1:0-270 GCF_055807515.1 Bradyrhizobium sp. Kon69 | reverse complement strand
AGCAACCTGACCTTCCTCGACGCACAGCGCTCGTTGTTCAGTTCACAGCAGGCGCTGATTGTTGATCGACTGGCGCAACTGGTCGCGCAGGTGAATGTGTATACCGCACTGGGAGGTGCGTGGGGCGCACCGCCGAGCCTGGCGGTTATGCGCTAGAGCAGCCTCAGGCCAACGGCGGAACGACTCCAGTTGTGGTCATCCAGTTGCCGTTTGTCCCCATAGCGATCCAGAAAGCCGTCCACGACCACCATTGAATGATGGCGAGTATCC
>NZ_JBVVOS010000358.1:0-271 GCF_055807515.1 Bradyrhizobium sp. Kon69 | reverse complement strand
AAATGAAGGAAGTTTTGCGGGGCTAGTGGCTAAAGGAGGTTCCCTTTGTGGCTTAGTCAATAAGTTGACCATTTTGCGAAGGTTGCATTATAGGCATGTTAATTTGAGTTTTGTGTGCCATTTTGTTGACGTTCCTTGTTCTGTCACCCGGCGGTGGGATGTGATTTGGAGTGTAGGAACAAATGTCAGAATTTTCCTGTTTGAGGGGAAAAGGTTTTTTGGCGGGGGGGCGGTAAGAGGGGACGCTGAGGGGCTAAATGCTTGAAGCGGC
>NZ_JBVVOS010000357.1:0-271 GCF_055807515.1 Bradyrhizobium sp. Kon69 | reverse complement strand
ACCGGCATGTCACCAATGGCCGGTTGAAATCCAGATCCAGCGGCCATACGCGCATGCGCACCACCGTGGTGGCCAAACCATGGGCCGGCGTGTGCCAGGGGCGCCGCAACAGCATACGTAACAGTCGAAACCATAAATTCATAAAGATGCCAGGCAGTTGATCGATGGCGGCACTGTACGGAGGTGGAATCGGCTAAGGTAGGTGCGCAAATGACTTATTTCATGCGAAAAGCGCACGCGGGTTTTTAAATGCACATTACCTTGCTTCTGG
>NZ_JBVVOS010000356.1:0-271 GCF_055807515.1 Bradyrhizobium sp. Kon69 | reverse complement strand
CAGCGCCCGCAGCCTACAGCACTTTCCGCCATCAGGTGAGTTCATCCGACGGGGTGCTGTTCGTGACTCCGGAATACAACCGTTCCGTGCCTGCGGTGCTGAAGAATGCCATTGACGTGGGGTCGCGCCCTTATGGGCAGAGCGTCTGGGGCGGCAAGCCGGGGGCGGTCATCAGCGTGTCGCCGGGGGCCATTGGCGGCTTTGGCGCCAACCATCACCTGCGCCAGTCCCTGGTGTTTCTGGACGTGTGGTGCATGCAGCAGCCGGAGGC
>NZ_JBVVOS010000355.1:0-271 GCF_055807515.1 Bradyrhizobium sp. Kon69 | reverse complement strand
GAAGCCAATCAACTGCTGATCGCGACCGGGGTGCTGCCTGAACTCAAGAGTGTGCCGTCCCGTCGTGCGGGTGGGCGCGCGGCGCGCGAGCTTGAGCGCCAGGCCCATCCGGCGGCGGCCGAACCGGCGTGCGACGAAAGCGGTCAGCAAGCCTGTGCCGCGTTGCAGGCATTGCTCGTCGCGGTGCGCGGCAGCGTCGCGCCGACCCTTGAAGCCAGCGCCCAACCGCAACCCATCTCTACCCGGGACCTGCTGCGCCTGCTTTCGCATT
>NZ_JBVVOS010000354.1:0-271 GCF_055807515.1 Bradyrhizobium sp. Kon69 | reverse complement strand
AAGGCGGCAAGACAGTCTTTAGAGGGTGGGGTGCTATACGCTTGGCTTTACCGACATGACAGGGATTGGCTAGTTCACTGGAATCAACAGCATCAACAAGAGCGTCTGGCACCCGCCCCTAGAGTTGATTGGAACCAAAGAGATCGAATTGCTGTACGACAACTATTAAGAATCATAAAGCGTCTAGATAGTAGCCTTGATCACCCAAGAGCGACATCGAGCTGGCTGTTAAAGCAAACTCCTAACGGAACCTCTCTTGCAAAAAATCTAC
>NZ_JBVVOS010000353.1:0-271 GCF_055807515.1 Bradyrhizobium sp. Kon69 | reverse complement strand
GGGAACTGCCGCAAAGTCTGTTCACTGTCGCCGATCGCGACCTCAGCGGATTCAGCTTCAACAACAATCCACTTTCGCTGGCCAGCCGAGAACATATAAAAGCCTGGTTTGGACGCACCGGGCAGCACCTTGGAGTCACCATTGCACGCGCGGATATCCAACGCACCATCAACGTGTTCCCCTCCCTCACCGAACTTGAAGCCAACGCATTGTTGTATCAACTTCCGGGCACGCTGCTGGAGGGACAAGCACAGCTCACACGCTGGGAGGC
>NZ_JBVVOS010000352.1:0-271 GCF_055807515.1 Bradyrhizobium sp. Kon69 | reverse complement strand
CTTGCAGGATTTTGCCGAGGGTCAGCGGCACCGGGTTGGTCACCCCTGCTTTGATAGTGCCCAGCGCAGTCACGGCATCCACCGTCAGCGGGTTGCTGCCCAGCACGGTAATCGCCGCCTGCAGCAGTTGCGAAGCGGTCGCCGTGGTGTTGAGCAACTGGGTGTAGTCACCGGCGGTTACGTGCAGGTCCAGGGCCAACTGGTCGAGGTAGCTGAGCATGTTGATGTTGCTGTTGAGCAAGCCATTCCAGCCGAGCACCGACACGTTGAC
>NZ_JBVVOS010000351.1:0-272 GCF_055807515.1 Bradyrhizobium sp. Kon69 | reverse complement strand
CGGGACAGTTCAATCGGATGACCGATCAGGAACTGGAGAGTTCTTTGATCGAGGCGTCCAAGGCGCTAGGATTTTCTGACGAGGTCATTCAGGATGCGCTGAAGCAAAGTTAGTCATCGATCGTACCTAGGTGGACAAATGATGAATGAGCCCTTGGAAGTTGTCGACTCGTCGGGCCTCTTGGACGCCGACTGGTCTGTGATTAATAGTTGGCGCCAGGTCTTTCTTAACAGCGGGCTAGATGGCTTAGCGGTGACTATCGATGCGCTAAG
>NZ_JBVVOS010000350.1:0-272 GCF_055807515.1 Bradyrhizobium sp. Kon69 | reverse complement strand
CATTTGGAATGGGGCTTGTGTGGGAGGGGGCTTGCTCCCGATGGCGGTGTGTCAGTCAGACTGTCCATAACTGATATACCGCTATCGGGGGCAAGCCCCCTCCCACATTTGAGCTGCAAGGCTGCAGAAATAGCCACTTGCCATTTCGGTTGATGATAAGCATTATCATTAACTGCAAATCGGTCTGGTATCACTGCCGACCCAGCGTTTTGTCGACAGCTTCTCCAAGGTCTACACGCCCGCTGTGTTTCTGTTTGCCCTGGGCGTGGCGC
>NZ_JBVVOS010000349.1:0-272 GCF_055807515.1 Bradyrhizobium sp. Kon69 | reverse complement strand
AGGCACAACTGCGCCAGCAAGGGATCTGCCCCGAGCGGGTGCGCAAGAAATCGTCAGGCCTGCCAAGCCTGGTTCCGCCGATACTGGACGCTGACATCGCCCTTTTCACCCGCCAGTTGGCGACGCTGTTGAAAGCGGGCATCCCGCTGTTGCAAGCCTTCGATATCATCGGTGAAGGTGCCGAAAACCGGCAACTGCGTGAACTGATCAAGGGTTTGAAACAACGGGTCGCCGCCGGCAATAGCCTGGCCAGCACGCTGCGCCAATTCCCC
>NZ_JBVVOS010000348.1:0-272 GCF_055807515.1 Bradyrhizobium sp. Kon69 | reverse complement strand
ACGAGATTGAGCATGACAGCTTTGGCGGTTTTATTCCGGTGCGGCGCTTGGCACGGCCTGTGGCTTGAACGACAGCCTGTTGTGCCAATGGCGCAATCCCCTACACTGGGCGGCCACTGGTCTTTCAACGGATGAAATACGATGCACCCACCTGAGCCACCCATCGTGATCCAGCGTTTCACCGAGGCCCACCTTGAGGGCGTCGCGGCGCTCTACAACGAACCGGCCGTATGCCGTCAGGTTCTGCAGATGCCTTTTCAGTCAATCGAAGC
>NZ_JBVVOS010000347.1:0-273 GCF_055807515.1 Bradyrhizobium sp. Kon69 | reverse complement strand
CTAGTCGAAGAAGCAGAGCGAAGCGCCCGCGGTGTGCCTCCATTACGCTTGACACGTCCTGCTTCGCGCCGCCTTCGAAGTCGTGAACCAGGCGCCCTGTCTGTCCGCTTCCGTCGCCGCGCGCCACCAAGCTGGAATGCAGGCGCTATCAGCCCCTGACAACGACAACCAAGTCAATCGGACTTTGCTGGAGCCATTCCCCGACGGATGGTGGGCTTCCTCCTAAACCTCTCCAAGCGCTGGCTTACCGCGCCTTGGACGAGAGCCAGGGAA
>NZ_JBVVOS010000346.1:0-273 GCF_055807515.1 Bradyrhizobium sp. Kon69 | reverse complement strand
GTACGAACAAGCCATTCACTCCATCGGCAAAGCCTCCCACGGCCGTGGGATCTATGAGGGCCCAGGCATCTCCATCAAGCTCTCCGCCCTGCACCCGCGCTACAGCCGCGCGCAGTACGAGCGCGTGATGGACGAACTGTACCCGCGCCTGTTGTCGCTGACCCTGCTGGCCAAGCAATACGACATCGGCCTGAACATCGACGCTGAAGAAGCCGACCGCCTCGAATTGTCCCTGGACCTGCTCGAGCGCCTGTGCTTCGAGCCGCAACTGAC
>NZ_JBVVOS010000345.1:0-273 GCF_055807515.1 Bradyrhizobium sp. Kon69 | reverse complement strand
CTGGCTGCCGAAATTGAGCAGCACCAGTACATCGGGTTTGGTGGAGATGGCGTTGGTCAGGTAGCCGGAGAATTCCTGTTCCTGCAACGAGTGGTAGCTGTTGCCGACGTGCTCCAGGCCGTGTTCCTTGAGGATATTTTTCGCGCCTTCAAGCAAGGCTTCACCGAACCCGATGTACTGGTGCTGCTCAATTTCGGCAGCCAGTCATCCAACACCCTGCGCCAGGCGGTGAATTTTGGCATCAAGGAGCGCATGAAGGTGCTGCTGGTGTGG
>NZ_JBVVOS010000344.1:0-273 GCF_055807515.1 Bradyrhizobium sp. Kon69 | reverse complement strand
ACAGGTAGGCCGCATACCTGTAGGCCCCCTGCTCTGCTTCCACACTGTTCAAATAGCTGGCCGATACCCCTGGAGCGCGGCAGCTGCTTTTGATTCTGCGCAACGGCGAACTTTACGTGTACGAACTGATCCATGCCTTGGATCACAGCCAGCCAGGGTTGCAAAACGACGCACTGCGTCGGCATGCAATGGGCGACAGACCACAACGGGCCAGCCCCTGCTGCTGTGCCATCGGAGCGTTAATTCATGCTTGTCGCAATTGCAATTTTCATC
>NZ_JBVVOS010000343.1:0-274 GCF_055807515.1 Bradyrhizobium sp. Kon69 | reverse complement strand
CTTTGGTATCGCCATCAGCGATCACGGCTTGAGCAGCCCGTTTCTGGCATTGCAAGTCATTGAGGATTACCTCGATGACGGGAACCATAGCGACCGCGAAAAAAAGGCCCTGCTGCTGATCGCAGACCAGGACGCCATCCTGTATGACAGCCCTGCCCTGGCCCGCCTGAACCCGGAGCCCAGCGCCTGTGTGGTGATGTTGCGCAGCCTGCCGAGCGGCCCCGCCGCCGAACCCCGCGCGGGCATCGCGTTCAAGCACTATCGCAAAGTGGCC
>NZ_JBVVOS010000342.1:0-274 GCF_055807515.1 Bradyrhizobium sp. Kon69 | reverse complement strand
GGTTATCCGCTGCGCGCCGAGTGGTTTGCCGCGCACCTGGAGTTCCGTTTCCCCAAGGTGGGCGACTATGCCGTCAGCGGCATCGAACTGGAGCTGCGCCAGGCTTTGGAACCCTGGCATGTGCTGGGCGAAGAGGGCACGGCGGGCGGCACGGTGCGCTATGTGGATTCGTCCCTGGAGCGTCTGCAAGTGAAGGTGAGCGGCTTGCCACCGCAGCGCTATCTGCTGACCTGCAACGGCATCCCGGTGCCGCTGCAGCCGACCGGCCGGGTCG
>NZ_JBVVOS010000341.1:0-274 GCF_055807515.1 Bradyrhizobium sp. Kon69 | reverse complement strand
ACCGCAGGCGTGAATTCACCCTTTTGGTACGCTGACTTGTAGCGCCCGCGCAGGTTGTCGCCCGAGCCATTCAGGGTTTGCTGGCACACCAGCCAATCCAGGCGTCGTGCGGCCGCCAACGCGTCCGGCAACGCCTGGATGCTACGTCCGCGGGCGCCGCCGCTTGGCATATGCACGACGTGAAACGGCACCAGGCATTCGGTCGCAGGCAGGCCGATGGCACCGAGCATGTTTGCGACGAAATCTTCGAAGGGTGCCTGGTCCGCCAGCCCTC
>NZ_JBVVOS010000340.1:0-274 GCF_055807515.1 Bradyrhizobium sp. Kon69 | reverse complement strand
GCATCAGCCGCGTGTACAGCCACACCGCGCCTGATAACGAACCTCCAGCGAGGATCGACATCGAGAGTGGATCAGGACTCGCCCTGGTAGAGGTTCAAACAGCACGTTGAAACTTAACCTGCAGCGCCACTATTTCAATATCAACCACCGCAGACTCCAACTAAAAAGTTATACGAAGCGGCAAGCCCAACGCTGCCTTGTACAAGTTTTTTGCCGTTCATCGCCATTTCTTAAAAATTTCAAAACATCTTGCCGCTTGCTCTTATCGGAGTAG
>NZ_JBVVOS010000339.1:0-274 GCF_055807515.1 Bradyrhizobium sp. Kon69 | reverse complement strand
CAACGTCCAGCGCGCAATATTCGCCGTACAACGATGCGCATGTCTTGAAAGAGAACCTCTTCAAAGACAAGGTTACCCTGCCTTCCGGCGGTTATTTCAATAGTCGGGGAATGATCGAAAGAACCGATATACCAAAATTGTACCGCGCGGAGAGTACCGAGAGGGTGGAGCGGCGTGGTAGCCCGGTGACCTATGGGTTCAACGATTCCAACTTCTTCGACGGCGTAGAGAAAATGATGGATGGCGATGTGCTCATCACCTCTCGTTCCAAAGA
>NZ_JBVVOS010000338.1:0-274 GCF_055807515.1 Bradyrhizobium sp. Kon69 | reverse complement strand
GAAGTCCAGCGCTTCGCGGATCGGGCCGGTGTTGGCGATTTTCGGCGAATAATCGGCCGACTTGATCGGCTCGAGCAAACGCTGAAACGGTTGCAACGCGCCGCCCGCGCCGGCATCGAGTGCGCGCGCCAACACCGGTCTGGCCTTGGCTTCCTGACCACGCGCCAGCAGCAAATGCGCCTGCTGGGCCAGCGCCATCAGGGCGATCATCTGGCGCCCACTGTCGAGCGCCTGTTGCGCCAGGTCCTCGAGTCGTTGCAGCGCCACTTCGGGC
>NZ_JBVVOS010000337.1:0-274 GCF_055807515.1 Bradyrhizobium sp. Kon69 | reverse complement strand
ATCGCGGGTTAGTGCTGGACTGATCGTTCCCACGCTCCGCGTGGTAACGCCTCCCAGGACGCTCCGCGTCCCGCCCCATAGTGACGCAGAGCGTCACGGACGGCGTTACCACGCGGGAGCGTGGGAACGATCTTCATTCCGCAGATCATGGTCACTGACAGCTTTATTCATGATGTGTACACGTATCGCTACCACGACGCCTATCCCTACGACTGCATTTTGCTCAGTTACACCTGGGAGGATGACGCGACCAAACTGGCCTCTTTTGACGACC
>NZ_JBVVOS010000336.1:0-275 GCF_055807515.1 Bradyrhizobium sp. Kon69 | reverse complement strand
ATCGGCCATGCCTTCCTCAACACATCGCATGATGCGCTGAATGATGAGCGCGGTGCCCTCCTCCTCCACGGTGCGCATGTCCTCGGAGAAGTCGCAGACTTCGGCACCCAGTTTCACCACCAGGCATTTCTCATCGGGATGATCGAATGCCTGGGTCTTGGCCCAATAATTGAGGTAGGCCAAGAGTCGTTCAGCGCCAGTGCCTTCGGCTGCCATCACAATGTCGACGCGACCGATGTATTCCTGAAAGTATTCCTCGAGTTGCGCCTGCCCCA
>NZ_JBVVOS010000335.1:0-275 GCF_055807515.1 Bradyrhizobium sp. Kon69 | reverse complement strand
CACCTTTTTTTGCTAGGTACCTATGGCCAAGCCCAACACTGCCAGCGCCCGCGCCGCTACCGCCGGGAAAGCCCAGGAACACAAGAAACCGCCTGCACAGCAGCGCAGCACGGAGACCTACGAGCGGATACTGGTCGCAACCGCACAAACCCTGTGCGACGTAGGAATCGAGCGTCTGTCGACCAACCTGGTATGCGAATGTGCGGGGCTCACGCCGCCGGCGCTGTACCGCTATTTTCCGAACAAGTACGCGCTACTGACGGTGTTGGGCGAGC
>NZ_JBVVOS010000334.1:0-275 GCF_055807515.1 Bradyrhizobium sp. Kon69 | reverse complement strand
AACCCGAGCGTTTCCAGGCGTTCGTAGACTGCCTGTTCCGTGCGCTCTGGGTGGACGGGCGCAATCTGGGAGACGCTGCCGTCGTCGCAGCTGTACTGGAGGCGCAGGGCTTCAACCCAGAGCACGTTCTGGCTTTGTCCAACGATGAGGCCGTAAAAGCCGCTCTCAAGGATAAAACCGAACAAGCCGTTAAACGCGGCGTATTCGGCGCGCCCAGCATGTTTGTAGGCAACACGCTGTTTTTCGGTCAGGACCGTCTGGATTTCGTACGCGAA
>NZ_JBVVOS010000333.1:0-275 GCF_055807515.1 Bradyrhizobium sp. Kon69 | reverse complement strand
GGTGAACAGGATGCAGACGGCAAAGAACGCGTAACGGCTTAGTAACGACAGGCTCATACGGTTTTCCTTGGTTCGGACTCTCGAGGTCGATCCGCCATTCTGCGCCTGTACGCAAACACGGGACAAGGAGCGAAGGCTCTGGGACGTGATTTGCACAGGCACAGGTGGTGGAACCGATCAGCGAAAGGCGGCCGCTGGTGTGCAGGACGCCGGCCGGCCCTACGCCGCCGTCTGCCGTATCGGCAGCACCACCCGAAACGTCGTTCCTTTGCCCA
>NZ_JBVVOS010000332.1:0-276 GCF_055807515.1 Bradyrhizobium sp. Kon69 | reverse complement strand
CGCTGGAATCGATAGCCGGTTTTTCGATACAGACACAGTGCCCCGAATGACAAGGAACGCGCTGCGGGTATGTCTAAACCACTACCGAGATCCGCACCCATGAGAATATCGCACACCCCCCCGACGGGCTTTCATCCCGGCAGCGTCAAATTGTCAGACGCTACCAGCACCCCCACCAGCCCGACCGCCAAACGCGCCCAAGCGCCAGCTACCGACCTCCGCGCGGCGCCTCAGGAGGCGACACTGGTCGAGGCCTACATCGCCGCGTTGCAGGCC
>NZ_JBVVOS010000331.1:0-276 GCF_055807515.1 Bradyrhizobium sp. Kon69 | reverse complement strand
GGCGGCTCACGCGCGGTAGCACGCAAGTTGTACGAACCCGAAGGACTCAATCTGGTGCGACACAATCGGTCAATGAGATAAAGCTGATAAACATCAGCCAGTTATAGATGCAGTGTGGGTCGGGAAGTGCTGGTCGGCACGGTTATTGAGTGCAGTGGCGGCTGGCCGGGCCTGAGATGTCATGTTGTAAACGAGGTACTCCGGCCGCCTGCCTTAACTGGGCAGGTGAGCAACAATAATTTTAAAAAAACCGTGGAGCGGGCATGCAACAGAACA
>NZ_JBVVOS010000330.1:0-276 GCF_055807515.1 Bradyrhizobium sp. Kon69 | reverse complement strand
CGGCCCTTGTGCTTAACCAGCAACTGGGCGACCTGGCCGCTATCAGCCTGCCCGCCAATGGCAGCGTTGAGGAACTGGAGCGACTTTTCGCCGCCGCCACCGATCCGGCGCGCCTGCTGACCGCCCTGCCCGGAGCCCGCGCACAGCCGCAGTCCTCACTCAAGGCTGCGTTGCCCGGCTGGCTGCAACGCGCTTCGCCCGCCGATCAGTTTACTTACCATCAATACGTACTCGAACAGGCCATCATCAAGCGCGAAGCCCTGGGCGATCCGCAAC
>NZ_JBVVOS010000329.1:0-276 GCF_055807515.1 Bradyrhizobium sp. Kon69 | reverse complement strand
AAACCAATTGATAAGTAAACTGTTCAATTACTGAAAGCTATCAAACGTCGTTTTGTACATCATATGAGCGGCACGGCCTTGTTCATGCTGTGCTAACTGAGTATAAAAAGCGTCTCGCGATAATTTTCCAAACAGCGCGGAGAGTTCTCGCAGGTTTTCGGGATCTTGCACAGCGTGTTCCATCGCATTATCGAATTGTTTATCGACAACGCTGCGGCTGTTTGACAGTTGAGGCGCCAATTTAAAAAAATTCATATTTTTTTCCTCATGTGTTTT
>NZ_JBVVOS010000328.1:0-276 GCF_055807515.1 Bradyrhizobium sp. Kon69 | reverse complement strand
GACCTGCTCAGCGATGTAGGCATGCGCAGTTACAGCATCGAGCAAGCGGTAGTTGCACATGAGGAAATCACTTCGCCAATGCTCTAGCGCGAAGAATCCAGAAGCCTTGCAAGCGCCCCATTCTGTTGCCGGTAGATGGGGTGCTCCAGACCGTGTTCGCGTAAGCAAAAAAATGTCTGCGGTGATCAGAACCAGCGCTCTACGGACAGCTCGTAGGTCGCTCCAAGCTTCATGATCGCTGTGAGCGGGCCGCTCGCTGACAACGAGTCGGTATAC
>NZ_JBVVOS010000327.1:0-276 GCF_055807515.1 Bradyrhizobium sp. Kon69 | reverse complement strand
CAGTTCCTCGAAGTGCCGGTGGCTGCCCTGCTCGGCGAAGGCCAGCAACGCGACGCGGTGAAAATGCTCGGTTATCTGTTCTACGTCGGCGACCGCAGCGCCCCCCACCTGGCCTATCGCAACGAGGCCGACGCCGACGACGACTGGTTCCGCCTGCGCCATGAAAAAGCCCTGACCGCCGACGCCGTGGTGCGCCTGGCCGAAGCCGCCAAAGCAAAATACGGTTTCAATGACTTCAAGCTCAAGGGCGGCGTACTGTGTGGCGATGAGGAAATC
>NZ_JBVVOS010000326.1:0-277 GCF_055807515.1 Bradyrhizobium sp. Kon69 | reverse complement strand
TACACGGTTCACTTGTTGAGCGGCGAGCGGAACGAGCAGGCGCCATTGAACGTGGGGCAAGTCGCGATACGCCGCCAGCACCCCCACAAAATGACTCTTTGGCCCGACACTGAGCTTGAGCGCCCGCCGATCGCCCGGGCGCAGTTCGATTTCCTCGCTGCTCACCCAGTCCTTTGGCAATACCTGCTCGGCGTGCTCGTACATGCTGAAAAAATCGGCATTCTCGAAGGCCACGCCATGACGCAGTTCGATCAGTTGCAGGCACTGGACCTCGAAC
>NZ_JBVVOS010000325.1:0-277 GCF_055807515.1 Bradyrhizobium sp. Kon69 | reverse complement strand
ATCATGCCCGGCCGGTAGTCGAACAGGATGAAGTCGCGCACCTGGCCGACGTAACCTGAGACCCAGGCTTCCAGGTCGGCGCTTTTGTATTGCGCGCCGAAGTCCAACTGCGTGGTTTTCTCGGGCTTGACGCCGTCGAAGGCGTTCACCGAACCGACCGCGCCGGTGTTGGGGGAAAACAACTCCCAGTAATCCGGGAAGCGCTCGGCGTGGCCCAGGCCCGCATACAGCGTGGTGGGGGTGTCCGCCAGATCGTGCTCGTAGCGTACAAAGCCGG
>NZ_JBVVOS010000324.1:0-277 GCF_055807515.1 Bradyrhizobium sp. Kon69 | reverse complement strand
GGCCCATGCGCCGGAAGGCAACGTGTCGCTGGCCGACTATCCTCAGGTACGCGCCTGGCTCGCCAGCATCGAAGCACTGCCGGGTTTCATCGGCATGCCGCGCACGGCGGCGGGTCTGCAATCACAGTAACCAGCAAGGGGCGTCGATGCGTTGTTCCATCGCAGCGATCGCCCGGGTCACGCTGGGCGGCGAGGTATTCAGGCGGCGCGCGGCGGCGGGTCTGCAATCACAGTAACCAGCAAGGGGCGTCGATGGACCGTTTTCATGAAATGCAGG
>NZ_JBVVOS010000323.1:0-277 GCF_055807515.1 Bradyrhizobium sp. Kon69 | reverse complement strand
GCCCCTGATCCAGATGGCAGTTGCTGCAATTGAGGCCGTTGCCCACAAACTGCGGTACCAGGCGCTTGGTGTCCACGAACAACGCGTAACCCTGCCTCACCAGCTTGCCGTAGGCATTGTCCGGCAGTTCGCTTTCCAAAGGGGGCTTGAACGCAGAAGCATCGGGGTGCGCCGTGGGCTGCAATTGCGATTGGTCTTCCATGGCTATCGTCGCAGCATGGGCGGGGATCGCAGCCAGCATTGCCATCAACATGATCGCTTTCATGGCTTGGCCTGC
>NZ_JBVVOS010000322.1:0-278 GCF_055807515.1 Bradyrhizobium sp. Kon69 | reverse complement strand
CAGAAATTTTGGGGTTGGAAGTGAAGGATGTCTCGGGGGTTATGGTGTGACCAAAATGGAGATCAATTTGCCGCCATATAAGCGCTATAAAAACTCCAAAGTCGATTGGGCAAATCAAATCCCATTTCACTGGGAAACGAAAGCGCTCAAGTATATTGCCAAACTACAGAGTGGCGACACTATTCGGCCAGAGCAGTTCACTGAGGATGGATACCCTGTTTTTGGAGGGAACGGTTTTCGGGGGTACACGAGGTCGTTTAATAATATCGGCAAATTCC
>NZ_JBVVOS010000321.1:0-278 GCF_055807515.1 Bradyrhizobium sp. Kon69 | reverse complement strand
ACGAAATCGCCTGCAAGATTCTCATGAGCTTATGACACTGATCCCTTAGCTCGCTTATTTTGAGAATCGCGTTTGATTTATTGGCATTCTTTGGCTTGATCAGGTCGGTTAATGAGGCGGTTGCTCCTTCATTTAGGCCCCATTGCCAATGTACGATTTTATGCCTGAGGCTGCTTACAGCGTCGAAAGCTTTTAGCGTGTATAGCAGATCGTCTGTTGCCTGCTGATCGTGGGTTTTTAAATCAGATATTCGCCTCTGAACGTACCGGACCATCCCC
>NZ_JBVVOS010000320.1:0-278 GCF_055807515.1 Bradyrhizobium sp. Kon69 | reverse complement strand
TATAGCCGGATTTGTAATCCAGGCGCAGCGCTGTCGCAGCTTCGCGCAGATCGTTATTGCTGCCCGAACGGTTGTCTGCGCTGTAATACATGCTGCGCGAGCTGACGGACGCATGGCTGTCTTCAACAAAGCCGCTGTGCCCGTTACCCGTGCCCAAGGCGCCGAGCCCGCCGACTCCTTCGGCCGCGCCGCGGGCAACGTTAAATTCCGTATTTCCCAGACCGAGTTGCACGTTGGCGGCGGCCTGGCTCCGGTCCTGCCGATCCTGGTCTCGAACG
>NZ_JBVVOS010000319.1:0-278 GCF_055807515.1 Bradyrhizobium sp. Kon69 | reverse complement strand
GTGGAGGACCACTCAGCCTACCGCCTGCTGTTGGGCTGGATGTTGCAGAAGCTGGGCCTGGGGCACGAGTTGGCTGCCGATGGGTTCATGGGACTGGAGGCGTTTACCCGCCGGCCCTTTGACTTGGTGATCTGCGATTGCCAGATGCCGTTCATGGATGGTTACAGCATGGCCAGCGCCATCCGCGAGCATGAGCGCGATCAGGCGTTGAACCGCGAACCGATCATTGCCTTGACCGCCAACCTGCAAAACGACAGCCCCCGCCCCTGTCACAAAGC
>NZ_JBVVOS010000318.1:0-278 GCF_055807515.1 Bradyrhizobium sp. Kon69 | reverse complement strand
ATCCTGCGGCCAAATGGAGACTTGATCCCGAACACGTTGCGAGAAAATGGTGTGAAGCTAGCGCCGCACGCCTGGAGCGTTAAGGACTTTCGCGACTTGAACCAGTATATGAGTGATGCCATCGCGAAAAGTCGCTGAGTTGAAGGTGAGCGCCACCATTCAAATATTACTCGCCGGGTTTTGGGAAAGAGGAACAACCCAATGGACAAGGTAGTGGAAGAAGACCTGTCGCGGCCGCAAGCGATCAGTTTGCGTGAGGCGTGCAGGAATCTGCGCTC
>NZ_JBVVOS010000317.1:0-279 GCF_055807515.1 Bradyrhizobium sp. Kon69 | reverse complement strand
GAAAAAGGCGTGATCTACAAGAAAAGCGGCACCGTGAACTGGGACCCGGTCGACCAGACCGTACTGGCCAACGAACAGGTGATCGACGGTCGCGGCTGGCGCTCCGGCGCGCTGATCGAAAAGCGCGAAATCCCGATGTATTACTTCAAGATCACCGCCTATGCGGATGAACTCTTGTCGAGCCTCGACGACTTGCCGGGCTGGCCTGAGCAGGTCAAGACCATGCAGCGCAACTGGATTGGCAAATCCAAAGGCATGGAAGTGCAGTTCCCCTACAAC
>NZ_JBVVOS010000316.1:0-279 GCF_055807515.1 Bradyrhizobium sp. Kon69 | reverse complement strand
AGATTGTCGAAGGTGGGCGGTAAGTCGGCGATCAAGGTCGGCAACATTGTTACCCCGTGGCGTGCAATGAGAACTCGCCAACCGATGTAGTGATGGCCTGCTGCGATCCATTGTCTTGCTGTTTCATCATCAATATCGAGCGATACGACTTCTTCCAATTTGTGGTGGTGGGTATTGCCGGGCAGGGCAAAGGCGACTTTTTGGAATTCCGCGACCCATTTGTCCCCAAGCTCTACGATCATGTACGCCAGCAGCTTTTGAGCGTCCGGACTCATATTG
>NZ_JBVVOS010000315.1:0-279 GCF_055807515.1 Bradyrhizobium sp. Kon69 | reverse complement strand
ATGACCATGCACCACGCCGGTATTGAGTTGGCGCGCGATCGCCTGCGTAAGTCGGCGTTCCATCGGTCGGTGATCAATGCCGAGATGTTTGACCCCCAAGGCGCTCTGCAGGCAGGCTTCCTCGACAAGGTCGTGGCGCCGGAAGAGTTGCACGCAGCAGCCCTGGAGGCAGCTCGGCAGTTGAAAAAGATCAATATGAATGCCCACAAGCACACCAAGCTGAAAGTGCGTAAGGCTCTGCTGGATGCGTTGGACGATGCAATTATCCAGGACCAGGGC
>NZ_JBVVOS010000314.1:0-279 GCF_055807515.1 Bradyrhizobium sp. Kon69 | reverse complement strand
CTCGTTGGGTGGGTGGAGCGGCGAAAATAATCTGCCTATATAGCGGCGCTGTAAAGCCCGAGAATTGTAAACACAATCAAAATGTGGGAGGGGGCTTGCTCCCGATAGCGGTGTAACAGTCAATAAATCAGGTGACTGACACATTGCCATCGGGGGCAAGCCCCCTCCCACATTGTTCCGCAGTGTTGCTGAAAGAGGGGTTATTCGGCAGGTAACGTCAGCCGCTGGCCGGCCATCAGCAAGGATAAGCGGCTCAGGCTCATCCACGGCGAGCCCGCC
>NZ_JBVVOS010000313.1:0-280 GCF_055807515.1 Bradyrhizobium sp. Kon69 | reverse complement strand
ACTGGCTGGCTCACCGCTGAGCGCAGTTCCTGGCTCGACTTCGGCAACTTCGCCTCGTCGATTCTCCTGGTGCATATCGGGACAAGAGAGTGGGTTGGCCTTGCAGTCTATGGAGCGCTGGGCAAATCGGACTCTCTATTTCCAGGTCCAACCCCGTAGTTCGCACACGATTACTCAACAATAGAATGGAACCGGCCGCCTGCAGCGTTCGACACATCATCATGTGGGAGGTCTCAGACGAATCGTTGATGATCACCGCTGCAAACCTTAGACTCCTAAC
>NZ_JBVVOS010000312.1:0-281 GCF_055807515.1 Bradyrhizobium sp. Kon69 | reverse complement strand
CGTTTGTACGGCAGCAGCAGACGTTCCACGCCCGCCTGGGCATTAAGGAATGTAAACGTCAGCGGCTCGCCCTCGGCGTTGACCAGTTGGTCGCCTTCAGGCTTCCAGCCGGCTTGCTCCAGCAGGGCCAGGGCCTGCAACTGCTTGTCGCGGATCATGCCGCCACCCAGCTACCGACCCGGGAAGAACTGGCGATCCTTGAGCCCCTGCGCGGGCAGATCCCCGATGAAGTATTTACCCAGGTGTTCAAGGCGCCCGTCACCGATGGCAGCGGCATGATC
>NZ_JBVVOS010000311.1:0-281 GCF_055807515.1 Bradyrhizobium sp. Kon69 | reverse complement strand
CAAACATGGGGTTGCCGGCCTCGCCTGTATATCGTGCGACACCGCAGGGCTCGGGCACTTATCGCGTCTGCGAGCCCCACGCGCACTCCCGCGAGGCACGCCCTATGGCTTCGACGCCTGCGCCTGCTTCAGCGCGCTCTTGCAGCCATCCGACAGCTGGTTGAAATGCTCGATCATGCACTGCTTGACGCGGCCGCCTCCCGGCATGATGCCGGAGCACAGCGCGCGCATGTCCGCGGTGCACGCTTGGCGTATCTCCTGTCGCGGTTGCTGGGCGGACG
>NZ_JBVVOS010000310.1:0-281 GCF_055807515.1 Bradyrhizobium sp. Kon69 | reverse complement strand
ATTGCTAAATTGCTCGGGCATATTGCGGGCTAAGCGATTATGAAAATCGTTAAGAAGGGCTCCACTTGCCGAACCTGTGTTCCCTGATAGTACGTATAGAGACAACAACAGAGGTAGACGCAAGAGGTCGAGTAGGTCACCAGGAATATCGGATTGACCTGGCCTTGCCTTGGCCACGGTTTGCGCGACCAACTGCGAAGGGAATGGCTCAAGCGCCCAGACTTTAAAGACCGTGTCGCCGACATCGGAATGCCGGGCATTGGCTATTACGCGTGCTCCAG
>NZ_JBVVOS010000309.1:0-281 GCF_055807515.1 Bradyrhizobium sp. Kon69 | reverse complement strand
CTGCTGCTTGCGTGCGAAGATCACTGGCACGCCAAGGTTCAGGCCGGTCATGATTGCCGGGGCGATGCCGGAGGCCTCGATGGTGACGATCTTGGTCGCCGATCTTCTTCCGTGCGGACATCGACCGCGAATCAGCGCTGTATCAAGACTTTCGCCAGTCGCTGCAGGATTTCTCCCGGCAACGTCTGCAGGACAGCGTCGTGCCCCTGGGCCGCTTGATTTTCAGCCGCGAAGACATTCTCGATCAGCTTCCACGCCTGGATTGCGACACCACCCTGGTG
>NZ_JBVVOS010000308.1:0-281 GCF_055807515.1 Bradyrhizobium sp. Kon69 | reverse complement strand
GCCGTCCTTGAGGCCGGCGCGGTTCAGCAGTGCCTTGGCTTTGGCCAGGTCCTGTGGATAACCGGTCAAGTCCTTGGCATAGCTCCAGGTATTGGGTGGGTAAACGCCGTTGGCCGCTTCAGCGGTGCCTTCGAATACCGCTTTGAGGTAACTGCCCTTGTCAAAGCAGCGTCTGTTTGGTCAAGGTTGGCGAGAGAAACACGACATTGCTGGGAGCGCTAGCCTTCCAGCCTCTGGACACCGGAGCTATATGCAAGATGCTTTCGGTTGTAGCGATCAAG
>NZ_JBVVOS010000307.1:0-282 GCF_055807515.1 Bradyrhizobium sp. Kon69 | reverse complement strand
GCCCAAGGGCACCGGCAAGACCACACTGCTGGAAGCGGTGACGTCGGCACTCAGGGCCGACAACAAGAAAGTGATCCGACTGTGCGAGAAAAAGAGCGATCCCCATCGGGGTGAAACCATGGCGCTGGTCAACCAGCTTGTCAGGAACCCCAGCCGCGCGCTGGAGCTGGCGGTGTGCGAGCGCTTTCCCGAGAGCCGCAGCTGGATGTCCAGGCACGTACTGCCTAGGCAGCCACCGGACAGCATCATTCTGACCGCCGAGCGCTTTCTGCCCGACCCGTT
>NZ_JBVVOS010000306.1:0-283 GCF_055807515.1 Bradyrhizobium sp. Kon69 | reverse complement strand
ATCGATAACGTCATCTTGAACCAGCACTCATTTAAAATCGAAGAGGCCACCTCACACACGCTTCCTGAGTTCGCATCCGTTCATGCGAGTGGGTTTCATACCAAGCCAGAGCATCGTCAGATGAGCCAGGCTTCGTTCGCGGGACTGATGTCAAATGACCGTCTTAAAATCTACGTGCTTGAAGTGGATGGGCGGGTTGCCAAGCGATATAGCGCTTGAACATGGGACGTCGCTAGCCCAAAACGCTGCAAATTACGGCGACTTTGCGAGCTGGCAAGCGCAG
>NZ_JBVVOS010000305.1:0-283 GCF_055807515.1 Bradyrhizobium sp. Kon69 | reverse complement strand
GCCTCGCCGAGGCCACTCAAGATGCGTCTCGGTTTCCACCAGCAACGGCTGGTCGCCATCGATCAACGGCCGCAACAGCGCATGAAACATCATGTCGCCCAGAAACGGCAGCGGTTCGCGCCTTGGCGGGTCTTGAACGGCTACCGTCTAAACTTGAACTGATTGAAGTGGACCATATTCCAGGCGTCGAGCGCTTTATCGGGATCGGCCAATTGGCGCCCGATGTACTCGCCTGGCTCTGGCCGCAGCGACGCACGATCGATGAGGCCGCGATACTACTGGC
>NZ_JBVVOS010000304.1:0-283 GCF_055807515.1 Bradyrhizobium sp. Kon69 | reverse complement strand
CGCCGGCCAGCTCAACATAGCCGCCGATGTTGTACAGCGGCGAATCGCCGGCGCGCAGTTGGTCGAGCCAGATGTCCTGTTGTGCGGCGGTGAGGGGGAAGCTGGCCGGCAGACCACGCCCAGGTCCGCCAGGCCGGGCAGGTGCAACAGGCCAGCCTCAACCTCAAGTTGATCAACGCCGGCCGCCATGCCGACCTTGGCATCACCCTGGCCGGTGACCCGCAGCTGGACCGTGATCGCCTCGCCGCAGGCCTGCAACAGTTGCGTGAAACCTTGCCATTGC
>NZ_JBVVOS010000303.1:0-283 GCF_055807515.1 Bradyrhizobium sp. Kon69 | reverse complement strand
CCTCATACCTGAATGCATCATAATCTTCCACAATTCCTGACTGAAGTAATTCAAAAATACTTTTAACAATCTCTACATCTTTGGTAATCATTCTTTATGCGCCGGGAAAATAGGAAAATAGGGGTCAGACCACTATTCTTTACCTCACACATTTCGGGCGTCCTGACATACCCGGTGAAACTCTCCTACCTAAAACATTCGCGATCTCGGACGCAAACTTCTGATCGCCTAAAACGTAATTACCGTTAGTAGAAGATCGGATTTTTTCTATCAATACAGGTGA
>NZ_JBVVOS010000302.1:0-283 GCF_055807515.1 Bradyrhizobium sp. Kon69 | reverse complement strand
AATGATCGACAAGTCGCGCATGCCCGATACCGCCATGTTCAGCGTGCGCGGAATCGGCGTAGCGGTAAGGGTAAGAATGTCGACTTCGCTGCGCAGGGCCTTGAGCTGTTCTTTCTGGCGCACGCCGAAACGGTGTTCTTCGTCGATGATGACCAGGCCCAGGTTCTTGATCTTCACGTCGTCCGACAGCAGCTTGTGCGTGCCGATCACGATGTCGATCTTGCCTTCGGCCAGATCAGCGACCGCCGCGTTCACCTCCTTGGCGGACTTGAAGCGGCTCATC
>NZ_JBVVOS010000301.1:0-283 GCF_055807515.1 Bradyrhizobium sp. Kon69 | reverse complement strand
CAAATCGATGTGTCGGATTTTTTTGCCGGAACCATGTTTTTCATACGTCTGGATGCATTGGCCCCGCTGGAGCGCATGCGTCTGACGGCAGCCGATTTCGAAACTGAATGCGGCCAACTCGATGGCACACTCGCCCACGCTTTCGAACGTTTTTTCGGCGTACTGGGAAATCTCGGCAAACAGCAGCGCAACAACCACCTTTATAAGCGCTGGCTGGAAACCCGACAACTGTCCACCACCGAGTTCGAAGGGTTGCCGGCACGACTGGCGAGCTGGTCACATC
>NZ_JBVVOS010000300.1:0-284 GCF_055807515.1 Bradyrhizobium sp. Kon69 | reverse complement strand
AAGGAGAGTTTGCTTTTCCCTAGTTTTGTATCGTTTTCCATTATTTAGTCGCTCCGTCGTAATTTATAGATAGAAAAAATCACTTCTTTCTCTTTAATCTTTTAATGTCTGTACACACAATCGGTATGGACGTTAATCGTTAATCCTACATTGATGGTAAATTGCCTGCCAGCTTTTTGACCGGGATAGCTTGTACTCAGTATCCGGAGTGCCACGATAGCCCCACTGTCGAATCAAAACATTCGCTTCTCAGGCCTATACGTGAAACTTAGAAATGCAGAGGT
>NZ_JBVVOS010000299.1:0-284 GCF_055807515.1 Bradyrhizobium sp. Kon69 | reverse complement strand
CGAGCAGGCCGCGCAATGCGGCTATTGTCTCAACGGCATGATCATGACGACCAAGGCGCTGCTTGCGATCAACCCTCAGCCCACCGAACAGGAGGCGCTGGCGGCGCTGCGCTACAATCTCTGTCGCTGCGGCACGCATATCGAAATCCTGTGCGCCGTGATGCGTGCGTCTGGTCAGCTTGCCGAGGCCGGTGATTGATGGCCTCCCCGCATCCGAACGGAGCTGAGCTGCAATCCGGCTCGCTCGTCGTCGTCCGCACGGTGGACGAGTGCACATCCGAGAC
>NZ_JBVVOS010000298.1:0-284 GCF_055807515.1 Bradyrhizobium sp. Kon69 | reverse complement strand
CCGTGACCAATTCTTATGGATGGGAGGTGGCTATGGGCAATGAACCGAAGCAGCACAACGAGCAGGAGAGCGAGCAACCCCGGCAGTGGCCCGAGGAAGAAAAGCCGCAAACCTGGAAGCACCCGGACGACGGCACGGAACTCTCCGAGCGGGATCAGGAGTTTCCGCTGAAACCGTGAGCTGCGAACCAAGGCGTGAAAATTGTGGCGTGGGCTTGCCCTGATGTGAGGTGAAAACCGTACCCGTGGCGAGGGAGCTTGCTCCCGTCGGACTGCGCAGCAGGC
>NZ_JBVVOS010000297.1:0-284 GCF_055807515.1 Bradyrhizobium sp. Kon69 | reverse complement strand
ATTGAAGGTAAGTGGCGGTAGATAGACAGATAGGGCTCGAAATCTTGCGATTGAGTTAATTGTATTAAAAACTGTCAATGTTGACGGTATCGCCAGTTACCCATCTTTCGCATTCTTGGCTCACTCATCCAAGAAGGGGAACACGCTATGTCACATTCAACTCTTAAGTGGCGTCGGTTTTTTACGGCTGCGGGTGCGTGGTTGCTGATGGGGAATGGGCAGGCGGCGCAGTTGTCTTGTCCGGACTCTTCGACTATCAAGGTTGTGAACATTCAGTTTTCAGG
>NZ_JBVVOS010000296.1:0-284 GCF_055807515.1 Bradyrhizobium sp. Kon69 | reverse complement strand
CCAATTGCTCAACGGCGTGCAACAGCCACTCGGTGGACCAGTGTGTCAGCGTCGTGCGCCTGAACCCTCGGTAGCGCAGGCCGCGTTGCTGTTTGTTCAGCAGGCAGGCGCAGGCATTGTTTTGCGGTTGCAGCGCTGTCATCAACGGCGACGCGTACATCAGGCTTTTCTGCTCGGCGATCAGCAAGAGGCCGTCCTCGTCTTTTCCGGCCAGGCAATCATTGATACCGTCCAGCGCGAACAGGCCGGCGTCCGGTCCGCGGTCACTGATCGCCAATGCCAGG
>NZ_JBVVOS010000295.1:0-284 GCF_055807515.1 Bradyrhizobium sp. Kon69 | reverse complement strand
AAGTTTCAAACAAGCGATTAGTTGATATTTTAATGCCAGCATCGCGATCCCTCAGCAATGCGGATCACGTTCAGTCGAAGGTTTTCATCCTCCAGGGCATCTGCGATTGATAAACGGCGCTAGGAGTGAATGAAGCTGCTCACAAACTCCGCCTTGATCACCGGCAGCTCGATCGCATGGATCAGGCCGGTGGTCAGCGCCTGGTGTGGGTCCAGAATGCGCGGCGCCGCGATCCGGTACTTCTCCGTTTCCAGTGTTTCCTCGGCGTCGGCGGTGCGCTCGGC
>NZ_JBVVOS010000294.1:0-285 GCF_055807515.1 Bradyrhizobium sp. Kon69 | reverse complement strand
CGGCTACCGCTTCGATACCCAGCCATGAGCCGCGCTCGCCACTATTCGCTGACCCTGCGCCTGCGTAACATTTCAAGGTTAAAGCGGCAGCGGGCCAGGCCACGTCTGACAAGCGGTTTCGTTATCGAAAACCAGAACAAGAATGTCAGCATGAATAACTGCGAGAAAGATAACACGGCGCCCGATTTTTCCGGAAAAAGACGTATAACAACCAAGAAGAGGCCGAACATAGCTAGACAAGCCCAGCCATAAATCTTACGCAGGAGCTCAAGCCCCGAGCGTACT
>NZ_JBVVOS010000293.1:0-285 GCF_055807515.1 Bradyrhizobium sp. Kon69 | reverse complement strand
CGCGATACCTGGCTCAACGACCTAAGTGCCGCGGCAGGCCTGCTGGCCAAGTTTGCGCCCATTGCCGAACCCGCCGTAGTCGGATTGGCCGCAGTGACCGGCCTTGCAGAAACCGTCCTGGGCACTGAGAAGGCCGTCTCGGGCGACACTGAAAAAGAGCGCGCCGACGGGGGACGCAAGACCTTTGATGGAACACTCAATACCTTGTTCGCGGTAGTTGGGGCCAAAGGCGGCGCAGGCGAAGACCCGGTGGTGTCACCCCGTGAGAAGCCGGCGATCAGCTGC
>NZ_JBVVOS010000292.1:0-285 GCF_055807515.1 Bradyrhizobium sp. Kon69 | reverse complement strand
CGGGCCCGCGGCCGCAGCCGAAAGGGCTAGGCCGCGACCTACGCATCGATGCTTGCCGCGGCCTCGCGCTCTGGTGCATCTTTTTGAATCATTTCCCCAACAACATCGGAAGCTGGCTGACGCTGCGGAACTACGGCTTCAGTGATAGCGCGGAAGTATTCATGTTCGTCTCGGGTGTGACCTGCGCACTGGCTTACGGCAGCGCACATTCGCGCGATGGCTGGCCCGGCGTCATCACCCGTACGCTGTGGCGAAGCTGGGACATTTATGCTGCATTTCTATTGC
>NZ_JBVVOS010000290.1:0-286 GCF_055807515.1 Bradyrhizobium sp. Kon69 | reverse complement strand
GACGTTTGCCGGGCTGCACGCGGTTGGCGACGGGCTGGCCGTTTTCTTCGGCGATGAACGAGAAGTCGGTCATCTGGTTATTCAGCAAAAAGCCCTGGACCATCAAGTGGGAACCGAACGCCGCTTCCACCGTGGTGGTCATCGATACGGCGCCGCCCTGGTCATCCACGGCCACCACCTGGGAAGTCGAGATGCGCAGCGGCGAACGGTCTGGCGCATAGGCGACCTGGATGCCCGCCGGCTGGCCTGGCTTGGCCACGCCCATGCTGCGCTCACCGATCAGTGC
>NZ_JBVVOS010000289.1:0-286 GCF_055807515.1 Bradyrhizobium sp. Kon69 | reverse complement strand
ACGACGGCGTGATGGCGGTGTGGCCGGTGTTCGATGAAGCTGGTGCAGCCCAGGTGAGTGCCGCCGTCGCGTTGCAGATTGAAGGGCGGTACATCCTCTTCGCGCAGCCCCAATTCCAGGTCATAGGCGGTGACGTCGCGCAGCAGGAAATCCATCAACTGACGCAACCGCCCGCGCTGCTCGCCGACCCTGAATTCGACATGCGCGGCCTGGCCTGGAATCCGCTGTGCGACGCCGCCACGCCCCTGATCGGCCTGGTCATCCGCCTGCGCCGGCTGGACAAGCA
>NZ_JBVVOS010000288.1:0-286 GCF_055807515.1 Bradyrhizobium sp. Kon69 | reverse complement strand
CATTTGAGAGTCAACCGCTGTTTTCGGATTTTTCGCCACGAGTCTTTGGCTGATCTTCAGGGCTAGATCTTCTGGCGCGTCGAGAGCGCATCCAACTGACGATTCAACGCCTCCTTGCGCTCCGCGGGGATGTCGTTCCAATGCACGTCCATCAATGCGCCTTCAATCGCATACAGCAGCACTTTTGACGCTCTGAATCCGCGTGTGCGCACGGCGCGGTACGCATCGACCGCCCCCAGCCGGCGTAGGTCGGACGCGCTGTGGAAGCCCGCCGCATGCAGCCACT
>NZ_JBVVOS010000287.1:0-286 GCF_055807515.1 Bradyrhizobium sp. Kon69 | reverse complement strand
CCACCGGAGACCACATCGTAGCCACGCTTGATGAACACCTCGGCCATGGCCTGGGCGTTGTCGATCACCTGCTGCTGATAAACCTTGAAGCCCGGCTCCAGCGCTTCCTTGAAGCACACCGCCTTACCGGCGATCACATGCATCAGCGGGCCGCCCTGGGCGCCGGGGAATACGGCGGCGTTGAGTTTCTTTTCGATGGCTTCGTTGGCCTTGGCCAGGATCAGGCCACCGCGTGGACCGCGCAGGGTCTTGTGGGTGGTGGTGGTGACGACGTCCGCGTAGGGCA
>NZ_JBVVOS010000286.1:0-286 GCF_055807515.1 Bradyrhizobium sp. Kon69 | reverse complement strand
AGGTTCGACTTGCCGGTCTCGTCGAACACCAGCTTGAGCTGGTCGCCGTTCAAGAGGTTGACGCCGTTGAACGAGGAGTCCTGCGAGGTCGAGTCGATCTGCGCAAGGATGTTGTTGTACTGGCCGACCAGGTTCGAACGCGAGGTCTGGGCAACCGTATCCTGGACGGGGCTGGAAGCCGTCGAGAACGTCAGAGACGAGGTCAGCGTGCCGCCGATCGCACCACCCGCGGCGCTCGAACCGATGGTCGAGGACGCGTAGTCGTTGGTGGTCGAGACCGTCAGCA
>NZ_JBVVOS010000285.1:0-287 GCF_055807515.1 Bradyrhizobium sp. Kon69 | reverse complement strand
CCGCTGACGCTCTACTTTGATGGCGAATGCCCTCTTTGCGCGCGGGAAATCAAGCTCCTGCGCGAACATGCCGTAGACGATCGGCAGTTTTTTGTGGACATCAGTAGCAGCGAATTCGACGCCAGCGAACTCGGATTCAAGCTAGAGCACATGCTGTCTTTGCTGCATGCCCGTTTCGCTGATGGGCGCTGGGTAACCGGTCTGGATGCCACCCTGTGGAGCTGGCGAGCGGCCACTTCACTTTATTGTACATTGATCGTTCTCGTGTATAGGTATTGTATAAGATA
>NZ_JBVVOS010000284.1:0-287 GCF_055807515.1 Bradyrhizobium sp. Kon69 | reverse complement strand
AGCTTGGCGATACCGGCCGCAAGACCGGCTTCTGGCTCGAAGAGTTTGCCGCTCCCTATTACGCGTTCAAGGACGCCGGCGCCGATATCGTGCTGGCATCGCCGGCCGGTGGCCAGCCGCCGCTGGACCCGGTCAGCGATCAGCCGGACTTCCAGACCGAACAAACCCGGCGCTTCGCCGCTGACCCGGCCGTGCAGCAGGCCCTGGCGACCACGGTGAAACTGGAGTCGGTCAACGCCGCCGACTTCGACACCGTGTTCTACCCAGGAGGCCACGGCCCGCTGTGG
>NZ_JBVVOS010000283.1:0-287 GCF_055807515.1 Bradyrhizobium sp. Kon69 | reverse complement strand
ATACGCGCCCACCGGATGGCCCAGCACGGCGCGGGAACCGGCATAACCGATGCGCTGCAATTCCGCGCCCACCGACAGGCCGTGCTCGTCCTGCTTGTCGAGGGTGTCCTGCAGGTCGAACTTACCGGCGAACACCCCGGAGCCCATCATGCACGGCGCAAAGCGCGAACCTTCTTCGTTGGTCCACACCACCACTTCAATCGGCGCCTCGGTTTGGATGTTGAGCTCATTCAAGGTGCGGATCACTTCCAGGCCGGCCATCACCCCGTAGCAGCCATCGAACTTGC
>NZ_JBVVOS010000282.1:0-288 GCF_055807515.1 Bradyrhizobium sp. Kon69 | reverse complement strand
ATCCCCTGGCACTATTGCATCCGCTTCATGCTGAGCTGGTCAGCTTCAACGAGTTCGCTGCGGCATTTCATCATGACACCTCCGGGGGATACACCAGGGTAGAAATCAACGCTGCGGAGCTGCTGCCATTTGCCAAAGGCGCGCTGGGATTCATCCAGAAGAGAACTTTAGAAACTCCAATTAGCTGAATTTTCTCATCTGGATGATTTCGATCTAGATGACTATTGCTCCTCGGAATACTACAAGCATTACCAACTCGTTGAGCGATTCATCGATGGAGATACTACC
>NZ_JBVVOS010000281.1:0-288 GCF_055807515.1 Bradyrhizobium sp. Kon69 | reverse complement strand
TGGCCGAAGAAGGCGAGAAGCTGGTACTGCTCGACGGCCAGGAAGTCAGCCTGCGTGCAGACACCCTGGTTATCGCCGAGCATGCCCGCGCGCTGGCCATCGCCGGCGTGATGGGCGGCGAGCACAGCGGTGTGTCCGCGACCACTCGCGACGTATTCCTTGAAAGCGCATTCTTCGACCAGATCGCCATCGCCGGCAAGGCCCGTTCCTACGGCCTGCACACCGATGCATCGCACCGCTATGAGCCCGGTGTAGACTGGAAGCTCGCCCGTGAAGCCATGGAGCGCG
>NZ_JBVVOS010000280.1:0-289 GCF_055807515.1 Bradyrhizobium sp. Kon69 | reverse complement strand
GCTCCAGCAGTTGCGGGTAGCGCCACGTCAAGGTTTCGCCGAGTTGCTGACACGCGTTCCATTGGGCGACGCAACACCTGGAATGGCTGACGCCCTGGCAACGCGTGAGCATGGCGCCGTGGCAGCACCAGGTACTCGTCAGCCAATTGCTGCAGGAATATCGTGATCACCTGCAAGCGCTGCTGGCGCAAAAGGCCGAGCGCGAGTTCGTCACCGCGTTGACCCAGTACAATAGCCAGCCCTGGCTACGGGTATTCGACCTGCAGCAACAATGGCAGCAGAGCATTCT
>NZ_JBVVOS010000279.1:0-289 GCF_055807515.1 Bradyrhizobium sp. Kon69 | reverse complement strand
CCCAGGTTTGGCAGCATCCACACCATCACATAGCGGGCGCCTGCCTGTTGCAGGGCCTGGGCGCTGTCAGCCAGGCGGCCGGCAGCGGCAGCCGAGCTCGGCGCGTCGAGCACCAGGCCATCGAGAAAGTCGTTGCCGCCACCCGAGAGGAAATACAGCGCCGTGGGGTCGGCCCGCCCGCCCGTCGCTGCCAGATAGCCGGGGCGGGTACGCAGCACGTCGCCGGTATCGGCGTTGGTGACGGTCGAGTTTCCGGTGATGGAGTCAAGGACCTGCGCGGTGGTGTACC
>NZ_JBVVOS010000278.1:0-289 GCF_055807515.1 Bradyrhizobium sp. Kon69 | reverse complement strand
GGTTTCCATGGGTGACCGCCAAGCAAATGGGTATTCTGGTGCGCCAACAGGAGCGTCTGGCCGTTGAGACCATGCTGAACGGCCATGTTTCGAAGCTGGTGGCGGCTTCAACGTGATGGCCGCCGCACGGCGTAATGGCCTGCGGGTGGTGTACCTGGGGCGTCACGGCAGCGGTCGGTTCGGTGAACTGGCCCGCGCTGCAATGCAGGCTGAGGGCATTGAAATGGCACTGCCGGCAAGCAGCGGCAAGGACACCGGCTTGTGCGTCGCCCTGACCGAAGCCACCACG
>NZ_JBVVOS010000277.1:0-289 GCF_055807515.1 Bradyrhizobium sp. Kon69 | reverse complement strand
GGCTGTTCGAGGGTTTGTTTATCGCCGATATCGTCGGCGTGTATGACGTGTATCAGCAGTCCATCGATGTGCCGCTCAAAGAGTCGATCCAATTGCCGGTCAACGACCCGCTGCTGCTGGTCTCGGCCATGGCGGCGGTGACCCGCAACCTCGGCTTCGGCCTCACCGCCAACCTGACCTACGAACCGCCGTACCTGTTCGCCCGGCGCATGTCCACCCTCGATCACCTGAGCCGCGGCCGGGTGGGCTGGAACATCGTCACCGGCTACCTCGACAGCGCCGCCAAGGC
>NZ_JBVVOS010000276.1:0-290 GCF_055807515.1 Bradyrhizobium sp. Kon69 | reverse complement strand
GGTGGTCTTGCCGAAGTTCATCGCACCGTCCTGGTTGCCGTTGTTGACGGCCACCCGTGGCGCATTGATCGGCAGTTGCAGCGCGTTGGCGCCCAGGCGGTACATTTGCGTGTCCGCATAGGAGAACACTCGACCTTGCAGCAGGCGGTCTTCCGACGGTTCGATACCCGGCACCAGGTTGGCCGGCGCCATCGCTACTTGCTCGGTCTCTTGGAACACATTGGCCGGGTTGCGGTTGAGCACCATTTGCCCAACTTTGCGCTCGGGTACATTTGGCCAGATCTTGGTCG
>NZ_JBVVOS010000275.1:0-290 GCF_055807515.1 Bradyrhizobium sp. Kon69 | reverse complement strand
GAATACGGCTATATCAGCCCGGGCGAGGTCATCTCCGGCGAGGTGCACGCGGTCGCGCGCTTCGTCGAGAAGCCGGATGCGGTGAAGGCCGCCGACTACGTCAATTCCGGCTATCTCTGGAACAGCGGCAACTTCATGTTCCCGGCCAGCGTCCTGCTCGACGAATACCGCAAGGTCGACGCGGCGAGCGTGGAGGCGATTTCCAATGCCGTGAGCAATGCCGGCCGCGATCTCGGCTTCGTGACGCTGGAGCCCGAGGCGTTCGGCGCGGCCAAGGCGATCTCGATCGA
>NZ_JBVVOS010000274.1:0-291 GCF_055807515.1 Bradyrhizobium sp. Kon69 | reverse complement strand
CCTGGTGCCGACACTGGCGATGTTCCTGCTCAAGCCCCACACACCCGAGCAAGCCCCGGTGCAATCCTGGTGGCGCTGTGCGGCCTGATGATCGGCTTGGCCAATGGCTACATGACCGCCTACCTGCGCATCCCCTCGTTCATCGTCGGCCTGGGCGGCATGCTGGCGTTTCGCGGGATCCTGCTGGGCATCACCGGCGGCACCACCATCGCGCCGGTGTCGCCGTCGCTGGTGTACGTCGGCCAGGGGTACCTGCCGCACACCGTGGGCTTCGGGCTGGGCGTGGTGCTG
>NZ_JBVVOS010000273.1:0-291 GCF_055807515.1 Bradyrhizobium sp. Kon69 | reverse complement strand
CCTTGATAGTCGGGCACTTGCATTGACGCTCAATGGGCAAAAGGAGCTGTCTGGCAGATTTGGGATCTTGCTTGAAAACGAAGAGACCGGTAGATCAAGATTGTAAGATCGACAATATCGAGTTCAACGATAGCGATATCTCACGTAGTAAAGTGATCTATGGCTCGGTATGGGTAGGCCTGGAATTAAGCACTGCCATACCCAGTGACACCTTGCGGCGCACTTGGGCGTTGGCGTCTCAATCAACAGAAAAGCGTAGCCACCGACAGCAGGCAAATGATCTGTACCGCC
>NZ_JBVVOS010000272.1:0-291 GCF_055807515.1 Bradyrhizobium sp. Kon69 | reverse complement strand
ATTACGCCGGGACTCTGAGTAGCGCGGATTTACAAGGCCTTGGGCTGATCGAAGACACGTTGTTCACCTTCGGCATGAGCCCGGTGGGTGAGGCGAGTCTGGAACGGGCACGCAGTGGCGCGGCTGGGTGGTGCGCACCCGAAATACTGCGGGTGTACGCAGGACAGGCGCTGCGCTCGGGTGATGCAACCGCTGCCGAAACGCTGCTGCTCGAAGCCCTGGACCTGGCGCACCAGCAAGGTGCGCTGGCCTGAGCGTTGCGCTGTGCGGTGGACCTCGCGCAATTGTGGC
>NZ_JBVVOS010000271.1:0-291 GCF_055807515.1 Bradyrhizobium sp. Kon69 | reverse complement strand
GTGTAGCGTCGTAGCTAGCAACGTGTTCGACATATTCGGCAGCATTGCGCACCAGCAGCGGGTAAATACGCTGACCCTTGGCAATGCTCTCGACTTTAGGCTTAAGCACGAACGGTAATTGACTTTCAGATAGGTGCTCTATCAGTGGCGGTATTTCAAGACCGGCTGTCACCGCCGCGGCAAGGAGCTTTTCCTTGTCTGAAAATAGCTCGCAGTTCTACGAGCTATTTTCAGCCACCCAGGCCCGTGCTCACCCCGAGGCCAGAGCCCTGACCCGCGCCATTGGCGCGC
>NZ_JBVVOS010000270.1:0-291 GCF_055807515.1 Bradyrhizobium sp. Kon69 | reverse complement strand
GCTTGGGCCCAGGGCTTTGACCGAATGCATCCACGCCAGCGGCGCCAGCATCGACGCCAGCAGGCACGCATACAACACCAGCGGGATATTCGCCCAGCCCAGGCCGGCCTTGGTGATGCCCTCGGCTTCGAACAGCCCGTTGTTGTGCGCCACCAACAACGGCGTGGCGTCGGTGATCGGCAGGTAGCCGATGCGCACCGGTGCGTCGGGCTCACTGGCCGCACGCGCCTGCAGGCTGCTCAGCAACGGCAAGGCGCCGGCGGCGCTGAGCACCGCGGAAAGTTTGAGAAA
>NZ_JBVVOS010000269.1:0-292 GCF_055807515.1 Bradyrhizobium sp. Kon69 | reverse complement strand
CGCCAAAACGGATGACGCGCCATGATTTTTCAGTCGCAGCCACGGTGGAGCACAACACACCCGTCGCCGTGGAGAGAACCAGCACCAACATCAGTCGGATCAAATTCATGAGTCAGTTCCTGTAAAGAATGGAGGTCTCCAGCTGCCGATCACTGATCGCGCCGAACGCCCAAGAGCTTTAGCAGGCACAAATACGCCTTCAAATAGAGATACTTCCGGTAATGTCGTGGGAAACGGCCTGTTATCGGAACGGTCCTGTCAATGCCTCCGCAATCGGCCGTCCTCATAGCCC
>NZ_JBVVOS010000268.1:0-292 GCF_055807515.1 Bradyrhizobium sp. Kon69 | reverse complement strand
TCGATGCCGGCGCGCAGCGCTTCGGCATGGAACGCGCCCTTGTGCAGGGAAATCACGATCACTACCCAGGCGAACGGCGTCAACGGGTTGGCCGCGCCGACCGCCTGGGTCAGCAGCATGTTCAGCACCAGGAACGCACAGTACAGCTGCACCAACGTTGGCGTATTGCGCGTGACTTCGACAAATACCCGTGCCGGCTTGGCCAACCACGGGTTGCCCGAGGTGAGCAACGCCGCCAGGCTGATGCCCGCCAGCAGGCTGCCGATGACGGTGAACAGGCACAGCAAGGTGC
>NZ_JBVVOS010000267.1:0-293 GCF_055807515.1 Bradyrhizobium sp. Kon69 | reverse complement strand
AATGCCGAATACAACGCCCGCTATTTTTTGTCTGACAGGGCGGGAAACGAGGGGCCACCTTCGCGCACTTCAGTCTTGCTGATAGATCTGACACCCACCCCGACCATTCTGCGACCCATCGAAGTGCCCCAATTGGCGATCGACGGGCTGATCGACCTGGAAGACGCCAGGGATCCAGGCCCGCCAGGCGGCGTGTATATGCATATTCTGGAAGTGGCCGGTACAGCGCCAGGCGATATTCTTCAGCCATACTGGGACTTTATTCCCTTGGGTGCTATTACCATCGGCATTGG
>NZ_JBVVOS010000266.1:0-294 GCF_055807515.1 Bradyrhizobium sp. Kon69 | reverse complement strand
GCTCAGATGTCGTTCCTTTGTTCCTTCCACTCGGGGGGCTGACTACTTGGGATCAGGTTAAGGGAATCATCACCGATCTGCCATTTGCCAAAGCGCGTGAGTCTTGCCAGAACCGGGGGTTGCGACAACAAGGTGCTTGGGTTCCGCCAAAGTTGTCAGTTTCCCAATGGGCCATCTGATTAACGAATCCTCACCTAAATCACTAACTTCGACTACAACGCGGTCAAACGATGTCAACGCAATCAGGGCTTGGGATGCAGCAACTGGCGCGTCCGGGACCAGCGATGTAATGGA
>NZ_JBVVOS010000265.1:0-295 GCF_055807515.1 Bradyrhizobium sp. Kon69 | reverse complement strand
GTCTACATCGGATGGGTGAAGGTGAAGCCGTCATCACCGGCATGCTCGATCTTGCCAACAACGAAATAGGGGCGTTGTTCGTACGGTCCGCATTTACCGGGCGCGGTTATGGCAAAGCCATGCTTGACCATCTGGAGGACGTCGCGCGGCAGCATGCCGTTGCGCAAGTGGTGCTGGATTCGACGTTGAACGCGGTGAGCTTTTATCAAGCGTGCGGGTATGTGGGGCATGAGCAGGCAGTGTATCGCTCGCCAGCGGGATTGGTGTTGGCGTGTGTGCCTATGGTGAAAACGCT
>NZ_JBVVOS010000264.1:0-296 GCF_055807515.1 Bradyrhizobium sp. Kon69 | reverse complement strand
TTGCTCTTTATAAAGCTGGTCTACCGTAATGCCATTGATGATGGCTTCAGCTCCCAGTGAAGCAGGACTCATTGTTTTGTAAGCGCGAACACGGTCCGCGTCCAAGTATCTGAACAATCGCCAAGCGTCAGGTTTAAGCACCCAGCTCGCGTACCACTTTAAATGGCGAACAGCCATACCCTTGGGACCGGCTTCAGCCCCAGGATGTGATGAGCCGACATCGAGGTGCCAAACACCGCCGTCGATATGAACTCTTGGGCGGTATCAGCCTGTTATCCCCGGAGTACCTTTTATCC
>NZ_JBVVOS010000263.1:0-296 GCF_055807515.1 Bradyrhizobium sp. Kon69 | reverse complement strand
CACCGTCAAATGCGCCCATGGCGCAAGCAGATGCAGGTGGTGTTTCAGGACCCCTATGGCAGCCTCAGCCCGCGCATGTCGGTGCAGCAAATCATCAGCGAGGGCCTGGAGGTTCACGCGCCGTGCAGCCTCGACGAACGCGAAGCGCAGGTCATCCAGGTGCTCAAGGACGTGGGCCTTGACCCCGCCAGCCGGCACCGTTACCCCCACGAATTTTCCGGCGGCCAGCGCCAGCGCATTGCGATTGCGCGGGCGCTGGTGCTCAAGCCGGCGTTGATGCTGCTGGATGAACCGAC
>NZ_JBVVOS010000262.1:0-297 GCF_055807515.1 Bradyrhizobium sp. Kon69 | reverse complement strand
AGCGGTCGGTGTTGAGCTGTATCAACCGTTGCTGAACAGCGGAGGCCGCCTTTCTGCGCTTTGCGCTGAGGGCCAAGAGTTTGCGGGCGTATCGCTTGATGGCCTCGTTGAAGTTCAGCAGCGGTGCAAGATCGACCGCCTGGTCGATTGTCTTGATTACGTCCACTGGTGTGTTACGGCTAACGGCCCAGTGGTGCTCTATATCCTGGCTTTGCTTGTCAATTAGCAGGTTGACCTGACGGTTGAAGAAATGCTCAACCGCAGTGACAGGCATCAGGTTGACACGCGTCCTGGGCG
>NZ_JBVVOS010000261.1:0-297 GCF_055807515.1 Bradyrhizobium sp. Kon69 | reverse complement strand
GCCTGCCTCGTCGAACAGTGGCGGTGGGGTCCACACCCAGTTGTTCAGGCTGCAAATGATATCGGCGCCTTGCTGGGTCAGCAGGCGTGGGACTTCGGGGAACCAGATGTCCCAGCAGATCAGTAAGCCTATGCGGCCTATGGGCGTTTCAAACACCGGGAAACCGAGGTTGCCAGGGCTGAACCAGAGCTTTTCCTTGTTCCACAGGTGGGCCTTGCGGTATTTGCCAATCAGGCCCTCGGGGCCCAGCAGGACTGCGGTGTCGAACAGTTGCATGCCGTCGCGTTCAGCCAAGCC
>NZ_JBVVOS010000260.1:0-298 GCF_055807515.1 Bradyrhizobium sp. Kon69 | reverse complement strand
CCTTCATCCGCCCAAGACGCAGACAGCCTTGCAGCGCCAGCGTGATCTCGGTCTGCATATCGGCCAGCTTCTTCTGGATCAACTGCGTGGCGGCCAATGGCCGACCGAACTGCTGACGGTCCAGCGTGTACTGGCGCGCGGTGTGCCAGCAGAACTCCGCAGCCCCGAGCGCTCCCCAGGAGATGCCGTACCGCGCCGAATTCCGGCAACTGAAAGGACCTTTCAAGCCACGCCCATCCGGGAAGATGTTCTCTTCGGGTACAAATACGTTATCCATCACGATTTCGCCGGTGATAGA
>NZ_JBVVOS010000259.1:0-298 GCF_055807515.1 Bradyrhizobium sp. Kon69 | reverse complement strand
CTCGTCACCGGCCGTGAATTCGACCGCGTCACCCTCGGCGCCCTGATCATTTCCCTGGGCCTGCTGGTGGACGACGCCATCATCGCCATCGAGATGATGGTGGTGAAACTCGAAGAAGGCTTTGACCGCATCCATGCGGCCACCTACGCCTGGAGTTCCACGGCAGCGCCCATGCTGACCGGCACGCTGGTGACGATCATCGGCTTCTTGCCCGTGGGGTTCGCGCGGTCCGCAGCGGGTGAGTACGCCGGGTCTGGCAGTTCAGGGTTCAGCGACAGGAAAAAGCGCGGTGCGCCGC
>NZ_JBVVOS010000258.1:0-298 GCF_055807515.1 Bradyrhizobium sp. Kon69 | reverse complement strand
CCCAACGCGGCACCCGGCAAGCTCTTCCGGTTGTGGAGCGCGGCCAGTTCCTCGGGCGAAGAACCTTACAGCCTGGCCATGACGCTCGCCGAAGGCCTGGGCGGCGGCTCGATCTGTGCGGCAGGGATCTCCTGCACGGTATAACCAGGACTGAAACTGACCGAATTCGCGATCATCCAATGGTGAGGTATCTGGCATGATCAGGCCTCACCGCGGGTCGAGGTCGAGTGTCGGCGCTTGGCCAGCTTCGGCGAGACTGGACATCTCATCAATGGACAGCACCTTGTCCACCTCAAGC
>NZ_JBVVOS010000257.1:0-299 GCF_055807515.1 Bradyrhizobium sp. Kon69 | reverse complement strand
GAAGGGCGTGCATGGAGCCAACGTAAGGGGTAAATCTCCTTTTTGCTTCGCTTGGGCAGCTCAAGGATGGCCGCTGGCTTCTTTGGCATTGACGCCCCGGGCACTGCTGAATCCAGGAGGGCGGACAGCGTTGAGATGGCGTTGCGCTTAACGCCGGGCGACTTCCACTCACTGATGGTCATGGCCCTGCGCGGCAGCGTGGTTGTGATCAGGCCGATTCGCACCAGGGCCAGGCCGGGCATCCAAAGCCAAATTGACCTTGCGCAACTGCGGCTGTAAATTCTGCGGTCAATTAGTCA
>NZ_JBVVOS010000256.1:0-299 GCF_055807515.1 Bradyrhizobium sp. Kon69 | reverse complement strand
CCAGTTTCGCCAAGCGCGCGCAGTACGATGGCGAGAAATGGCAACTGAGCGACGTCACTACCACTCTCTTCCACAATGTGGGCGAGGGCATCAAGGCCAGCACCGAAGTGGTCAACGAACCCACCCAGACATGGGACATCGCGTGGGCTTCTCGTTTGGTGGCTATGTGGCCGCCAGCCTCGGTGGACGCCTGGAAGCCAAGGGTGAAAAGTTGGCGCACCTGTTCATGGTGGCTGCCGCGGTGATGCGTCTGCGTGATTCGGATGTTCTGCCACAGGATTGCCCCTTGACCCTGATCC
>NZ_JBVVOS010000255.1:0-299 GCF_055807515.1 Bradyrhizobium sp. Kon69 | reverse complement strand
ATAATAATAGCAACCTATAGATAGTGATATGTCTTTTATTATGAAAAACATATTGGCAAGAGCTCAACAACCCCGTTCTTCCTAGATGGAAAATTGCAAACCTACATTTTTAATGGAAAGGAAATAGTTCTGCACAAGGAACGGTGCGGCTCATGTAAGGAGCCAAAAACCAATATTGATTCAGAACTCTGCTCATGGTGCAGCATTGATGAGAGCCATGAGAAAAACGCAGCTCATCGAAATTCATTTCGAATGTTGGCGCACGCGGGAATACTCGAGCAGTATATAGCCAACTTCCG
>NZ_JBVVOS010000254.1:0-301 GCF_055807515.1 Bradyrhizobium sp. Kon69 | reverse complement strand
CAATTAGGTAGGTCAATCAGGTACTGGTTGGGCTCGCCTGGCATCTTTCCAACGATGAATGTGCGAGCTTTGCTCGACAGGAGCGCCCCTGCTGCAAAGAGAAAGCACTTCAGGAGCCAATCGTGGCTCACCGTAATCGTAACTCCCTTTAAATCTTCCTGGTGGAAGTCAAAAGCGGCGGATGCTTTGGAAGATATTTGGTCGGGCAGGAACACACTAACTGAGAACCATGGCCCACTATAAAACCAATGCCGGCCGCTATGACTGACTTTCCGGAACGCGTCTATGGAAAAAGACAGCG
>NZ_JBVVOS010000253.1:0-301 GCF_055807515.1 Bradyrhizobium sp. Kon69 | reverse complement strand
TGGGCCACCTGGCGCAGAACGGCCCCGGCGGCATGCTCGAAGTGCTCGAACAGTTGCCAAAGCAGCGCAAAGTGCTTATCCACATCAACAACACCAACCCGATCCTCGACGAAGACTCTCCCGAGCGAGCCGAGCTGGTGCGGCGTAACGTCGAAGTGGCTTACGACGGCATGAGCATCGAATTGTAGGAGCAGGCGAAATGACTGACACACCGTTGACCACCACCGAATTCGAAGCCGCCTTGCGCGCCAAAGGCGCCTTCTACCACATCCACCACCCGTACCACGTGGCGATGTACGAA
>NZ_JBVVOS010000252.1:0-304 GCF_055807515.1 Bradyrhizobium sp. Kon69 | reverse complement strand
AGTACGTAGTCAGAAGCCGCCGGCGCAGGGCTTGCGAGCGCCCAATCCAGATGCCCAAGCACCGGCAAGGCCGCACCCAGTGCGAGAACGGACCGACGACTGACGCTGACCATGGTGACTACTCCTTGTAGGCGGACGGGAATTCGTACGTGTCGTACAGAGGAGTATGACGAGGAATATGTCGCCCGATTTAGCATCACCTGGTTAACCCAGCCAACGCCGCCGACCGCGCCTGACCTGCCGGAACGATGCACGCAGCGCTTTATTGTCGAGGATGACGCATGTAACACTCGTTGCCAGGAAG
>NZ_JBVVOS010000251.1:0-304 GCF_055807515.1 Bradyrhizobium sp. Kon69 | reverse complement strand
GCCATCAGCTCGGCCACGTCTTCGGGAAAGTCATCCGCGCTGCCGGAGCGTTCACGGCGCAGGGCGCGGGCAGTCATCTGGTCGGCGCCGGGCGCACGGCCCAGGCCCAGATCGATACGGCCGGGGTACAAGCTTTCCAGGGTGCCGAACTGCTCGGCGATCACCAGCGGCGCATGGTTGGGCAGCATCACCCCACCGGAGCCGACACGGATGGTCGAGGTGCCACCTGCCAGGTAGCCGAGCAGTACCGACGTGGCCGAGCTGGCGATACCGTCCATGTTGTGGTGTTCAGCCACCCAGAAAC
>NZ_JBVVOS010000250.1:0-304 GCF_055807515.1 Bradyrhizobium sp. Kon69 | reverse complement strand
CAATGGTTGACGCTCTTGTATCGTCACATTTCAAACTAATGATTCCAGGGTGCACGGCCAACTTGCAGGTGCTTGCTTTCAAGGGCAGCGAGTGCCTGGATCAACCGTATTTCATTCAGGTGCAATTAGTCAGTGATAACCCAGACCTGGACCTGGAGGCGTTGCTTCATCAGCCGGTGTATCTCTATCTGGGCGAAGCGGATCAAGGCCTGCACGGGTTGGTTTACGCCATCGGCCGTGACGCCCCGGGGGCTCGGCTCACCCGTTATCGTCTTACGCTCGCGCCACGCCTTGCCTGCCTCGC
>NZ_JBVVOS010000249.1:0-304 GCF_055807515.1 Bradyrhizobium sp. Kon69 | reverse complement strand
GCTTGGTCGAACGTCTCGATGCGTAGCTTCCGGATCTCGTCCCCTTGCCGACGCATGGAAAGGATCGCGTCGATAGCTCCATGCATGTACCGGCAACATGCGTATGGTTTTAGATAGCATTTCTGAACTTCCCACGATGAACCGAGATTGCCTGTCAAGAGATCGCGGGTAAAACGATCACCGTCATCTAGAAGATCAAGAGGGCCAGTCGCTCCTGCCTGCGCGCGGTAGGCAGCCGTGATACCCGCGACCACGGCTGGGGGAATCCCTTCCTTGATCGTGCTGCCCTCGAACTTGGCGGTTG
>NZ_JBVVOS010000248.1:0-305 GCF_055807515.1 Bradyrhizobium sp. Kon69 | reverse complement strand
TTCCGGGTCGAGGGCCGAAGTCGGCTCGTCGAACAGCATGATTTTGGGCTTCATGCACAGCGCACGGGCAATGGCCACGCGCTGTTGCTGGCCACCGGACAGTTGCCCCGGAAACTTGTGGGCCTGCTCCGGAATACGCACGCGCTCAAGGTAATGCATGGCAATTTCTTCGGCCTTGCGCTTGGGCATCTTGCGTACCCACATCGGTGCCAGCGTGCAGTTCTGCAGGATGGTCAGGTGCGGGAACAGGTTGAAGTGCTGGAACACCATGCCGACTTCACGGCAGATCGAGGCGATCCGCCGTG
>NZ_JBVVOS010000247.1:0-305 GCF_055807515.1 Bradyrhizobium sp. Kon69 | reverse complement strand
CCAGAACCGGCGCCATGGGGGTTTCGCCATGGGCATGCTGGCGCATTATTTCATGCGCGATATCCTGCGCCCGCTGGCTCAGCGCCGCGTAGCTGTGCGTCACTGACTGGTGGTGCCAGGCGGCAGCGGGTTGAACCCCAAAGCGCATGAACACGCTTATGAGCGCAGACCAGGCGTCCATTCATGCCGCCCGGCTGGCGAGTTGCAGCTCAATGAAATTGGACAGACTGCCCACGGTTTCGAAGTGCTGGAATTCCAGCGTGGCCGGGTCGAGGACCAGGTCCTCGATACTTTCCTCAAGGTAC
>NZ_JBVVOS010000246.1:0-306 GCF_055807515.1 Bradyrhizobium sp. Kon69 | reverse complement strand
ACTTCGAATTGCTCAGCTTTCGCTCGATGGATGAGATCAATGCGTTGCGTGCCGATGTCGATGCCCAAGCCGGCGATGAGCCACTGGCTCAGGTAGCGGTGTGAGATGCGCCGGCCAATCAGGTACTGCAAGGCAATCACCAGCACGTCGAGGGCGTGGCTGATGGCGGTCAGGTCGGCCACGGTCGGGCGCGACAGGACGCGTTCTACCTGAGACAGGAAACCCACCGACCGCCGACACCATCGAAATGCTCGTCGACCTGCAGCTGTTCGATCCGCTGTTCCCGGCCAGCGCCGAGGCGCTGGA
>NZ_JBVVOS010000245.1:0-306 GCF_055807515.1 Bradyrhizobium sp. Kon69 | reverse complement strand
CGTTGGTGGACGATGACTGGAGCACCGTGGGTTCCAGCAACCTGGACCCGCTGAGCCTGGCCCTGAACCTGGAAGCCAACGTGCTGATTCGCGATCGGGCCTTCAATCAGCAGCTGTACGCAAGCCTGGAAGCGCTGGCCAGGGACCATTGCCAGACCATGCCGGAAAAGCGCAAGCCACGCCTGTGGTTGTGGCGGCGGACCGTGGGCTTCCTGGTGTTTCATGTGATGCGCCACTTCCCCGCACTGACCGGCTGGCTGCCGGCACACAAGCCGCGTTTGAAACCCATCGAGAGTCCGGCCCATG
>NZ_JBVVOS010000244.1:0-306 GCF_055807515.1 Bradyrhizobium sp. Kon69 | reverse complement strand
TCGTTGCTCTCCGAAATCGCATTATTGTAGTCCGAGATTCCGCCGATGTAATAGGTGCCGGGCGCCAGATTGGCGGGCAGCCCCAGCGAGATCGTCTGGTGATCGAAATAGCCCGTCGCCCCGTTCGCCGACAGCCCTGGCGAGGCCACAGTCGTCAGTAACGTATCTCCAGTCGTGATCGTTGCGTCGGTCGATAGATAGAGGCCCGAGATCGACGCGGCGGCGGCAGCCTTGCCAAAATTCACCACCCAGAAGTCGATGTTAGTGCTTCCGCCCGCCGCTATCGTCGTGCTGCTCACGCTGTCG
>NZ_JBVVOS010000243.1:0-307 GCF_055807515.1 Bradyrhizobium sp. Kon69 | reverse complement strand
CGGGGTTCGCCATTGCGCGGCAGCAGCGGCTTGAAGAACATCGACGGGCGCACCTTCAGCAGGCTTTTCAGCGTGTCGCCCATGCCCTTGGCCCGATTGGCCGCGAGCAAGGTGTGGCGCAGGGACTCGTTGATGCCAATCGGCGCATCGGAGGTGGTGTCCGCGCCGCCTGCAATGCCCACCTCGATCTGGCCAAGGGCGATTTTATTGGCCACCAGCAACGCCGCTTCCAGGCCCGTGCCGCAGGCTTGCTGCACATCGTAGGCCGGCGTCTGCGCCGACAATGTGGTGGACAGCAGTGACTCAC
>NZ_JBVVOS010000242.1:0-307 GCF_055807515.1 Bradyrhizobium sp. Kon69 | reverse complement strand
AACATGCCATCGAGAAGACGGCCGCTCGCGTACTGTAACTGAACAGCGCAGCGAGTCAGCCACACACAAAAAGCCCAGACCGCACGCCGGCCTGGGCTGTTTCATGCAACCGCGACGTTAACGACGTGCTTCCTGGACGACCAGGTCAGGCACCCAGGGTGGGGATGGGCTGCGTCGTTTGACGACCAGACCGGTAATCACCACCAGGGCTGCCAACCCGGCCGTGGCAAGGATTTCGCCCTGATGCGCCGGCAACGTGAGCATCACACCCAACGCGCCGACGATGAACACGATGACCGCCCACGTC
>NZ_JBVVOS010000241.1:0-308 GCF_055807515.1 Bradyrhizobium sp. Kon69 | reverse complement strand
GTGACCTGATGGCTGTTCCACTTTCCCCAATTGTTTCGGAGTTTGAAACCGAAGAGCAGGCGAGTAGCCATGATCTCTGGTTTCGTAAAAAAGTCGAAAAAAGCCTGACCAATCCCGGCCCCGGCGTGCCTCATGATGAAGTCATGGCGAGGGTTGAAGCGATCATTGAGCAAGCGGAGCGTAAACAGAGGGCGAAAGTCTGATGCTGCCCGTTGTTTGGCTTGATGAGGCCATTAGCGACCTGATTGAAATCGTGACTTTTATCGCAGCACAAAACCCTGGCGCTGCACGACGCCTCAAGACCCGCC
>NZ_JBVVOS010000240.1:0-309 GCF_055807515.1 Bradyrhizobium sp. Kon69 | reverse complement strand
ATCGGTGTCACATAAAACTGCAAGTTGGGTCGCTCGATCGGGGTGTCGCGCCAGGTGGGCAGTTCGCTGCCTTTTTCGGCCTTTTGCCAGGTGACCCTGGACAGGCGTCGGCTCAGGTCGGCGAAGAAGAAACCGCGTTGCTCATGAGCGACGAAACGACTGAAAAAGACCTGGTACTGCGGCGTGCGTAACTGGCGCGTGAGCTCCAGCATCATGTCGGCTGTGGACGCGTATTCCTTGATGGGGTGTTCAGGGTCGTCAGGCACATAGGCCACGACCCTGCCAGGCTCCCGGGCTTGCTCAAGGTCC
>NZ_JBVVOS010000239.1:0-309 GCF_055807515.1 Bradyrhizobium sp. Kon69 | reverse complement strand
CCCGCCCCGAGCAAATCAGATCCGGTACCGAACTGGGCCTGGATCATGCGCGCATCGTGGAGTTTTCCAGCGTTATCGCCGCGGACAACGGCATCCAGCTCTCCAGCATCAAAGCGGTCAACGAACAGTATCCGCTGCGTGGCGAGCTCAAAAGTAGGATTCAAGCATGGTATCGAAGGCGATGCCCCGCACGGTGATGCCCTGTGCAGGGTCGCCACCGATGGCGCAGTTGGCCAGGATATTCATGTCGAAGAGACAACCCTCAACTTCACCTCGCGCTTTCGCGGCATCGCCGGGTTGCGCTACACC
>NZ_JBVVOS010000238.1:0-309 GCF_055807515.1 Bradyrhizobium sp. Kon69 | reverse complement strand
ACTGATCCCTCACAGCCACTGAAGATCAAATGTGGGAGGGGGCAAGCCCCCTCCCACAGTTTTTCCAGATACTTGCTGCGATCGTTCCCAAGCTCCGCGTGGGAATGCATCCCGTGACGCTCTGCGTCACAAGTGCGCAGGCCCCGGGACTCGTGTCGCTGGCGGGACGCGGAGCGTCCCAGGCGGCGCTCCCACGCAGAGCGTAGGAGCGATCAAAACCAACTGACCGCAACGGGCGTTGTGCTGGAAGACGGGAAGGGCGGCACGACCTGGCGGCTGGCTGATCAGGCCTGACTGATAATCCGATAC
>NZ_JBVVOS010000237.1:0-309 GCF_055807515.1 Bradyrhizobium sp. Kon69 | reverse complement strand
AGATGTCGGTCGCGCGATACTTTTCGGTTGAGACCGACATGATCTTTAGCTCGCATGCCATGGAGAAGTTGTTGAGCAAGATCGATAGAATTGGAATTCTTTCGCGCACAGCCGTTTCGAAGTCCATCCCGGTAAATCCGATGGCCGCATCGCCCCAGACATTGATGCAGAGCTTGTCCGGCTTCGCGAGCTTCGCGCCCATTGCGAGCCCCAAGCCGTAGCCGAGTTGCGTCGTCTTACCCCAGCCGAGATAGGACAGCGGCTCGACTGACTTCCAGAATGGCGTGAGCTGATCACGTGGGCTGCCCG
>NZ_JBVVOS010000236.1:0-309 GCF_055807515.1 Bradyrhizobium sp. Kon69 | reverse complement strand
ACCTGATCGAACAGGGCGGGTTGGATATTCATGACGGTGCCGTGGTCGGGCTGGGGCGCAATGCTCCCTGGAAGGGCCTACCTGTTAGTTCTGACAGTATCCAGTTCCCCTCGTTTACTCGTTAACTGTGCTCCCGGCCTTCTTGCTCTGCTGTTCATCAGCATGCATTCAACGGCCAGTCACTAACCGAGTGTTGAGGAGAGTGGACATGCCTAACAACAGCCTGTCGGACGAATACTTATTTAAGAGGAAACTTCCGATTCCGAAAATGGCGGCGGAGCCTGTGGTTCCGCCACCGTTCGCGTTGCC
>NZ_JBVVOS010000235.1:0-310 GCF_055807515.1 Bradyrhizobium sp. Kon69 | reverse complement strand
CGTCAACGGGATCGACATTCAGCACCTCGGCAGCGACGGGCGCTGGGCGACTCTGGTGCTCAACGGTATCCGCCGGCGCGTCGCCTATCACCTCGACGGCAACCAGTTGTGGCTACCGGGCCTGCGGGTAATCAACGGCACCCAGCCCATCGCCAACCGCCAGGCCGATGCCGGCAGCGGCACGCTGAAGGCGCCGATGGCTGGGGCGGTTGTCGAGGTGCGGGTACGCGTCGGCGAAAACGTCAGCAAAGGCCAACTGCTGGGGGTGCTCGAAGCGATGAAAATGGAGCACCCGCTGAAGGCCGGTATC
>NZ_JBVVOS010000234.1:0-310 GCF_055807515.1 Bradyrhizobium sp. Kon69 | reverse complement strand
AAAGCCCAGCCCGCCGGAATACGCCGCCAACGCGGCGGCCTGGCCCACCGAGGAAGCGCCGGAAGTGGACTGCGATTGCACCACCACCATGGCGTCGGTAAGGGCTTGCGGCCCGGCGCCGAAGCCGATACGCCAACCCGTCATGGCGTAGGTCTTGGATACGCCACCCACCAAAAGGCAACGCGCCTGCAGGTCCGGGGCGACATTCAACAGGTTCAGAGCGGGGCGACCGTCAAAACGGGCCGACGCTGTCGATGCCTGGCTGACGCAAGCGTCGGAACTGGAGGCCCTGTATCAAGCGCCCTTGAGC
>NZ_JBVVOS010000233.1:0-311 GCF_055807515.1 Bradyrhizobium sp. Kon69 | reverse complement strand
ATTAACTATTGCCAATATTTCGCTTGTAACCCAAAAAAAAATGGGTAAGGTTTGAAGCGTTCCCTCCGACAGCCAGCCTGCATTCCAGCAAGAACCTAGGCCGACTCTAGAGGGGAGCTACAAACCCACCCATCCTCAAACGAAGTGATCATATCATGGGCGATAATGTAACCAACCACCGAGTGCGTGAATTGGAGCGAAAGGTAGCTGGCCTGCAAACACAGGTTCAGATTCTGCACTCCCTCCGAGACACTGATAACAAAAAGCGCGATCGTCAAATTCGCGATCTGGAAATCAACGCCGCTGTTAGC
>NZ_JBVVOS010000232.1:0-313 GCF_055807515.1 Bradyrhizobium sp. Kon69 | reverse complement strand
CACCTGGGGTTGGCGCTCGGCGGCCGGCCGGCAGCAAGCTTCGCCAAGCGGCTCATGCTGCCTGTCAGCAACGATACCTTGCTGCGGGTGGTCCGCCGGCGGGCGGCGATGCCGATGGATCCCTTGCTTGTTGTGGGTATTGATGACTGGGCGTTCCGGAGAAATCGTCGGTACGGGACCATCGTGTGCGATTTGGAGCGTCGGCGGATCGTTGCCTTGCTACCCGACCGGGAAATGGCGACCGTTCAGGCGTGGCTGTCGAAGCACCCGGGCATCAACATTGTGTCGCGAGATCGCGGTGGTGGATATGGCG
>NZ_JBVVOS010000231.1:0-314 GCF_055807515.1 Bradyrhizobium sp. Kon69 | reverse complement strand
GATTGCCGTCAGTTGCTTCCTGATCTGGCCGCTGCGCTTCACCTTCGAACGGCCGGAGCTGGATGGTGTGTTCGGCTGGTTGTTCGCCGTGCTGGCCGGCTTCGACAAGCCGTTCAACCAGGCGCCTTCCCTGCATATCGCGCTGCTGGTGATCCTGTGGGTCATGTACCAGCGCCATACCCAGGGCTTCTGGCGCTGGGTGGTACACGGCTGGTTTGCGCTGATCGGTGTTTCGGTACTCACCACTTATCAACATCACTTTGTCGACTTACCCACAGGCGCCCTCGCAGGTTGGTTGTGTGTGTGGCTGTGGC
>NZ_JBVVOS010000230.1:0-315 GCF_055807515.1 Bradyrhizobium sp. Kon69 | reverse complement strand
GTACAGGAAACCGAAGGCCCGAAACTGGCCAGCGCCCTGGAAGCCCATGTGCGTCAGTACGACGTCGACATCATGAACCTGCAGCGTGCCAGTAGCCTGGTGCCGGCCAAAAATGCCGGTGAGCTGCACGAAATTCGCTTCGAAAGCGGCGCGACCCTCAAGTCCATGACCGTGATCCTGGCGACCGGTGCGCGCTGGCGTGAAATGGGTGTGCCAGGCGAGCAGGAATACAAGGCCAAGGGCGTATGCTTCTGCCCCCACTGCGATGGTCCGCTGTTCAAGGGCAAGCGCGTGGCGGTGATTGGCGGGGGCAAC
>NZ_JBVVOS010000229.1:0-315 GCF_055807515.1 Bradyrhizobium sp. Kon69 | reverse complement strand
CGACCCGGCAGGCGCGCGTAAAAACACCAAGGACAACACCCCGGCAGTGATCCACTACTCCATCGTCCCGGGTAACACCGTGGAAGTGGACGTGGCCGCCAAGGGCGGTGGTTCCGAGAACAAGTCGAAAATGGCCATGCTCAACCCGTCCGACTCGATCGTCGACTGGGTGCTCAAGACCGTTCCGACCATGGGCGCCGGCTGGTGCCCACCGGGCATGCTCGGCATCGGCATCGGCGGCACCGCCGAGAAAGCCGCGGTGATGGCCAAGGAAGTGTTGATGGAATCCATCGACATCCACGAGCTGAAGAAGCG
>NZ_JBVVOS010000228.1:0-315 GCF_055807515.1 Bradyrhizobium sp. Kon69 | reverse complement strand
GTGCCGGCGATCTGGCCACTGACGAGGGGGGTGGTTGTGGAACCTCTGCCGCCACCAGTGCCGCCACCAGTGCCGCCGCCGGTACCACCAGTGCCGTCGCCGGTACCGCCAGTGCCACCGCCGGTTCCGCCAGTGCCGCCGCCAGTACCACCGGTACCACCACCAGTGCCGCCACCCGTACCGTCGCCGCCACCAGTGCCACCACCGGTTCCGCCACCCGCACCACCACCGGCACCTGCGCCAGCATCCGGCGAGGACGCCGCTACGTTGGATTTATGCCCGCCACCACCGCTGCTGCAGCCGCCGAGGCTCATG
>NZ_JBVVOS010000227.1:0-317 GCF_055807515.1 Bradyrhizobium sp. Kon69 | reverse complement strand
GGCGTTTGCTTTGACTGAACCAGATGGCGACCACCCCGAGGGCGGCCCCACTGGACGGTAGACAAGGATGCTCAGCCCGTTTGGCGAAGCGCCATCGAATAGGCTGGTTCGTCAGAGAAGCCTTCCACAATGAGCTCGATGATGGCTTCTCTCTATTCGCTCACGTTCAGGGCAAACCGGGTTTATCCTACGCAACCTGTAGCAGCCAACCGTCACCATGATGCGAAGTGAGCCGCTCTTGATCATGATCTCAGGCGCCCCGTTAAACTCCGTCAACGGGCTTTTCGTAGGATCGAACTTGCTCGCGAAGAACTCAG
>NZ_JBVVOS010000226.1:0-317 GCF_055807515.1 Bradyrhizobium sp. Kon69 | reverse complement strand
CTACATTGCAGACGCCAGGCCATCAAAAGATGTTGGCCCAACACAACACCGAGCTCTATCTTTTAATGCAGCACGCAATCACTGGACCAAAAATCTCACAAAGTCGTGCTCTCTTGTGGCATACCAATAAACCTCCGTGGGCTTAGAAAAAAAATCGCCGGTAGAACAAGCTTCCCAGCGCCGTAGCGGTACTGGCGCCAATACATGCAAAAACGAATATTTATCAGACTTCATCAAATTTTCATCCGCGCAGCACAAGTCATTGACTTTAACCGTGGGAATGTCCGAGTCGTTGATGCCCGCTACCTGAACAGGGC
>NZ_JBVVOS010000225.1:0-318 GCF_055807515.1 Bradyrhizobium sp. Kon69 | reverse complement strand
GCGACCGCCCGGGCTTCGGTGCGATTGGCGAGGCCATCGGCGGCCTTCGCTACACCACCGGCAACCCGGATCCGCCCCCGGCGCGGGTCGGCGTGAGCCTGGGGGATTCCCTCGCGTCGTTGCATGGCGTGATCGGCGCGCTGATGTCGCTGCTGCGGGTCAAGACCGGCCAGGGTGACGGGCAGATCGTCGACGTGTCCCTGGCCGAAAGCGTATTCAACCTGATGGAAAGCCTGGTGCCCGAATACGACATGCTGGGCCATGTGCGTGAGCGCAGCGGCGGCGCCTTGCCCGGTATCGCGCCGTCCAACACCTACC
>NZ_JBVVOS010000224.1:0-318 GCF_055807515.1 Bradyrhizobium sp. Kon69 | reverse complement strand
CACAGGTCGTTGTGGACCGTCTGGTACACCCACTTCTCTGCGCCGGTGGAGGCGTCCAGCGCCAGAACCGAAGCACCGTATTTATGATTGAGCGCGGTGCGCTCTACACCGTAGTGTTTAATCCAGTTTGAGAAATATCCAGCTCAATGCGAATGCCAGTCCCTGTAGGAGCGAGCTTGCTCGCGAAAGCCTTCCAGACAACACATTCATTCTGGATAAACGCGCAGGCCCTGATTTTTTCGCGAGCAAGCTCGCTCCTACAGAGAAGCATTCGGCTCAATGCGATCTAAGGATTCTGCAAAAACACCACATACCCCC
>NZ_JBVVOS010000223.1:0-318 GCF_055807515.1 Bradyrhizobium sp. Kon69 | reverse complement strand
CCGTGCTTGCAAAGGAGCCGATGGTGGCGCCGAGCGTCGTGGTGCCGGTCGCCGCCGTGGTGCCGCCCGCCGCGCCGCTAAACACGACGTTGCTGCTTGCGGTCGCGCTGGCGAAGCTCGTGGTGCCACGCAGGTCGGCCGCCGTCGCACCCGCGATCGTGGCGGAGACGTTGGACTTGGTGGAGTAGCCGACAGTGGTCTGCAGCGCCTGGTTGGCGATCGACTTGGCAGAGTCGATCAGCTTCTGCAGCGAGGTGATGCCGGTGTTGGCGGCCTGCAGCACCTGCACGCCGTTGGCGATGCCGTCGAGCAGATTGT
>NZ_JBVVOS010000222.1:0-319 GCF_055807515.1 Bradyrhizobium sp. Kon69 | reverse complement strand
ACTCAAGACCATGGGGACCGATAACAGCTTCAGTGGCTTGGTCGGTACTTCTTCGGATGAAAAAGTTGCCACCATGACTGCAGGGGCGGGTGCTTCAAACGGCTCGTTCTCGCTGGTGGTATCGCAGCTGGCCCAACCTTCGAAACTGACCACCGCCAATTTTGCGGGTGGCGCATCTACCGTGGTCAACAAGACTGACACCGCCACTGACCCGCCTGCAGTTGCCCGGTGGCAAGGCGCTGAATTTCAGCGATCTGTTCAACAGCCGCCGTGAGAAATTCACCCCCGGCACCCTCCTTGGAGTGGCCGCTCAATGAAC
>NZ_JBVVOS010000221.1:0-319 GCF_055807515.1 Bradyrhizobium sp. Kon69 | reverse complement strand
CGATGCCTTCCACGTCGAAGGTCGGGTCGGCTTCGGCATAACCCAGGGCCTGGGCTTCGGCCAGCACGTCTTCGAACGTACGGCCCTTTTCGCGCATTTCGGTGAGAATGAAGTTACCGGTGCCGTTGATGATGCCGGCCACCCAATTGATGCGGTTGGCGGACAGGCCTTCACGAATCGCCTTGATCACCGGGATACCGCCGGCCACCGCCGCTTCGAACGCCACGATCACGCCCTTCTCACGCGCCTTGGCGAAGATCTCGTTGCCGTGCACGGCGATCAGCGCCTTGTTGGCGGTGACCACATGCTTGCCGTTCTC
>NZ_JBVVOS010000220.1:0-320 GCF_055807515.1 Bradyrhizobium sp. Kon69 | reverse complement strand
CTTGAAAGCCTCCAGCGTTTTGCCAGAGGGTTTCATAACCTTCTACCCCGGGTTGCGAGTGGTGGATGCGATGCATCAATGCGGTAGTGCAGGGCACCAGGTATGTTAGGTATTGCTCGGCAACTCGCTGTTTCCAGAGCGCAGGCATCAAGCGTGAAGCACGTCGCATGATATCTGCAAGGGCGCAGGCCAACGGTTCTCGGGACGTGGTGGTGCGTGAGAAAGCACTGGCGTAGACATCACGAATCACGCGCTCGAGGGCTTCCGGGTCATTGCAATCTTCGTCGGCAAGATCGTCCTGGCAACTGAACCAGCCCACC
>NZ_JBVVOS010000219.1:0-321 GCF_055807515.1 Bradyrhizobium sp. Kon69 | reverse complement strand
GGCGGCATCCTGAACAACAACGCGGCCTTCAAGGTCAGCGGCACCGGCAATGCGCTCGACCACGAGACGGTCACGAATGCGAGCACCGGCACGATCGAAGTGTTGGCGAACGGCGCGCTGACGATCGACCAGGGCTCGACGGTTGCGAATGCCGGCAACGTCACGGTGGACGCCACCGGCAAGCTGACAGTGAACGGCGCGACGATCAGCGGCACCGGCACGGTCACCGGCAACGGCGAGATCAACCTGACCGGCGCTGCGGTGCTGAGCGGCGGCATCCTGAACAACAACGCGGCCTTCAAGGTCAGCGGCACCGGCAAT
>NZ_JBVVOS010000218.1:0-322 GCF_055807515.1 Bradyrhizobium sp. Kon69 | reverse complement strand
CAATGCCCGCAAGGATCGCAGGCTCGGATTTCATCAGCGACGACAGCGGTTGCAGTTGGCCGTTGGAGCCGTGGACCATGCTGAAGGAGTCTTCCACCGTTACCGCTTGCGGGCCTTCGGCCTGGATATCGATGTCGGTGCGCCCCAGGCACGGCAGGATCAGTGCATCTTTACCGTGCATCAGGTGGCTGCGGTTGAGCTTGGTGCTGATCTGCACGGTCAGGTCGCAGTTACGCAACGCTTCGAAGGTGCGGGTACTGTCCGGCGTGGCTTGGGCGAAGTTGCCGCCCAGGCCGATAAATACCTTGGAGCGGCCTTCGAG
>NZ_JBVVOS010000217.1:0-322 GCF_055807515.1 Bradyrhizobium sp. Kon69 | reverse complement strand
CTTTAGGTGGCCAGGGAGCCCGGAACTATTTCTCAAACGTTTTTCACTTATCTGAGTAGTGCTTTTGAGATAATGTAGGCCCTCATCAGGCCCTGAGAACCTATAAAACCGGGCACTAGGCCGCTAATTTTTCGAGATAATCGAAAGCCTACTGGAGATATTTCCGATATGGCCGAGTTTGTTCACCATGAGCTCAAGCTACTGAATCCCTCGTTCGACTCAGGCCTGGTTGACGTTCTGAGCGAGCTGGAACATTTACGGCGCCTTGAGCTGGGCGGGGATACGCCACATGCTGTATTTGTCCAGTTGAAGGATTTATTTC
>NZ_JBVVOS010000216.1:0-325 GCF_055807515.1 Bradyrhizobium sp. Kon69 | reverse complement strand
GTCTAGGTTTTTTCTTTTGTAAGGAAGAAGAGTTGGCTGTCCGGTGTCCTGCCTTTGAAGATTAAACGTGTCAGGGCCACGCTGATTTAAATGGCGATTTTTAGATGCACTTGCAATCATTGCAATTGCAATCATTAACCGGACTCCGTTAGGGTAGGCGCACCTGTCGTCTGGAGCCACGCCCATGCCCGCCTCTACCGCAAACGCCGCGCAGTGGTGCATCGACGCACTCAGCACCTGCGCAGACTCGCGCAGCTCGCCGCTGTACACGGTCATGACCATGGCCAGCACGTTGGAATTCAGCCGGCACGCCTGGGTGATTCGC
>NZ_JBVVOS010000215.1:0-325 GCF_055807515.1 Bradyrhizobium sp. Kon69 | reverse complement strand
CGGTGCATCCCACTAAAGAGGAAGTCGCTGGCCGCAGGGCATTCCGCTCGGTGGCCGATCTGCCCGAGGCGCCTGACGCTGCATGGGTTGGCGTCAACCGGCATCTCACCATACAGGTGATCAACGCCCTGGCTGAGCGCGGTGCCGCCGGCGCTGTCTGCTACGCCGGCGGCTTCCTCGAAACCGGAGCCTATGATCAGGAAGGCTCGAGACTGCAGTCCGAGCTTATTGCTGCCGCCGGCCAGATGCCGATAATCGGTCCGAACTGCTACGGCTTGATCAACTATGCAGACGGCGCTCTTCTGTGGCCGGACCATCATGGCGG
>NZ_JBVVOS010000214.1:0-327 GCF_055807515.1 Bradyrhizobium sp. Kon69 | reverse complement strand
ATCCAAAGCACCCGTGCCGTTGTTTCGATCAAGGGCTTGCATCAGCCCGGGGCGCTTGAGCAGTTCCCTGGCCAGCTTGATATTCGCATCGTGCTCCGCATTCCCGGTCAAGGGTTGACGTGCCATCCTGCTTATATGCTGTGGCGTGACGGTCGCTGCGTACCAGGGTTTGAACGCGTTGTATTTGTCCAGCAGGCCCTGAGCCAACACCTCGTTGCTTTGCTTGCCATATACGGGATCCGGCAGTGTTGGGTTGGGACGTGCGGGCGGGCCCGGTTTTCAATAGCACAGCGCACTCGTGCAAACCGTGCTGCAACCCAGGCCCGC
>NZ_JBVVOS010000213.1:0-327 GCF_055807515.1 Bradyrhizobium sp. Kon69 | reverse complement strand
GCCTTGGCGGTGGCTCAGGCCGTTAACGCTTCTGTTTCCGAAACAATGGCTGCGATCGCACTCGGATACGAAATCGCTCTCAGGATCGCGTGCTCTCGTCCTATCTCAACAATCGAGACGTATGCGACTGGACGCTGGGTCGGCTACGGGGCTGCGGCCGCTGTTTCTCGTCTCTTGAGCTTGAATGCAACAGAAACTGCTCATGCCTTGGCGATCGCCGGGTCCGAAGGACCGATCGTGTTCTTAGAGCCAACCGCCAAGTTCGAGGGCAGCACGATCAAGGAAGGGATTCCCCCAGCCGTGGTCGCGGGTATCACGGCTGCCTAC
>NZ_JBVVOS010000212.1:0-327 GCF_055807515.1 Bradyrhizobium sp. Kon69 | reverse complement strand
GCCTTGGCGGTGGCTCAGGCCGTTAACGCTTCTGTTTCCGAAACAATGGCTGCGATCGCACTCGGATACGAAATCGCCCTCAGGATCGCGTGCTCTCGTCCTTTCTCAACAATCGAGACGTATGCGACTGGACGCTGGGTCGGCTACGGGGCTGCGGCCGCTGTTTCTCGTCTCTTGGGCTTGAATGCAACAGAAACTGCTCATGCCTTGGCGATCGCCGGGTCCGAAGGACCGATCGTGTTCTTAGACGCAACCGCCAAGTTCGAGGGCAGCACGATCAAGGAAGGGATTCCCCCAGCCGTGGTCGCGGGTATCACGGCTGCCTAC
>NZ_JBVVOS010000211.1:0-328 GCF_055807515.1 Bradyrhizobium sp. Kon69 | reverse complement strand
GCGCCGACCGTGGCCAGTTCGCGACTCTGCCAATCGAGGTTGTCACGCTCGAAAATATCGCCAAACAGATGGGTTTGCAGAAACTGGTTGATCACCGGAGCAAAATCGAACACACCGCCGCTGACCGGGCCGCCGGTCAGGCGCGTCTGGTTGGCCGTGCCCACGTCCAGCAACTGCTCACCGGTCGGGAGGCTGCGGCTGGGTTCGCGTCCGGGCGCATCGTGAATGCCGCGCTCGTTGCGGGCCTGCAGCACGCTCATCAGCTCATTGAGGGCGTTGAGGCTGCGCGGGAAGCCGACGTAGGCGTAGAGCTGCACCAGAATCTCGC
>NZ_JBVVOS010000210.1:0-262 GCF_055807515.1 Bradyrhizobium sp. Kon69 | reverse complement strand
CTGGTTTTTGTGATCGGCATGATGGGTGCGTCGATCCTCATCCCTACGTTTATCCTGTTCAAGCGCCTCAACGATGCAGGTGTGCGGCTTAGCGACCAACTCAATCTCAGCGCACAGTCGCCGCAAGTAACGGCTCAACATCGCCGTCTGTTGCTGCACTGGGGCGCCAGCGTGATAGTGCTGGGTGTCTTCTGGTTGTGCGCCGTGTACCTGTCGGCGAACGTAGACAGTGGGCCTTTGCTGACCACCAGCTGGATTGTGG
>NZ_JBVVOS010000209.1:0-331 GCF_055807515.1 Bradyrhizobium sp. Kon69 | reverse complement strand
AGGCTCAGGGCGTTGAGCCCCTGCAAAAGCTCGCGGCGCTCGTGCCCCAGAATATCTTCCTGCGCGACGCGGTGGTCGGTGAACGTCAGGCGCGTCAAGCCCGCACCGGCCAGGCCCAGGGTGTCCAGCGACTCACGTCGCAAGCTTGGTACGGCTTGGTCAGGGAACACCATCACCAGCCGCTGGCTTTCTCGATAGCGCGCGAACACCAGGCCTGCGCTGGCCCGCAGCGCACCGCCGATCAGCGTTTTGGTGCCGTTGAGGCGCCAGCCCTTCTCGTTGTGCGTGAGTTCAGTACTGGCGGCACCGGCATCCGAGCCGGTCTGGGGTT
>NZ_JBVVOS010000208.1:0-331 GCF_055807515.1 Bradyrhizobium sp. Kon69 | reverse complement strand
ACCAGTTGCTGTTCAACCTCGCTGACGCGACCTTCCACCCGAAACTGGGCGACGCCCTGTTCAAGACCCTGCTCGGCACCCGCGTGATCGACGCAGCCCTGCCACCCCTGGCGGCCTCGCCGGATTCGCCGTGGTGGAACGGCACGCGAGCGGCCACCGTCAAGCTGGCCTGGGACAACAGCCTGCTGGAGGGGGCCGTCACCGGCAATGTGCGGTATTGCTTCGATGTCTGCCTGTTTGAAATCTGGCTCGCCTGGACATTTGTGCAACCGCTGTCGGTACTCGATCATCGAGAGTTGATCAACACCCGCAAGATGATTGCTCAGCACGC
>NZ_JBVVOS010000207.1:0-332 GCF_055807515.1 Bradyrhizobium sp. Kon69 | reverse complement strand
ACGCACGCCGACTTCGCTCGGTACTTGCAACAGCGCGTCCGGCACTTCACTGATCTGGTTGCCGGCAAGGGAGACACTGATGAACTGATGATTACCGAGCACACCCTCCGGAATGTGCGTAATTGCAGTATTGGTCAGGTTGAGTTTTCTGAGGCTCTGCAGGTTGCTCAGGTCAGGGGTGATGCCCAAGGTGTTATTTTGCAGATTCAGTACATTGAGCTGAGTCATCTCGCCGAGTTTGGCCACGGTATCCGGGGTCAGACGGATGTTGCACTGCGGTAAGTTCAGCTCTTTGAGCCGGCCCATCCGGGAAATCGCCTCGGGCAGCTCGC
>NZ_JBVVOS010000206.1:0-335 GCF_055807515.1 Bradyrhizobium sp. Kon69 | reverse complement strand
CCGCACGCGCGTTGCATTTTCGCGTCCAGCACCGAAGGCGCGTTTCGCGATGGCACAACTTCGTCTGGAAATACTCGAATCTCCTGGAGCCACCTTACCGATGGTGACTACAAAGAAGGTGGTTTTCAAACTGCACGATTGCCCTGGCATTTCCAGAATTACCATTGGCGGAACACTGATTGCCGTTTCCCGTGCGGCAGAGAACGTCCCACAATAAACATAACGTTTGTTACGCGAAATTAGCGGTCATTGCGCATGACCGCTTTTCCTTTAAAAAGACAAACCTGCCGCATTTTTGCGCAGTAACTCCACCAGCGCCGGCGCCTCCACCGGCC
>NZ_JBVVOS010000205.1:0-335 GCF_055807515.1 Bradyrhizobium sp. Kon69 | reverse complement strand
ACCGTTCAGGCGTGGCTGTCGAAGCACCCGGGCATCAACATTGTGTCGCGAGATCGCGGTGGTGGATATGGCGAGGCAGCAGCCAAGGCGCTGCCGAACGCCATCCAGGTCGCCGACCGCTGGCATCTGATGGAAAACGCGAGCGCGGCCTTCCTTGAAGCGGTGCGCCGTTCGATGAGCAAAATCCGAGCCGCAATCGGGGCGACGACGATCGATCTTAAACTGCTGACCTGCGCGGAAAAGCTTCGCTATCAGGGTTATCTGCGGCGCCAGGACAGCCATGCCGCAATCGCGGCTCTTGTCAGCGACGGTGTGCCGCTCAAGGAGATCGTCCG
>NZ_JBVVOS010000204.1:0-336 GCF_055807515.1 Bradyrhizobium sp. Kon69 | reverse complement strand
CATAACGCTTTTACTCGCGGCATTGCAGCAGATCAGACAATCACGTTGCCTGTCTTTTCCGTGATCAGTTTTTTATGGCTCTCGACCATTTTTGCCAAGCTGATAAAACGGAAATTATAGGTGGCTTCAGTGGCCGGGACATGAATCGCGCCAAAGCCTTCTTTGCCGTGGCGACGATGGATCCATGAGCTCGCAAGTCCAGCCGCGTTGGCCGGTACGTGGTCGTGATACAGGCTTTCCGCGACGTGAAGGATCGATTTTTTTTCGAACCCCATTTTCCCCAGGGCGTCCATCAAGTATGCAAAGTTTTTGGGGTCCGGTTCCTACAAACCGGAC
>NZ_JBVVOS010000203.1:0-336 GCF_055807515.1 Bradyrhizobium sp. Kon69 | reverse complement strand
AATCATCGCGTTTGCCTGGACATTGAAGGGCAAGTTTCCGGTGGGGTATGACCCGAACGCGCGGCCGGTCGAGCGGGATGTGACAGATCAAGGCGAGGATTACTGAGGCCTCAATCAGAGTCGGGCGGGCTTGTCCGTCAATGCGCTGTGTCAGTCACATGTCCAGCAGCCGACACTGAACATTCACGCGCAAGCCCCCAGGGGATCAGTTCAGCATGTCGCTCAGCGGGATGAAATTGACCTGATCACCAGGCACCAGCGTCGTCCCTTCCCACACCTCCACAAACCCTTGCGCCCACGCTGCGCTACGCAATACACCGGAGCTCTGGGTGCCGT
>NZ_JBVVOS010000202.1:0-336 GCF_055807515.1 Bradyrhizobium sp. Kon69 | reverse complement strand
GGACGGCTTATGCCGTGCTCTCCCGGGAGCCGAACTTTCCTTCTGGCCTCCCTCGCCTCGCGAATTGGATGATGCTGTCTGCCCGGTTGGGCTCGCACACACCTCCGCGAAAACTTGACCGTAGCAACGACGGCCAGGACCACACGGTTTTGCCGTACGCGCATTCGCCATTTCGCCGCAGGGTTCGACGGCATCGTGCACGTAGCCATCGAAATACCGACGAGACGAACTTCACAGCGCCGCTCGTCCGCACGTGGCCACGGGCTCACAGGGACTACCCGCCCTGCCCGCACCTCTCATGCCGACGCTGCCGCGTCCACCGCAAGCCCGGCTCGC
>NZ_JBVVOS010000201.1:0-338 GCF_055807515.1 Bradyrhizobium sp. Kon69 | reverse complement strand
CTCTGTGCTGCTCACCCAACAGCAGGCGCAGGTCAGGCCTTGCGCAGTGAATCACCAGCAAGTCCTCCGCAGCCAGTGGAGCAACGCCGGGGGCGTCTGTTCTTCGCTGAATTCGCCCACCGAGGGCGGCACCAGCACGGCAGCCATGGGGGCATCCGGACCAGGCTGGGTGTCGAACACGCGCACCGGCGTGCCCTGGGTATCCACCTGCCAATGACTGACCCGCAACGTCGGCAACTGCGCGGATTGGTGCTCGGCGGCAATGCGATTGGCGACGCCGAACAAATCGGTCAAGCCGTGCACGGCGGCCAATTGCGCGCCCTGGTAGATCAATATGC
>NZ_JBVVOS010000200.1:0-338 GCF_055807515.1 Bradyrhizobium sp. Kon69 | reverse complement strand
CAAGCCAGCACCGCCGGCAGCAACGGCTACGGCACCTTCACGCTCGCCGCCGACGGCAGCTGGACCTACAGCGCCGACGACAGCCAGACCGCGATCCAGCAGCTCGGCGCCGGCCAGTCGATCACCGACTCGTTCACCGCCGTCTCCTCCGACGGCACCGCCAGCCAGACCGTCACCGTCACCATCAACGGCACCAACGACGTGCCGGTGATCGGCGGCGTCTCCACCGGTTCGGTCACCGAGGACGTCTCGGTTGTCGCCGGCAACATTTCGACCAGCGGCGCGCTCACCATTGCCGACGTCGACCAGGGCCAGTCCAACTACACCGCGCAAGCCAG
>NZ_JBVVOS010000199.1:0-339 GCF_055807515.1 Bradyrhizobium sp. Kon69 | reverse complement strand
CCTATGGTCGGGTGAAGGTCCGGTTTCATTGGGATCGCCTGGACAGGACCGATGACAAAAGCAGCTGTTGGGTGAGGGTTGCATCCGGTTGGGCCGGTGCCGGGTTTGGCGCCATGATGATCCCGCGAGTGGGCATGGAACGGGCAATACTGCGAGAGGTCGCGCGCCGCCATGAGCGACTGGCAGTGCTCGTTGCCGGCGTCGAGTATCAGACACAAACGACGCCCCGCTTGCTGCTGCTGCGCCATCCATCGATAAGGCATGTCTGGCATCACGCAGCCCTCCCGGTGACATCGCACTGGCCTTCGCGGCAACGCTCGCATACCGGGCAAAAATCCG
>NZ_JBVVOS010000198.1:0-339 GCF_055807515.1 Bradyrhizobium sp. Kon69 | reverse complement strand
AACTACCTGGTGGCCAGCCCACATCGCTACAACCCGCCCGGCGTGGGTGATTCACAGCTGGAGTTGCCGCGCCTGCTGGGCGAAGCGAAGAAGGAGGTGCGCGTGCAGTTGCTCGACTATGCACCGCTGTCCTACGGACCGGATCGGACCCGCCCCTACTATGCGGTGATCGACAACGCCGTGCGCGCCGCCGCTGCGCGGGGCGTGTCGATCAAGCTGATGGTGTCCAACTGGAACACCGACCCGCTGGAACTGCCCTACCTCAAGAGCCTCGCGGTGCTGCCCAATGTGCAGATCAGAATCGTCACCCTGCCCGAAGCCAAGCAAGGCTTTATCCCG
>NZ_JBVVOS010000197.1:0-341 GCF_055807515.1 Bradyrhizobium sp. Kon69 | reverse complement strand
GGGAAGCGGTTTGAGCGGAAACATATCATCCAACTCACGGCCATCGCTGGTCCAGCGGGGGATGTAATCGCCATCGGGTGTCACCGCCCAATCGAAACGACCGGCGCGAGCCGGACCGGGATTAAGCGCTAGTCTTGGGCCCAGCTCAAGAAACAGGCGTTGGGTTTTTAACGCCAATTGGAGAATTTCGGCCCCCGTTTCGCCGGCCAACTGAAAACTGCTGCCGTAGCTGCCATAAGATCGGCCCAACAACAATACTCGACCAATGCGCGTATCCAGCTCATGCATGTAGCTTGGTGCACGCCGTAATGTCTCATCCATCGAGTACAAGGGCTTGATAT
>NZ_JBVVOS010000196.1:0-341 GCF_055807515.1 Bradyrhizobium sp. Kon69 | reverse complement strand
GCCACACTTAGGTGGTGTCCTAGCAGCGGCAGATGTGGGTGGGAAGCAGGATGCAACCAATTACAACTCTATTTTTGCTAATCGATTTGCTGCTTTTGATGAGCTACTTTCAATTCTAAAAACTAAATTTGCATGTCGGGTGCTTTTTGAAGAAACCTTGGTTTTGCCAAAAGTTGGGCGTAGCCGATTACATCTGTGTAAAGATGGCTCACCAAGAGTGATTAAAGCCGTTGGGGTGCAACGTAATGGCAGTGATTTTGTATTGCTAGAGGTGGATGCATCGGATGGGGTGAAAATGCTTTCTACCAAAGTGTTGAGTGGCGTTGATAGCGAAACATGGC
>NZ_JBVVOS010000195.1:0-341 GCF_055807515.1 Bradyrhizobium sp. Kon69 | reverse complement strand
TCCGGCTTCTCGACGAAGCGCGCGACCGCGTGCACCTCGCCGGAGATGACCTCGCCCGGGCTGATATAGCCGTATTCCGTCGCGGGCCGCTCCGGCTTGACGCCGAAGGTAACGATGCGCCCGGCGCTCGCGGCGGTGAGGCCCTGGCGGCACGCGGCGACGAAGGCTGCATTGTCCTGCACCACGTGGTCGGCGGCGAGCGCGAGCACGATGGCTTCACTCGAGCGATTCTGCGCGAACACCGCGCCGGCGGCGATCGCAGGGCCGGAATCGCGCCGCATCGGCTCGAGGATCACGTCGGCCTCGATGCCGATCTCGGCGAGCTGCTCCAGCACCATGAA
>NZ_JBVVOS010000194.1:0-341 GCF_055807515.1 Bradyrhizobium sp. Kon69 | reverse complement strand
TCCGGCTTCTCGACGAAGCGCGCGACCGCGTGCACCTCGCCGGAGATGACCTCGCCCGGGCTGATATAGCCGTATTCGGTCGCCGGCCGCTCCGGCTTGACGCCGAAGGTGACGATGCGCCCGGCGCTCGCAGCCGTGAGACCCTGGCGACACGCGGCGACAAAGGCGGCATTGTCCTGCACCACGTGGTCGGCGGCGAGCGCGAGCACGATCGCCTCACTCGCGCGGTTCTGCGCGAACACCGCGCCGGCGGCGATCGCCGGACCGGAATCGCGCCGCATCGGCTCGAGGATCACGTCGGCCTCGATGCCGATCTCGGCGAGCTGCTCCAGCACCATGAA
>NZ_JBVVOS010000193.1:0-343 GCF_055807515.1 Bradyrhizobium sp. Kon69 | reverse complement strand
AACCGACGAGGCGGGCCAGGAATGGGATAGCGTTGGCATCGACAACGTCAGCTACTCGCTTGTTCGCATACGTGACGCGGCTCCGCTCATCGTATGAAGTCCGAGTTCGGGCAATGCGGTTCGATCGAACCGGATGGGGCGGGCTGTATTCCGTCCGCGATTACAGCAGGCGTGCTTAATGGGCGCTAGTTAATGATCTCGATCGTTATTCAGTCACTGTCGAATTTATGCTCGTAGCGGCGAGAAGGCGGCGAAGGCATCGCAGACCTCAGACAACCTATGCTGCCGTTCTAAAGGCACTCATTCCGCGTATCATAGCGGAGTATCGGCCGATCTAACGAGG
>NZ_JBVVOS010000192.1:0-344 GCF_055807515.1 Bradyrhizobium sp. Kon69 | reverse complement strand
TGTGGCGGATCGTTTGGTCAAGGCGGGTGTATTCAAAACGGATACGCCCTTGAAAACCGTCGCGCGTGATGCGTTTGTCAATGCGTCCGTCAACGGGCTTGTCAGTACACCGTTAAGTGTGGGTACGTACGCTGGCTCGGTTTGGACGGGCGAAACCATCAAAGGCAACTTTAGCGCCAAAAGTCTGGGGCCGAGCAACAACAGCCTTGGTCGGCCCACTGAATGATGAATGTGGGTACTGTGCATTGAACACCAAATTCCTGAAGTTCGTTATTCCAGCGGTGTTCGGAGCACCACCGGAGGAACCGCTAACCGGGTTCACTGTGGGCTTATACTTACCTGGC
>NZ_JBVVOS010000191.1:0-344 GCF_055807515.1 Bradyrhizobium sp. Kon69 | reverse complement strand
CTGGCCGCGCTGCTCGGCTGGTCGCAGGCGACCTTCGCCTCGAAGCTCGAGGTCGAAGGCAGCGACTTCAAGGTCACCCGCGAAGTCGACGGCGGCTTGCAGACCGTGAAGCTGAAGGGACCGGCGATCGTCACCACCGATCTCCGTCTCAACGAGCCGCGCTACGCCTCGCTGCCGAACATCATGAAGGCCAAAAAGAAGCCGATTGCGGACAAGACCGCGGCCGATTACGGCGTCGATCTCACCGCGCGCCTCGAGGTTCTCAACACGACCGAGCCGGCGGGCCGCAAGGCGGGCGTCAAGGTCAAGGACGTCGCCGAGCTGGTGTCGAAACTCAAGAACGA
>NZ_JBVVOS010000190.1:0-344 GCF_055807515.1 Bradyrhizobium sp. Kon69 | reverse complement strand
CTGGCCGCGCTGCTCGGCTGGTCGCAGGCGACCTTCGCCTCGAAGCTCGAGGTCGAAGGCAGCGACTTCAAGGTCACGCGCGAAGTCGACGGCGGCTTGCAGACCGTGAAGCTGAAGGGACCGGCGATCGTGACCACCGATCTCCGTCTCAACGAGCCGCGCTATGCCTCGCTGCCGAACATCATGAAGGCCAAAAAGAAGCCGATCGCAGACAAGACCGCCGCCGATTACGGCGTCGACCTCACCGCGCGGCTCGAGGTTCTCAAGACGACCGAGCCGGCGGGCCGCAAGGCGGGCGTCAAGGTCAAGGACGTCGCCGAGCTGGTGTCGAAACTCAAGAACGA
>NZ_JBVVOS010000189.1:0-345 GCF_055807515.1 Bradyrhizobium sp. Kon69 | reverse complement strand
CCGTGCGATTTTGGTGTCTTGGCTCTAGGAAGGGACCAGGCCGAACGAACCGGCGAGTACTTCATTCGGCGCCGGCGACTCTGCCTCGAGGTCGACGTGTTCCGCGCGGCGGATGAAGGGCCCGATGTAGCCTGGCCACAGATCCAGCTTGCCCTGTTCATAGGGTTCAACGCCGAAGGTGTCAGCTACCCGCTGCGGCGCCGGTGCTTCGTAATGACTGCACATTTTGAAACTCCTTCAATTCTGACGCCTCAATTGTCATTTACCATCCAGAGCTGATCAAGCCTGGTGGTGTAGTTCGGGCTCATCAACTCACGACGCATCGCCCAGGCCGGCGGCGCCGGC
>NZ_JBVVOS010000188.1:0-345 GCF_055807515.1 Bradyrhizobium sp. Kon69 | reverse complement strand
CTACACCTGGCTGTTTCGTGGCACGCCGCTGATTCTGCAGTTGCTGCTGTGGTTCAACCTGGCGCTGATTTTCCCGGTGATCGCCATCCCCGGTCTGTTCAGCATCGACACCGTGGACCTGATGACGCCGTTCGTGGCCGCCCTGCTCGGCCTGAGTATCAACCAGGGTGCCTACACCGCCGAAGTGGTACGTGCCGGCCTGTTGTCGGTGGACACCGGCCAGTACGAAGCCGCCAAGTCCATCGGCATGCCCAGCCTGCAGGCGCTGCGCAGGATCATTCTTCCGCAGGCCATGCGCGTGATCATTCCGCCGGTGGGCAACGAGTTCATCAGCATGGTGAAAAT
>NZ_JBVVOS010000187.1:0-345 GCF_055807515.1 Bradyrhizobium sp. Kon69 | reverse complement strand
AACTCGGTGTCCTCGTTGCGGCGGGAGATCTCCAACAGCTGGTTGCGGGTCAGCACCAGCTCGGAGACCATGGTCATCAGATGCTCCAGCGTATCCACGTTGACGCGGATCGACTGGTTGGCGATGCTGGCTCCCTCGCCGGCGCCCTCGTCGGCGATCGACTTCTTCGGCGCGGCCTTTTCCTTCGCCTTGGCTTCCTTCGCTACTTCCTTGGCAACAGGCACCGGCGCTTCAGCGACTGGCTCGGCCTTGACTTCGGCTTTGGCAACGGGGACCGGGACTTCGATCGCGGTCTCGCGGAAGGCGCGCTCGAGCTCGTCGAGCGAGACTTCGCCCGGACGCAGC
>NZ_JBVVOS010000186.1:0-346 GCF_055807515.1 Bradyrhizobium sp. Kon69 | reverse complement strand
AGCGGCGATTTTCATGCGAATCACAGATTGATAGAGCGAAGGTTACTTTTCGCCTAGGTGTTTTTTTTTGCTGCCATAAGGCTATTCAGGTCGCTGTAGGTATATGCGTCCAATGGATACTCGAAAAGCTTCCCCGTTCGCAAGAAGCTCGTTGCTATCGCCTTGTTGGCACCGTATAAGAACTCAGCGATGCTGGATCCGGCGCTTAGCCGGTTGACGCCTAGACTCTTCAATTGATCCATACTGGGCTGGCCGTTCCAGGCAAGCAGGTTGACAGGTAGCACCGATCTGATTTTGCGAAAAATCGAAATGGCAAAGAAGGTAGCAAACAAGCATGGAATCGACC
>NZ_JBVVOS010000185.1:0-346 GCF_055807515.1 Bradyrhizobium sp. Kon69 | reverse complement strand
TGAGCAGCACCGGGCCAAGGCGCGGCGCAATCGCATCAGCATGGCGTTGGTGTTGCGCCTGGGTCTGTTGAGCACCATCGCGTTTATCGTGCAGCTGACGGCGCCGGTATTTGAAGTGTTCGGCCAGGCCTTCTCCTGGAAGGACATGATCCTGATCGCCGGTGGCCTGTTCCTGGTGTGGAAGGCCACCACCGAGATCCATCACAGCATGGACCCGGAGCCAGAAGAGAAAACCACGATTGGCAACACCGTGACCATCGGTTTTGCCGCGGCAGTCGATAGCATCGAGTAGTACTTTTCTCGATCAATCCAAAATACACCGGTAGGGTTTAGAACCCGCCCGCCT
>NZ_JBVVOS010000184.1:0-348 GCF_055807515.1 Bradyrhizobium sp. Kon69 | reverse complement strand
GAAACTGTTGATAAACGCCAGCAGCCAGCCACCGGCCACGCCCGGCAGAATCATCGGCAGCGTGATCTGACGAAACAGCGTGAAGCGGCTGGCGCCGAGGGATTCGGCGGCCTGCTCGGCGCTGCGATCAATCCCGATGGCGGCCGCCAGCACCAGGCGCAGCACGTAAGGCGTGATGATCACCACGTGCGCGAGCATCAGCCAGGTGAAGCTGCCATTCACCCCCATCAGCGCAAACAGGCGCAACAGAGCGACGCCCAGCACCAGGTGCGGAATGATGATCGGCGACAGGAACAACGCACTGAAAAAATTACGCCCAGGGAATGCATAACGGCTGATCGCCAACGC
>NZ_JBVVOS010000183.1:0-348 GCF_055807515.1 Bradyrhizobium sp. Kon69 | reverse complement strand
CGTGGCGCGCTCGGGCACCCGTGCGGTGCTGGACATCGCCGCCATCGAGCCCGAGGGCGGCTACCAGGGTGGGGATTACTTTGGCACGGTGCACCTGGTCTTCGATTTTCTGGCGCCCTGAACCTGTGAAGATCTAAATGTGGGAGGGGGCTTGCCCTAATGCCAGTCAGTTAAGGCTTTTTGTAGGAGCGAGCTTGCTCGCGAAGAACTCAGGGCCTGCGCGTTCATTCAGAATGAACGCGTTGCCTGGGCGTTTTTCGCGAGCAAGCTCGCTCCTACATTGAGCCCCGATAGCCATAGGTATCTACACAGCTTTCCCGCGGCCCTAAACCTGTGACGGCTCAGCAG
>NZ_JBVVOS010000182.1:0-349 GCF_055807515.1 Bradyrhizobium sp. Kon69 | reverse complement strand
GGTGACGATCAGCATGCCGCGAATCCACCACGGCGGCGGGGTATCGCCCTTCGGGGCTTTGTACAGCGCGCGGTTTTTCACGAAGGCGCGCAGGGCCAGCAACAGCAAGGCGGCAAACGCGAAGCCGATCAGTGGGGAGAGCAGCAACGCGTAACCGATCTTGGCGGCCTGGCTCCAATCCACACCGCTGGTGTCATCGCGGCCGTGCATCAAGGCGTTAGCGACGCCGACCCCGATGATCGAGCCGATCAGCGTGTGCGACGACGACGCCGGCAAACCCAGCCACCAGGTGCCGAGGTTCCACAGGATTGCACCGATCAGCAGGGCAAAGATCATGGCGAATCCGGCT
>NZ_JBVVOS010000181.1:0-349 GCF_055807515.1 Bradyrhizobium sp. Kon69 | reverse complement strand
CAAAGCCGGCAACCCCGACATCCAGCCCGGCGTGACCATGGCCATCGGCGCCAGCACCGAAGTGATCGCCGGTGACGGCATGATCCTCACCGCCGGCGGCATCGACTCCCATGTGCATTTCATCTGCCCGCAGCAGATCGAGGAGGCGCTGACCAGCGGCGTCACCACCATGATTGGCGGCGGCACCGGCCCGGCCACCGGCACCAACGCCACCACCTGCACGTCAGGCCCGTGGCACCTGGCGCGCATGCTGCAGGCCACCGATTCGTTCCCGATGAACATTGGCTTTACCGGCAAGGGCAACGCCAGCTTGCCGCAGCCGTTGGTGGAGCAGGTCAAGGCCGGCGCC
>NZ_JBVVOS010000180.1:0-349 GCF_055807515.1 Bradyrhizobium sp. Kon69 | reverse complement strand
ATGTTCAGCTTCATGGGCACTGAAATCGTCACCATCGCGGCAGCGGAGTCCCATAGCCCCAGCAAGCAGATTGCGCGCGCCACCAACTCGGTGATCTGGCGTATCGGTCTGTTCTACATCGTCTCGATCTTCATGATTGTGTCGATTGTCCCGTGGAATGATCCAGCTCTCACTGTCGTGGGCTCGTACCAGCGAGCACTGGAGTATCTCTCCATTGCGAACGCGAAGTTCATTGTCGATATCGTGGTATTGGTTGCTGTTGCCAGCTGTCTGAACTCCGCTATCTACACCGCGTCGCGGATGCTGTTTTCCTTGGCCAAGCGGGGAGAAGCGCCGGCGTTTCTGAAGG
>NZ_JBVVOS010000179.1:0-349 GCF_055807515.1 Bradyrhizobium sp. Kon69 | reverse complement strand
CAATGCCGACCTGTCGATCACCGGCACCGGCAACGCGCTGAATGCGCTTGGCTTCGCCGGCAACACCGGGACCTCGACCGCGTTCACCGCAGCCCGCACCTCCGGCGTCGGTGGCCTCAGCGGCAAGACCTTGACCTTCTCCTCCTTCAACGGCGGCACGGCGGTCAATGTCACCTTCGGCGACGGCACCAGCGGCACGGTCAAGACGCTCGATCAGCTCAACACGAAGCTTCAGGCCAACAACCTGACGGCGACGATCGACGCCAACGGCCTGCTGACGGTCTCGACCACCAACGACTACGCGTCCTCGACCATCGGTTCGAGCGCCGCGGGTGGTGCGATCGGCGGC
>NZ_JBVVOS010000178.1:0-350 GCF_055807515.1 Bradyrhizobium sp. Kon69 | reverse complement strand
GCTGCCTACGCCCTCAGCGAAAGAGCTGAAGTGGACAAGATCCCGCTGATCACCCTCGGTTACGGTCGTACCGAAGCCATCGACGGTACGGTGTTTCCGTACAACTTCCCGGTGATGCTGACTTTCTACAGTGAAGCCTCGACCCTGGTGAACTACATCGCCGAGCGCGAAGGCGGCTTCGACAAACTGAAGGGCAAGAAAATCGCCACGGTTTATCACGACTCGGCCTACGGTCGCGAAACCCTCGGTCCGCTGAAGCTGCTGGCCGAAAAGTACGGCTTTGAAAATATCCAGATTCCGGTGGCCGACCCCGGCAACGAGCAATCGGCGCAATGGCGCCAGGTACGCCA
>NZ_JBVVOS010000177.1:0-351 GCF_055807515.1 Bradyrhizobium sp. Kon69 | reverse complement strand
TCAGGTAACTCTGCAGCAGGCGGCGAGCCCTCACTTCAAGCTGCTTTCGATCGCTTCGGATCTTTTGATGATCTGAGCTAAGCCAGCGGAGCATCGTTTGCCTATTCCACTTCGGCGCCTAACGCAAAGATCAAGGGGCCATAAGTTCCATCAGCACACTTGAGCTTGTGTTGACGTCGATTACAGCCTTCAGGTCTAACGAATAAGAACGAATTCTACGATGAATCAAGTGAGAGGAAAGAGGGAGTTGAGCGTAGGTCGAAAGTAATTTGCCTCCATGTTGCTTTGTCCGCCCTGCGAAGGATGCGTGCCGTCAGGGTATAAAGCTTGGTTTGCGGCAGCGGAGTCAGG
>NZ_JBVVOS010000176.1:0-353 GCF_055807515.1 Bradyrhizobium sp. Kon69 | reverse complement strand
ACATCGGCCGGCAGGTAGCGCGAATAATCCGAGACGTACGGCGCAAAGGCGATCTGCCACAGCGCAGCCAGGGAAACGGTGGCCAGCCAACCGGAAATATTGAAGCTGCCGCGGGTGAGGAAGTCAGTGGTCTGCACATGAGTGAAGATGTAGCCGAAGCCCAGTACGATGCCGGCGCCAAGTACCCAGGTACCGATGCGGTTGAGCACATGGATGAAGCGATAGCCGATGATGCCGATGATGCCGGAACCGATGGCACCGACCACGATTCCGACCGGCACCGGTACCGCATCGACCACGCCATGCAGGGACTTGCCGGCCAGCACGATGTTGGAGGCGAAGAAACCGATGTA
>NZ_JBVVOS010000175.1:0-354 GCF_055807515.1 Bradyrhizobium sp. Kon69 | reverse complement strand
ACCGGGCGTGTGTGAAACGTTTCCGGCCGTGTGTGGCACGCCATCGGGCGGGTGAGAAACGCTCCAGGGGTTGAGAGCACCGCCTTCGTGATGCGACCACCATCAAGCATAAGCCCAATCCGCCGTAGGTCTTCAGCATCATCCTTGATCCTCTTTCGCGCATTGCGCATGTTTTGACTTGAGACTTGTCCAGCAACCGCCCCAATAACGGTGTCCAGATACCAACCGCCTGCTGGCACTACTTTGTGGCTCAAAACGTGCCGAGCTACTGCTTGGCTGATGCCGTGCTGGAGCCGGGCTATGGGGGCCGGGTCGTAGTAAAGGCTCAGATCATGTTCAAGGAGCATCATCAGT
>NZ_JBVVOS010000174.1:0-356 GCF_055807515.1 Bradyrhizobium sp. Kon69 | reverse complement strand
CATCAATTGCGGCAGGGCTTGCTGGATCAGGTGCTCACTCTGCGCATCGAGGGCGCTGGTGGCTTCGTCGCACAGCAGAATCTTTGGCTTGGTTGCCAGGGCGCGGGCGATGCTGCGCGTCGCGCTGGCCGTTGTGGAACGGCACCACCGGACGGTTGATCGGGATTTCATGAAAGTTCGGCCCGCCCAGTCGGCTGATCTGGGTATCCGTGTAGGAAAACAGACGGCCCTGCAGCAGCGGGTCATTGGTGAAGTCGATACCCGGCACAATGTGGCCTGGGCAGAACGCGACCTGCTCGACTTCAGCGAAGAAGTTATCCGGGTTGCGGTTGAGCACCATCTTGCCCAGCGGGGTG
>NZ_JBVVOS010000173.1:0-357 GCF_055807515.1 Bradyrhizobium sp. Kon69 | reverse complement strand
GTTGGCGTGGTGAAGTCGACCCAGGCCTGCTGCGGGTCGACGGCTGGGATGGGTGTCGATGTACAGGCGCTGAGGAACAGCGCGGCTACCGGAAACAGAAACTGGCGCATGGCAGGTACTCAATGCGAGAAGGTATTTTGAGTATAAACACGCCATCACGTGGAAAATTCAAATTCATTTCAAGCGCATCAGCCTGGCGGATACGCCACTTGGGAGCAGTCGCGGCATGATCAGACGTTTTCTTGCAGGGCTGACGGCTGTGCTGCTTGGCGGCTGCTCCAGCGTCAGTTATTACGGCCAATATCGGCGTAGAGCCGGTAACTCTGATTGTCTGGCAAGTGCAATTGTTGGCTGGCG
>NZ_JBVVOS010000172.1:0-357 GCF_055807515.1 Bradyrhizobium sp. Kon69 | reverse complement strand
GGTTACCGATGGTAATGGTGTCGCCGATGCGCACCGGGCGCTCGAACAGGATCATGATGCCGGAGATGAAGTTGGCGAAGATCTCCTGCATGCCGAAGCCCAGGCCCACCGACAACGCCGCCACCAGCCACTGCAACTTGTCCCAGCTCACGCCGAGGGTGGAAAGCGTCGAGACAAATCCCACACCGGCGATCACATACGACAGCAACGTCGTGGTGGCATAGGCGCTGCCTTGGGCAAGCTCCAGTTTGGACAGCACCAGTACTTCGAGTAAGCCTGGCAGGTTGCGCGCCAGGGCGAAGGTGATACCAATGATGATCAGCGCGCCGAGCAAGTCGCCGATGCTGATAGGCACCA
>NZ_JBVVOS010000171.1:0-360 GCF_055807515.1 Bradyrhizobium sp. Kon69 | reverse complement strand
CCGTCTGCCTGGCGCTAATTAAAGAATGTTGAACGGGCGCTGCAGCGGCCGGTGGGCGGACGAACTGCTGATTGCCGCGAATCAGTTGGCGCCGTGGCGGCGTCGCCTGGACAGTCGGTGTGTCGACCATCGGCTGCTCGCTGCGCGGGTCGATCGGCGGGCGTTGCGAGCCGGTGCCCTGCAAGGCTTCGCGCATCATGTCGCGGTCTTGCTCGAAGGTTTCGGGCGCGGTGGCACAACCCGCCAGCGCAACCGCGGCGACGAGGCAAAGCATAGGGGTGGCGACGGCGGGCGCGCCTTTGGACCAGGCGCTCTTTCTGGTCGCGCAATGCCGCGCGATCGGCCAGCGCCTGTAGAGCC
>NZ_JBVVOS010000170.1:0-363 GCF_055807515.1 Bradyrhizobium sp. Kon69 | reverse complement strand
GGTGCGGGCGGTGTGGGTGGAGGGGAGTACGCGGGCGGGTCGGCGATAGCCCCCTCCCACATTTGTCTGCATTCCAACGCTGGCACTTGTTGGTGATCGTTCCCACGCTCTGCGTGGTAATGCCTCCCAGGACGCTCCGCGTCCCGCTGGCTACTGCCCGCAGGTTGACGCAGAGCGTAACGGCCACGCGGGAGCGTGGGAACGATCTTGGCGCTTCACTGTGTCTTGAAGGCTGCGCTTAGCCGTTCGATCACTTGGGGCACTGAAGGCCCCTGAATCTGCGGCGGCGCATCGCTCTCGCCAAACTCACGCCACACAAACAACGTCAGCTCGGCCCCATCGGTCAGGTCCCTGGCGAGTGTT
>NZ_JBVVOS010000169.1:0-363 GCF_055807515.1 Bradyrhizobium sp. Kon69 | reverse complement strand
ATTTTGCCGGCGGTGCGCCAGGCGATCGATAAGCAGTTGTTGCCGGCGTTGATGCACTTCAGGCAGAGCTCTGGCGCCTGACAGAGCGCTATCGGGGGCAAGCCCCCTCCCACATGTGGAATGCATTCCCCTGTGGGAGGGGGCTTGCCCCCGATGCCGACGACGCGATCTAAAGGATATACGTTGTCACACCTGCTATCTCTTCCCTGCGTCGGGGAAGCGAACCAGTGCTGCGGCTGGTGAGCGTGGGATCTCCCTTCCCTTATCACCAATGCTTTTCGGGGGGCGGGAGACGCTGCCAATCTAGATAGTCCGGATAGCTTAATGAGCCAGCTTCAATCGTCACCTCGCAAGCCAGTGATC
>NZ_JBVVOS010000168.1:0-363 GCF_055807515.1 Bradyrhizobium sp. Kon69 | reverse complement strand
GGCGATGATTCTGCGCCGATAATCGGACACCCACCCACTGGCCGAAGTGCGGTGAGCTGCGACGGATATCGACGGCAACATCCAGCACTTCGCCGTGAGTCACGCGCACCAGTTTGCCTTGAGTGTGTTCAAGCTGATAATGCAGCCCGCGCAGCACGCCTTTCTGTGAACGTGAGTGGTTGTCTTGCACGAAGTCACGCTTGAGTCCGGTGGCGGCTTCAAAAGCGCGCGCATTGAAGCTTTCGTAGAAAAAGCCGCGTTCATCACCGAATACTTTGGGCTCGAGAATCAGTACCCCGGGTGTGGGAGGGGGCTTGCCCCCGATAGCAGAGTGTCAGTCAGCCTATTTCCAGCTGACCCACC
>NZ_JBVVOS010000167.1:0-364 GCF_055807515.1 Bradyrhizobium sp. Kon69 | reverse complement strand
CATGATCAGCATCATCACCCGTGCATAGCCCACCGCATCGTCGAGCACATCGACAGGGGTGCCCAACGCCTGCAACGCCGGGCGGGCAAACAGGCTGCCGAGTATGGCGGCGATCAGGCCCACCAGCGCGCCGAGGGTCAGCGTGGCGCCGGTGATCACCTTGACCATTGCCGTCTCGCGAGCGCCCCAGGCCTGGCCGATCAACACCGAGGCGCCAGCCCCCAGGCCAATCACCAGGGCAATGAAGAAAAACACGATGGGAAACATGCCTGACACCGCCGCCAGCGCGTGGGTGCCCAGCATCTGCCCGACGTAGATGCCGTTGAGGGTGCCGGAGAAGCTTTGCAGAAAATTGGAGAGCACC
>NZ_JBVVOS010000166.1:0-364 GCF_055807515.1 Bradyrhizobium sp. Kon69 | reverse complement strand
GAGCACACGCCAGCACTCGAAGCGACATGCGAGGACGTGCGCGGACGAACAAGTCGTGTGGTCCTGACGCCCGGGGTCTGTGCGTCAAGTCCTGCGGTGATGTGGCGGTCCAACCGGGCGCGCGCATCAGTCATCTGCATGGCGACGGGGGCAATAGTGCATCGCTCCCCGGGGAGAGCACGAAGGACACGTTAAAACCATCGCGCAGGGAAGGCCGGGCGATCCGGCGAACCTGTGGTCCACCCCGTGTGCATTCCTTTGGCGCACGGACTTGCGGGTGCCAGCCGGCGCCCGGCCTTCCCTGCGCCCTTGTCTCAACGAGGGTAATGCGATCGGGCAAAGCTCGGGCGAATGCGCCGCGAGA
>NZ_JBVVOS010000165.1:0-365 GCF_055807515.1 Bradyrhizobium sp. Kon69 | reverse complement strand
GGCATTATTCAACACGGGCGTTACCAAGGCGTTGACGCCGCTGAGCAACGCCACCGTGTTTGCGATCAGGCTGCCCACTGGGTTGTTGCCCACCGGTTGATAGGCGGTAATGCTCACACCCGTGAGCGCGGTGGAGAGACCACTCACCAGATTACTGGCCGGCACCGCCGCCTGATAAGCGGGCGCCAGCCCCACATTGGGCGGCGTGGCGAAGGGCGTGGTGCTGGAAAACACCAGGTTCTGCTCACTGTTGCTTCCCACAACCGGGCTTTGCACGTTGATCGCTATGCCGCCACCGGCAAACGCTACGCGAGGGTCACAACTGCCGATACCGAGGATCTTGTGGCAGGTCTTGACGCCGATAT
>NZ_JBVVOS010000164.1:0-365 GCF_055807515.1 Bradyrhizobium sp. Kon69 | reverse complement strand
GCCCCGACGAGACTCGTACAACCACAACCAAGCCCAACGCAAATACTCGGGTGCAAGCTTGTCAAGCCATGCCTCCACTTTTGGCCGCAGCATCTCCACACGGCGCTGGTGATCAGGCTGTTGCGCAATGAACACGTATAAACTGCCATGAAACGCCTGCAAACCGGCGTCGACCGTAGCCAAGAGATGGCCGATTTCCGCCTCCAGGTTGACGTCCCTTAACTCAAGACAATGCTCAAGTGCTCCGCAGGGCGATGCACGAGTTTACTACCAGACGCTGTGGCAACGGTTGTCTTGGTCTGTGCGCGACGCCCTACACCTACTAGCAGAGGATCGCTTCATCTGGCCTACCGGAGCACTTGAGC
>NZ_JBVVOS010000163.1:0-366 GCF_055807515.1 Bradyrhizobium sp. Kon69 | reverse complement strand
AGGGTGTGTACACCCGATAGCCGCAGGCGTGCAATACGCTTTGCAGCGCACACAGCATCATCGGATGACCGCCCCAACCGTGCAGTAACAGCACGCTTTTGGCCTGGGGGCTGGGGGTGTCGTTGATCAACACCCGGCTGCGGTAGGCGCCGCAGGTAACAACCTCGGTTTTCATGCTGGCCAGTTGTTGCAGTTCGGCTGAACGCATCGGCATCACGGCCGGGTTGGCCAGGCGCTGATTGAATAAGATATTGCAAATATTGACGCAAGCAAGCACACCACGCATATTACAGATTTACCGAAGGCGGCCTGCGCATCGGCGCGCTGATGAGCGGGTGCCACGCCAGGTCGGCATTGCTCACCAGC
>NZ_JBVVOS010000162.1:0-366 GCF_055807515.1 Bradyrhizobium sp. Kon69 | reverse complement strand
CCGCCGCCGCAAAAATATTCCACTTTACCGAAATTCGGTTTTGGCGTATGTGTCGCCCATCCCGGCTCATTCTTGAGGGGCGATCTTGTGGTCGTCACGTTCGCGAGCCGGGCTTGCGGTGGACGCGGCAGCGTTCGGGTGCGAGGAATCGGGCAGGGCGGATTGCTCTCCGTGAGCCCAAGGCTTCGTTCCGACGAGCGGCGCTGCTAGGCTTCGTCTCGTCTGTAAGTTTCCGGCTCCGTCGACAGGGCTGGAAAAACTGCGGCGAAATGGCGGGCCGTGCGTACGGCAAAACCGTGTGGTCCTGGCCGTCGTTGCTACGGTCAAGCCCTGGCGAATGCGGCATCTGCGTCAACCGGCGCGGTG
>NZ_JBVVOS010000161.1:0-368 GCF_055807515.1 Bradyrhizobium sp. Kon69 | reverse complement strand
TACTCTGCCCCAGGCGCGGGCTGTCGAGGAGCCACAAGGCGACTTTCAAAGAGAAACGCTTGGGCGCGGTAACAGATTGGGGCGTGTCGATCATGGCGATGCCTGGGTCGATGTCCACGTTGGGATAACGCACTTGCAGTTGCTCACGCAACAGGACGGCCGCGACTTCGCGAAACGAGGGGCCAAGGGACAGCTGGTTCAGCAGAGCGACCGTAGGATCGCGGGTGGTTTTTACTGCGGTAGTCGAAGTCATGGTGGATCCTGATGGGCGCGGCGAGGGAAACAACCCGGGGTCATGCCTCGGGCGTCACCATGCTAGAAAGCGCTTCATCAGGAGGGGCGGTGCTTATGTATGCGCCGGCGTCAGT
>NZ_JBVVOS010000160.1:0-369 GCF_055807515.1 Bradyrhizobium sp. Kon69 | reverse complement strand
GAAAATCCTCAGAATGGGGGTAACGTTTCCCAGGGACATTTATCTTCCTCCTTTTTCATCCCGCCACTATGCCGCCCTGCTATCGCGTCCACAACTCCGTTATCCGCCCCTGAAGAGCACGATCATGAGCCAGGTGAACCTCGTCGAACCCATAGGCACCCTGTCCGAACATGTTCAAGTCTCCATTGCTACGCAGCTCATCAATTTCACCCGGTTCCTTGCCCTCCCGCGCTTCAAAGAATTGCGGGTTGTGCTCAACGTTCTCAACCAGCGAAACCGCAGGTATTTGCGATGTGTCGATTTCGTATAGTTTGTACTTCCCATTGAACTGGGTCCGACCGTACTCCATGGCAGCCTCTTTGGAACGAG
>NZ_JBVVOS010000159.1:0-371 GCF_055807515.1 Bradyrhizobium sp. Kon69 | reverse complement strand
CGATACGGCGTGGTTCTCAATGCTGGATTCGGAATGGCCGGCGATTGATGCAGGGTTTGAACAGTGGCTATCGGACGCTAACCAGACCGGCTCCGGACAGCTGAAAACCCTGGCCGAGTGCAGACATTGAAACGCTGACAGGGAGGGACGTGCGCGATGCCGCTGTAGGAGCGAGCTTGCTCGCGAAAAAAAGCCCAGGCAACACGTTCACTCTGGATAAAACGTGAGGCCCGGGTTCTTCGCGAGCAAGCTCGCTCCTACATAAAGCCTTAGCTGACTGGGATCAGGTGTTTGGCCAGCACCGCGATATGCTCCGGCCCGATCCCGCAGCAGCCGCCCAGGTGGCTGGCACCGCGGGCCTGCCAATCGGC
>NZ_JBVVOS010000158.1:0-372 GCF_055807515.1 Bradyrhizobium sp. Kon69 | reverse complement strand
AACGGCATTGCGCGGGCAATTGTTGAATATGCCGATGCTGGAAAACTTGAACCTCAATGACAACAGGCTGGCCGAGCTGGACGTGAGCGGTATGTCGCAACTGCAAGCCCTGGATCTGGGCGACAACATCTTGGATGAATGGCCGGCGGGCGTGTTTGAGGCGCCACGCTTGCGCTCGTTGAACCTGCGTAATAATCAGATCGAAACCATCCCGCCTGAAGCCTTCGCCGCTCGCCATCAGGCATTGATGGGCCATACCGACCTGCACGACAACCTGCTGCTGGAGCAAGAGTTCGAAGACCTGCGCGTGTATCTGCAGCGCACCGGTAATGGCTTGGGCTTCACCCTCGCGGATATCGACGAAATGATCCA
>NZ_JBVVOS010000157.1:0-373 GCF_055807515.1 Bradyrhizobium sp. Kon69 | reverse complement strand
AGCCGCGCGATCACTTCGCGCACATCGAACGGCTGCTTGGCGTCGGCCGGGATCACGCCGTAAAGCTCTTCGCTGCTGTACAGCGGCGCCACGGGCGGGCGTTGGCGCAATTCACCCAGCTTGCGCCAATTGAGGTTGGCCACACTGCGCCGGGCCAGGGCCAGGGCATGCTCATCGTTGTCGGCATAATGGTCGGCCACGCCGGAGATTCGGCAGTGCACGTCGGCACCACCGAGGTCTTCGGCACTGACCACTTCGCCGGTGGCGGCCTTCACCAGCGGCGGGCCGGCGTGAAAGATAGTCGCCTGCTGGCGCACCATGATCGCTTCGTCGGCCATGGCCGGCACATACGCTCCGCCGGCGGTGCACGAGC
>NZ_JBVVOS010000156.1:0-373 GCF_055807515.1 Bradyrhizobium sp. Kon69 | reverse complement strand
CCAGCTTTGATCAACCCACCCGCCGCATCATCAAGCAACAAGTGGATGCTGCCGAAGAGGTGGCCGTCTGTTCTTTAGTGCCTGGGGTGGCAAAACTAATTTCTCGATTGCGGGAACGATCAATCCCGTTGGCACTGGTTACCAGCAGTTGGCCTGCTCGTATCGGCAACGTGCTCAACTATCATGGGCTGGAAACTGCCTTTGAATGTATCGTTTCACGCGAAGATGTCAGCAGCGGAAAGCCCGCCCCTGACTGCTATCAGCTAGCGGCTCGAAAACTGAACAACCCCATCAATGAGTGCCTTGTCTTCGAAGACTCTGTAAGCGGTGTCCAGTCGGCGGTTGGCGGCGGCGCGATTTGTCTCGGCATCGG
>NZ_JBVVOS010000155.1:0-374 GCF_055807515.1 Bradyrhizobium sp. Kon69 | reverse complement strand
GCGCGGCAGTGGGCCAGCAGCAACGGCGCTTCGAACCGTGCGAGGTTGAGCAGCAATTGATCGCTGATCCAACGCCGCGCGCTGGCGGCATCGTTGTATACATCCAGAAAAGCTGCAGTTCAAATTATGAGTTCTCCGTTGCCTTCGGCTAATGAGAGGTTACTATTTACGGAAACCCCACCTCTCACTCCTTTGATTCTGGTAAAGCACGGAGAAAAGATCTACGGACCCTTTCAGACTGAGGTCGAGATAGATACCGACGGAAGCTCTAGTGTAAAACTTCTAAACCTAGATGGTGCGTTTCCAGGGAAGCCAGGCGGTCCTGTCGGCCGGATCAAGGGATAACACCGTTCGATACGGATTTGATTCGCTCA
>NZ_JBVVOS010000154.1:0-375 GCF_055807515.1 Bradyrhizobium sp. Kon69 | reverse complement strand
CCAGGCGCAAGTCTCATCCCAATTTGTGGAGTTGACTAGGTAGTCAGTTAAGTCCGCCCCCCGAATTATAGGTCGGATCACCGAGGTTCGTATTAGGAATACGAGTGCATATGTGTGGCTCGCCTGCTATCAAAGCACAGTCATCAGATCATTTGGCCTCAATTTTCACACGGACGGAGGAAATTTACCGATCGGCGATAATTGCGTGCAGGTAAGTGGGCAAGCCATACGGGCTCACAGGAGCAATGAGGTGCTTCTTGCAGGCAGTTGCTAATCTCAAGCAGGAGCGGCTACCCAGGCTCTCATCAACGATGATGGTCGAGTTGACAGAGCTTTTGTCGGCGTGGATTTCGGTCTGGTCACTAGGAATGACTT
>NZ_JBVVOS010000153.1:0-375 GCF_055807515.1 Bradyrhizobium sp. Kon69 | reverse complement strand
GAACTGACACAACAAGCCCGCAAGGCACACCCACTGGGAGCCACCTGGAACACCGGAGGCACCTATGCGTCCGCCTTCTACCCGTTCGACTATCTAAATACGCAAACAATGGTGCCAATTGGGGAGAAAATCCATACGGCTTCCATAGAGTCCGGAAAGGTATCCAGCGGCGACTTTCATATTCACCTGAAAGAGCAAACAGCAAGCACCGTACCTAAGGTTGTCATCATTGATGCCGCCATCCTCAACTCAAGCACTGCCGGCCAAGCGTTGGCTAAGCATTTGACCAACCAGACGCCACTGGCCAACAAAACCTACCTATTTTTCTTTGGTGCATTTCAGACAAACCCCACGACCGGCCAGGAAGAATTGACC
>NZ_JBVVOS010000152.1:0-376 GCF_055807515.1 Bradyrhizobium sp. Kon69 | reverse complement strand
CGCCTGTTGTTTGGTTTGGATAGGCCGCTGCAAGCGGCGCCGTTCAGATTGCGCTGAGCATTGTTCAGATGAACGCGTCGCGGTTTAGGAATATTCCGATGTAAATCAGCTGAAATAGAAGGACGTTGTTACCTGTTGCCCCTCTGAAATCAGGAACCTTTCTCACCGACTTGCCACGCATGAGGACTTGCCGGATGCAATAACCGACGGTGACGGTTGGCAAGTAATGTTTGTTGAATCGCAATAAGAGTTACCCCTGCGATTCCCTTCCTTTTATTAATGAGGCTAAACAAGATGGTCACGCTCAACACGTCGAACAACGGGCAGGTTTATTCCGCCTATGCAACTTCTGAACAGCTCGATAAAACACGCGATC
>NZ_JBVVOS010000151.1:0-378 GCF_055807515.1 Bradyrhizobium sp. Kon69 | reverse complement strand
GCTAAAGCTCGACAGCTCCCACAGGGGATTGTCGGTGTTGCTTGAATTTGGGCTCTACAGCCGGGCTCCGCAATCACCGCCAACGCAGCTCCAACGTGGGAGTTGTCGAGCCCTAGCGAGGCTACGAAGGCCGCGGCACTGCTGGCATTTGTGTTGCCTGACACACCGCCATCGCAGCCTCGCTGAAGCTCGACAGCTCCCACATTTGATCTGCGTTGGCTGTGATTGCGGTGCCCGGCTTTCGAGCCCAAATTCAAGCAACAACGACAATCCCCTGTGGGTGCTGTCGAGCTTTAGCGAGGATTCGATGGGGGCGGGTCAGGCAACACAAGTGCCAGCAGTGCCGCCGCCTTCGTAGCCTCGCTCGGGCTCGACAAC
>NZ_JBVVOS010000150.1:0-379 GCF_055807515.1 Bradyrhizobium sp. Kon69 | reverse complement strand
CTTCACGCGCGGCACGTTCTTCGCGCGGCTTGCGCTCTTCGTCGCGACGACCGTTGCGGTTACGGCTCTGCTGACTCCTTCATATAAGTTATTAGCACCATGGGCCATCAACGGGACGCCTGCGATGAGGCAAAGGCTCCCCACTGAGGCGTAGCAAATTCCAGCACCTGTGGCGATTTGAAGCGCCCCCGCGACTACTCCGATTCCTTTTTTTGCGATTTCTGCTGACTGATCCAGCAAGCTACGCTGCTCTTTTTTTATCTCAGTCAGCCCCTCTGCGACTGTCTTTTTTCCCTGCTCCACGTCCTTGACAATACTACGAGCGTAATAGGCTACTTCTCGATTGAATATCGAGCGAGTCACACCATCCTGCAGATGA
>NZ_JBVVOS010000149.1:0-379 GCF_055807515.1 Bradyrhizobium sp. Kon69 | reverse complement strand
CCATGGACCACGGAATCGAAAGCGCCGACGCCCGCCGTGCCGCCGGCAAATCGGCCAAGGGCCACCTGAGCCTTAACGCGTATCACGACTCGGGCAGCATCGTGATTGAGATCGCCGACGATGGGGCTGGCCTGAACCGCGAACGTATCCTTGAAAAGGCTCAAGAGCGCGGGCTCGTCCCCAGCGGCGCGGTGCTCACCGACCAGGAAATCTACAACCTGATCTTCGAAGCGGGCTTCTCCACCGCCGAAGCCGTTACCAGCCTTTCCGGGCGTGGCGTGGGCATGGACGTGGTCAAGCGCAACATTACCTTGTTGCGCGGGACGGTCGACCTGGACAGCCGTCCCGGGCAGGGCACCGTGGTACGTATTCGCTTGCC
>NZ_JBVVOS010000148.1:0-380 GCF_055807515.1 Bradyrhizobium sp. Kon69 | reverse complement strand
CAGGGTTGTCGTTGTTCACCGACCTGATCTCCTTCGCCGCTCCCATCGGTAAATACATCGGCGGTTCGGGACGCTTACTTGCACAGGCCGGAAAAATCAGTTTTCAGGCAGCGTTGCCGAGGTTCGCAACACTCACCAAAACGTTTGTGCTGGGCGCTCTTAAAGAGTTAAACCCGCTGGAAGCTGTGCCAGCTCTGCTCAAGCTCGGCGGCTTAAGTCTATTGCGGCTCAGCGTTGCCACCATGCGCCAGGTGGACGCTGGCCTGGAGCTGTTCAGGAAAGCGCTTAACAAACCAACCCTTGTACCCACTGGCCGGACGCTAGGATCGGTAGACCCACAAATCTGGAAACCCCTTCAAACGCAGGACAGTCTGTTTACC
>NZ_JBVVOS010000147.1:0-381 GCF_055807515.1 Bradyrhizobium sp. Kon69 | reverse complement strand
CGCCTATGCGATGCACAGACGTATTGCGAATTTCAGTGCTCCCGCCTACGCGAAATGGGCTCTTGCCTAGCCCTTTGGCTCTTTGAGTTGGCACTTCAAAAAGCTGCGCTGTGCCCTGGTGAGCAAACCGTATGAAACCGGGGGATCCTTTCATAGTAATGCATGATGGCTCATGGCTATATCGCGCGGGCGAGATTTTCGCTAACGTCAGTCCGATACGAAGGTGGGCACTATCAGAGGGAGTACGACCGTGGAGCTGAGCAAGCTGGAACTCAAGGAATTGGTGCATCGGGTCGTCGTCGCCCAAGGAAATTCTTTCATCAAAGAGCTGCTACGCAACAGCGGCACCAAGATCGGAGTCACGAAGGAAGATTTCGCGAG
>NZ_JBVVOS010000146.1:0-382 GCF_055807515.1 Bradyrhizobium sp. Kon69 | reverse complement strand
GTAGCATTCCTGCCGCCAACCACGGCGCCGAAGTGGCGATCGTGGGCGCAGGCATTGCCGGGCTGGTGGCTGCCTACGAGCTGATGAAGCTGGGCTTGAAGCCGGTGGTCTACGAAGCCTCGAAAATGGGCGGTCGCCTGCGTTCCCAGGCTTTCGAAGGCGCCGAAGGCATCATCGCCGAGCTGGGTGGGATGCGCTTTCCGGTATCGTCCACCGCTTTCTATCACTACGTGGACAAGCTGGGCCTGGAAACCAAACCCTTTCCCAACCCGCTGACGCCGGCATCCGGCAGCACCGTTATTGATCTGGAAGGCCAGACGCACTACGCGCAAAAGCTCTCCGACCTGCCGGTGTTGTTCCAGGCGTCAGCGACTTCCTGGAA
>NZ_JBVVOS010000145.1:0-382 GCF_055807515.1 Bradyrhizobium sp. Kon69 | reverse complement strand
CCGAGCGGCTGAGCACGCCGTTGGCCACGCAGTTCAAGGCCACGCCGCCGGCCAGGCACAGGTTGCGCTCGCCGGTCTGCTTGATCGCGGCGGTGGCCAGGCCCAGCACCACTTCCTCGGTGACCTTTTGAATCGAGGCGGCCAAGTCGCACTCGCGCTGCGAGATCGGGCTTTCGGGCTGACGGATCGGCCCGCCGAACAGCGCTTCGAATGCCTCGCCGACCATGCGCTCACCGCGCAGGTACTCGAAGTACTTCATGTTCAGGTGAACGAGCCGTCTTCACGGATATTGATCAGCTCGTCGCGAATCTTGTCGGCGTAGACCGGCTGGCCGTACGGCGCCAGGCCCATCAGCTTGTATTCCCCGGAGTCGACCTTGAAC
>NZ_JBVVOS010000144.1:0-382 GCF_055807515.1 Bradyrhizobium sp. Kon69 | reverse complement strand
TCATGGATGATCTGTTGCGGGAGTTTTTGACGGAAACCAGCGAGAGCCTGGACACCGTGGACAATCAGCTGGTGAAGTTCGAGCAGGAGCCGAACAACGCCAAGATCCTGGATAACATCTTCCGTCTGGTCCACACCATCAAGGGGACGTGCGGCTTCCTCGGATTGCCGCGCCTGGAAGCGCTGGCGCATGCCGGCGAGACGCTGATGGGCAAATTCCGTGACGGCATGCCGGTGACCGGGCAAGCGGTGACGGTGATCCTGTCGTCGATCGACCGCATCAAGGAAATTCTGGCCGGGCTGGAGGCGACCGAAGCCGAGCCCGAGGGTACCGACCGCGATCTCATCGACAAGCTGGAAGCGATGGTCGAGCAGGGCATGGC
>NZ_JBVVOS010000143.1:0-383 GCF_055807515.1 Bradyrhizobium sp. Kon69 | reverse complement strand
CGAGAATGGCCGGCCCGGGATCGAGACCCGGTTCATGATCGCACACTTACGGGCTGTCCGATGAGGGCGTTTGCGAGTGCTGGGTTCACGACCCGTATTCCAGTTCTTCACCGGCGAAGAGTTCTTTCAGCACGCCTTCCCGCAAGAGCGCTCGGACCTGAGCCATTGGCGCAAGCGGCTCGGCGCAAGCTGGAGTCGTTGCTGGCCGAGAGCCTGTGGGTGGCGCACGAGGCCGGCGCGTTACGCGGCCAGGATCTCAAGCGCGTCACGGTCGACACCACGGTGCAGCCGAACGCCATCACCTTCCCGACCGATGCCAAGCTGCTTCATGCGGCTATCAAGGGGCTCAACCGCCTGGCGAGAAGGCACGCCGTCAGGCTGCG
>NZ_JBVVOS010000142.1:0-387 GCF_055807515.1 Bradyrhizobium sp. Kon69 | reverse complement strand
GACATAACTCAGCCCGCCCATCGCCACCAGCTTGGTCGCGAAGAACGGTGCCGCCGAGGCTCCTACGATACCGCCCAGGTTATACGCCGCTGAAGCACCGGTATAACGCACGCGGGTCGGGAACAGTTCCGGCAGCAGCGCACCCATCGGCGCGAAGGTCACGCCCATCAGAAACAACTCCAGCGCCAGGAACAGCGCCACGGCCCAGGTCGAACCGTGGGTGAGCAGCGGCTCCATGGTAAAGCCGGACAGAATCGCCAGGACCGCGCCGACAATCAGCACCGGCTTGCGCCCGTAGCGGTCGCTGGCCAACGCGGCCAAGGGTGTCGCCAGACCCATGAAGAGCACCGCGAAGCACAACAGGCCGAGGAAGGTTTCGCGGCTGTA
>NZ_JBVVOS010000141.1:0-391 GCF_055807515.1 Bradyrhizobium sp. Kon69 | reverse complement strand
GGCACAACCTGGCTTGATGCGCTGGGCGCTGGCCAGCGGGCTGAGCATGATGCCGCCGGTTTCGGTCTGCCACCAGGTATCGACAATCGGGCAGCGCTGTTCGCCGACGGCATTGAAGTACCAGTCCCACGCCTCTGGGTTGATCGGCTCACCGACACTGCCCAGCAGGCGCAGGCTGGCACGGGAAGAGCTCTGCAGCGGGCCGCTGCCTTCACGCATCAATGCGCGCAATGCGGTCGGCGCGGTGTAGAAAATATTCACCTGATGTTTATCGATGACCTGCCAGAAGCGCGAGCTGTCCGGGTAACTCGGTACGCCCTCGAACATCAATGAAGTCGCCCCATTGGCCAGCGGGCCATAAACGATGTAGCTGTGGCCGGTGACCCAACCC
>NZ_JBVVOS010000140.1:0-398 GCF_055807515.1 Bradyrhizobium sp. Kon69 | reverse complement strand
CTTCTGATCGCGAGGGTCCAGCAGGTACGGCAACGGTTGCGGATCACCTTCGGGCCGCGCCGGTTGCGCCTTGCGGAACGGTTCCAGCGCTTCGGCCGTCACGACCCAGGGCGAGATGCTGGTGATGAAGCTCTTGGACAGGAACGGACCCAGCGGCTGGTATTCCCAGGCCTGGATGTCGCGGGCCGACCAATCGTTTAGCAGGCAGAAACCGGCGATGTGCTCGGCCGCATCGCTGATGGCAATCGCGTCGCCCATGGCATTGCCCTGGCCGATCCAGATGCCCAGTTCCAGTTCATAGTCCAGGCGGGCGCAGGGGCCGAACGTCGGCTCGGCCTGGCCGGCGGGCAAGGTCTGCCCTTTGGGGCGACGCACTTCGGTGCCGGACGGGCGGATGG
>NZ_JBVVOS010000139.1:0-398 GCF_055807515.1 Bradyrhizobium sp. Kon69 | reverse complement strand
CGCGATGCACTGGTCATCGACGACCTGCTCCATGGCCGCGTGCGAACCCATATCGCCCGCAGCCTGAAGGGCCAGCGTTTCGTGCTTGAGCAAGGCGTGTTGCAAGACGTCGAGCCAGCCGTGCGCGACAACCTGCTGCGCGCGGCGGACCAGCTCAGGGCCTGCGGTGCGCTGGTGGACGAGCGGCCCTGTGCCACGTTCCAGGGCATAAAAATTGCTGTTCGGCGGCGAGCGCTTTTTCACTCTGCGGTGCCTGGGTGTCGGTGGCGTTCTGTGCTTCGTGCTGTGGAAGAATCTGTTCGATGCGTGTGTTATCGAGCGCCAATGGTTTGCCTTGGTAGGCTTGTTTGAGTCCGTCGATCAGGGCCTGGATCTGCAGGTCCGGGACTTCCTGACGC
>NZ_JBVVOS010000138.1:0-399 GCF_055807515.1 Bradyrhizobium sp. Kon69 | reverse complement strand
CTGTCCTTACCGTCCAGATCAGGCTCGGCCAGCGGCGGCGGAACATGGCAGATGCCAGTGACCTCGCCGAGCGTCGTAACTGTCAACCTTGACAGGCGCAAACCTGTCGAGACTGTTCAGCGCTTTGTTGTCCACCACCAAAGACGACCGCTCGGCTGCGTTCTTAATCACCTAGAGGTTGAAGACGAACGAGCCCAGCCGCTTTGAAGAACGGGAGGCCTGCGCTACCTCCCGGCTCTCATCGACTGCACCGGCATCAATCAGCAAGGCAGGGTGGACTGTCAGGTCGAATCAGGGAGATAAATACCAATCGCCGTTCGGACTCGCCCATTCCTCCTCCCCCGCTCTTGATGAGTCGATACTGCACAACCGCCGACCCATGGCGCGGGTTGGACTGTC
>NZ_JBVVOS010000137.1:0-399 GCF_055807515.1 Bradyrhizobium sp. Kon69 | reverse complement strand
GAAAAAAACCTTTACCTGAAATTTCAAATCATCCTGCAGCTTTTGGAACTGGCCATTGAGGATCTTCAACCAGGCATCGTCCTCTCTCATGTTATGCACTTGTTGGTTAATACGTAGCGCACCTGACACTGCTGCTGCCACGGTCGCTAAGGCGGAGCCTTGATGAGGTGTGCCCACAAAAACAATTGCTGATATACACTGAAGGACTTGCAGGAATTTTTGGTCTTGTAAAGTAGATGCGTGCACCAGTCCTGCCTTAATGACCAACCCACCAAGACTGTGGCCGACCAAGATTATGCGTCGTCCGGAAAGTGCCTTTTCATACAGCAACGCGGACATGAATGCTGTGCCCAGATCCGTAAGATGCATCGCACTGGCAGTCCACCCCGAGAGTGCGGC
>NZ_JBVVOS010000136.1:0-405 GCF_055807515.1 Bradyrhizobium sp. Kon69 | reverse complement strand
ACCTCAAGGACTGCGAGTTGGTCACGCGGATTTTCGAGAAGACCGAGCTGCTCAAGTTCCTGCTGGAACGCGCCAGCGTCACCGGGCTGCCGGCCGACCGCAATGGCGGCTCGGTCGCCGCGTTCACCCACCTCTACATGCCGCTGATGCACCGCCAGGGCTTCGTCGCGCCCAACCTCGGCGACAAGCCACCCCAGGCCAGCCCCGGCGGGTTCGTCATGGACTCGCGTCCCGGTCTCTATGAGTCGGTGCTGGTACTGGACTACAAAAGCCTGTACCCGTCGATCATCCGCAGTTTCCTGATCGACCCGGTGGGCTTGATCGAAGGCCTCAAACATCCCGACGACAGCGACTCGGTGCAAGGCTTTCGCGGTGCGCGTTTCTCCCGCACCCGGCATTGCCTGC
>NZ_JBVVOS010000135.1:0-406 GCF_055807515.1 Bradyrhizobium sp. Kon69 | reverse complement strand
GAGCGTGGGGACGATCATCGAAAATCCGAAGTATCCGCCTATCTGATCGTTCCCACGCTCCGCGTGGGCAATGCCGCCTGGGACGCTCCGCGTCCCGTTAGCCAGCGCAACGCCAGAGCCATTCGCCAGGGTGACGCGGAGCGTCACGGGATGCATTCCCACGCAGCGTGGGGACGATCAGTTCAGGCCAGGCCACGGCGATCCTGTTCCAGAACTCGGTCTCGGCCCAGCAGCAGCAAAACATGGGCATCAGGTCGATCTCATCTGGCTGCCCGGTCGAGCCAGGCTTTGTTTTATGTTATAGTATAACAATACAAACAAGCCAACCCCTCTTGTTCCTGGCGACGAAGGGCGCAATGCTTGATCACCTTCCTGCCCTGAGAAACCCGATGAAACGCCTTTGCTA
>NZ_JBVVOS010000134.1:0-407 GCF_055807515.1 Bradyrhizobium sp. Kon69 | reverse complement strand
GAAGCCGTATGCGACAGCGTCGCCTGCTTGGCCTGTTCGGAACGACCGACCTTGATCGCGACGATTGGCTTTTTTAGTTCCCTTGCCCGTGCCGCGAGTTTTTCGAAACCGGATACAGAATCGAACCCTTCGATGTGTAGACCGAGCGCGGTGACGCGGCCGTCCTCGATCATGGCAAGCGCTATTTCGGAAAGACCGATCTGCGCCTGATTACCGGCAGTCATAAGAAAAGCGATCGGCAAGCCACGTTTCTGCATCGAGAGGTTGATCGCGATGCTGGAGGATTGTGTGACAATGGCAACACCACGCCCTCCGTCGGGCAGCCTTTCGCCGCCATGATGGTCCGGCCACAGAAGAGCGCCGTCTGCATAGTTGATCAAGCCGTAGCAGTTCGGACCGATTATCGG
>NZ_JBVVOS010000133.1:0-407 GCF_055807515.1 Bradyrhizobium sp. Kon69 | reverse complement strand
GAAGCCGTATGCGACAGCGTCGCCTGCTTGGCCTGTTCGGAACGACCGACCTTGATCGCGACGATTGGCTTTTTTAGCTCCCTTGCCCGTGCCGCGAGTTTTTCGAAACCGGATACAGAGTCGAACCCTTCGATGTGTAGACCGAGCGCGGTGACGCGGCCGTCCTCGATCATGGCAAGCGCAATTTCGGAAAGACCGATCTGCGCCTGATTACCGGCAGCCATAAGAAAAGCGATCGGCAAGCCACGTTTCTGCATCGAAAGGTTGATCGCGATGCTGGAGGATTGTGTGACAATGGCAACACCACGCCCTCCGTCGGGCAGCCTTTCCCCGCCATGATGGTCCGGCCACAGAAGAGCGCCGTCTGCATAGTTGATCAAGCCGTAGCAGTTCGGACCGATTATCGG
>NZ_JBVVOS010000132.1:0-409 GCF_055807515.1 Bradyrhizobium sp. Kon69 | reverse complement strand
AATTAGGACGAGCCCATTTACCAAATACATTAGGCAGTCGAAACAAATAAACTGCAGATCCGTGAACAGAGGCTAGTTGTTTTAGAATATCTTCTGCCGCACGTTTACTTGACCCATAGGCGTTGTCTTGCTCTGCCTGTATTGAAGAAGTATATACAATCGGAATTCTACGTCCGCTAGCAATAACAGCATCTGCAAGTAAACGAGTGAGATCAGTATTTCCCGCTTTGAACTCCTCAGCATCTTTTGGACGATTTACGCCAGCCAGATGAAAAATAAAATCTACCTGCTTTACTTTCTCAAAGAGACAATGATGATGAAAGTATTAATTACGGGCGCTAATGGATTTGTCGGGCAAAACTTGGCTGTTCATTTGTCAGAGCGAAAAACTTCAATGTCTTTTCGCTCT
>NZ_JBVVOS010000131.1:0-411 GCF_055807515.1 Bradyrhizobium sp. Kon69 | reverse complement strand
CGCATACACCGCAGCATGGGCGCGGGTGTGCAACTGCCAGGAGACGCGGTTGAACAAGTCGGCGCGCACCGGCAAATGACGGTTGGGGAAGTACAGCGAATGCACCAGGCCGTCACCTTTCGGGTCGGCGAAGGCTTGCAGGAATACCGTGCCGGCGCCCATGTCGACGACGCGCTGGACCAGTTGGTCGAGGTTGCGCGCTTGCTGGGCCGGGTCGGGGTCGATGAAGGCTACCTGCTGCTGGTGCGTCACCAGCCCGATGCCGGGCTTGCGCGGTTGCGCGCCGGCCTGACGGAAGCCCGTGCCTGCCGTGACATCAGCGTGCTGATCGGGCATTGCGTGATCGCCAGCTTCGAAGGGCGGCGAGGCGATTTCTCCACTGCCTTTGCCGAGTTGGCCGAGGCCGAGCGC
>NZ_JBVVOS010000130.1:0-414 GCF_055807515.1 Bradyrhizobium sp. Kon69 | reverse complement strand
TTGGAGCGCCCTGGTGCGAGCCTTAATTGAACTTGGCAACTTCGTTAGCAACTTCCCCGCAAGTGCATTACCGGTGGCTGCACGGCAGACTATCTCGCTGCTTGTGCTAGATCTCATCGGTGCGACCGCTGCGGGCCTGCAATCGCCGTTGGCTGATGCAGCCAGAACGTCAGCCCTAAAAGCTTACGGCGAGGGTCCCATCACCATCTGGTTGACCGACAAACAGTCGAGTATTGCGGGCGCCGCGATGGCGAATAGCGCTGCGGCCAGCGCGCTCGACATCGATGATGGTCACCGCGGATCGGGAGGGCACCCTGGTGCAGGTGTTATTCCCGCTGCCTTGGCGGTGGCTCAGGCCGTTAACGCTTCTGTTTCCGAAACAATGGCTGCGATCGCACTCGGATACGAAATCGC
>NZ_JBVVOS010000129.1:0-415 GCF_055807515.1 Bradyrhizobium sp. Kon69 | reverse complement strand
AATTGTCCGGTTTCGGCAATTTTGACCTGCGGGACAAACGCCAGCGGCCTGGCCGCAATCCAAAAACGGGAGAAGAAATCCCGATCACGGCTCGCCGTGTGGTCACCTTTCGTCCAGGGCAGAAGTTGAAGGCCCGAGTTGAGGCTTATGCTGGAACCAAGTCATAACGACGAACTACCCGTCATCCCGGGCAAACGCTACTTCACCATCGGTGAAGTCAGCGAGCTGTGTGCGGTAAAACCGCACGTGCTGCGCTACTGGGAGCAGGAGTTTCCTCAACTCAACCCCGTCAAACGTACTGGGAACCGTCGGTAGTATCAGCGCCAGGACGGGCGGATGAGCCGACAGATCCGCGCATTGCTGTACGACCAGGGGTTCACCATCACCGGACATGCGCTGGCGCGCGCCGCTGATG
>NZ_JBVVOS010000128.1:0-415 GCF_055807515.1 Bradyrhizobium sp. Kon69 | reverse complement strand
ATTTCAAGCTAGTGGGGTTTTTACTTACTCTACTATGCATGGTGTAAAACCCGGGGCAGCTTTTCTACCCAGTCATATATATGACCATGGCGAGTGTGTTATGGGTACTGTGCATGCACTTTGTTATCTCAAATCTCAATCCAATACCCATTGGCAGTACGAGAAGTACTGTAGTGGCCAACTAAAATACGTTTCGGACTCAGGGTATACCGCTAATATTCTCGGCTGGAGTAACTATATCTTCCATCAATGAAGAAGGTGACTTGCTCGAATCCAGCTCGGAATAATACGATTCAACCTCATCTATTCCAAAGACGAATGCTTTTCTGGCAAGCGTAGGATACGTAATATTATTCTCTTCATCTGCGGCATACGTTATATTGAAGCGACCGCGCTCTGAGGGTTTTATTCCGAC
>NZ_JBVVOS010000127.1:0-415 GCF_055807515.1 Bradyrhizobium sp. Kon69 | reverse complement strand
CGAAGCGAGCATGCAATAGCCCACCAGGAACGAGATCAGCGGCGACTTGAACGCCTTCTCGGCGAACACGGAAGCGGCGCCGGCATGCGGGTACTTGGTGACCAGCTCGGCGTAGGAGCCGGCCGTGAGCATGGCGAAGAACAACGCCACCAGCAATGGCACCCAGATCGCCCCGCCCACCTGGCCGGCGATGGTTCCGGCCAGCGCGTACACGCCTGCGCCGAGCACATCGCCCAGGATGAACAGGAACAACATCGGGCCGGTCACGGCGCGGCGCAAGGAGGGTTTGGAGGGTGCGGCGTGGCTAAGACTGGATTCGGTCATGGGCGGCTCTGAGCGGCAGGTTGCGATCAGCGTTCATCCGGCGCGGGCCGGCTGAGGCAGGGCTATCTACAATGGAAAATGCCCGGGCCGC
>NZ_JBVVOS010000126.1:0-421 GCF_055807515.1 Bradyrhizobium sp. Kon69 | reverse complement strand
CCTGCCAGCAGCAACGCCGGCAGGGTAGCGCCGACATCCGGATAGAGATTGGCCAGCAGATGATAGGTCGCGATGCCGCCCAGCCACGCGACCAGCGCCGGCCAGTGCAGCAGGGTCACCGCGCCCTGGGCCCGACGGCGCAGGATGAAGTGGTCCACCAGCACCACGCCGAACAGCGGCGCGAACACTGAGCCGATCAGCAACAGGAAGCTCTGGTATTGCGCCAGGGGCGCAAAGCAGGCGATCAAGGTGCAAACCACACCAATGGCCAACGCCAGGTGCTCGACCTTCAGGCGCAGCAGAATCCCACTGGACACCGCCGCCGAGTGAATATCAGCAAACGCGTTTTCCGACTCGTCCAGCAAAATCAGCAACAGCGGAATACCCAGGCCGGCACCGGCCAGGGCCAGCAGCAATGCAT
>NZ_JBVVOS010000125.1:0-422 GCF_055807515.1 Bradyrhizobium sp. Kon69 | reverse complement strand
CTACGACAGCGTGTTCGTCTACGGCGGGCGCGGCTATTTCGACAACATGAACGCGTTTTTCAGCGGCAATGGCTACCGCGTCGTCGACCAGAGCAGCGTGCCCGAAGCGGAAATCTCGTTCAAAAATGCCTGGGGCATGGCCGACGAGGACCTCTACAAACAAACCCTGAAACTGGCCGACGCCGACTACGCCAAGCAGCAGCCGTTCCTGCTGCAATTGATGACCACCTCCAACCACCGTCCCTACACCTACCCGGACGGGCGTATTGATATCAAATCCGGCAAGGGCCGCGACGGCGCGGTGAAATACACCGACTACGCCATCGGCCAGTTCCTCGACGCCGCGCGCCAGAAGCCCTGGTTCGATAACACGATCTTCGTATTCGTCGCCGACCACACCGCCGGCAGCGCAGGCAAGGAAG
>NZ_JBVVOS010000124.1:0-423 GCF_055807515.1 Bradyrhizobium sp. Kon69 | reverse complement strand
AGGAGATCGCCAGGATCGCGCCAAGGAACAGCGAATCCATGGTGTTCCAGTCGAACCACTGGCCAATCTCGTAGCCGATCCAGATCATCAGGATGATTTCCAGGAACGCCGCGATAAACGCCGTGGCGCCGACCTTGAACAGCTTGCGCAGGCTGAATTCCAGGCCCAGGCAGAACATCAGGAAGATCACCCCCAGCTCAGCCAGGGTCTTGATCGTGTCTTCATCATGAATCAGGCCGAACGGCGGCGTGTGGGGGCCGATGATGAAGCCCGCGACGATATAGCCCAGCACCACCGGCTGCTTGAGGCGATGGAACAGAATGGCGACCACCCCCGCCACCAGCATGATCACGGCCAAATCCTGGATAAAGCTGATGGCGTGCATGGCGAGGGGCTCCTTGAAATAGCTGGCGCTTTTCTCAC
>NZ_JBVVOS010000123.1:0-434 GCF_055807515.1 Bradyrhizobium sp. Kon69 | reverse complement strand
CCATGAGGCAACCGACAACATTACCCAACTGGCGAAAGAGATCATGGCGCGCTCGGAGCTGAAGGGCTCGATGGACAATGTCTTCGGCTTTCTGCGCGACGGCAATAGGTTCCTCGACGTGTTGAAAACAGCCGAATACGGGTAGGAACGAAGTCTTGGTGGAATGAAGAGCGAACCGCGAAATTTACCCGCCCACCACACAACGCAAATCGCCGCTCACCCTGAGCAGGTGAGCGGCGATTGTCTGGATCAGGGCGCAGTCAGAACCCGACGCTGGCCTGTACGAAGACGGTACGCGGCTCACCCAGATACAACCCGGCATTGTTGTCGCTGGAGCGGGTGTAGTGCTGTTGATCGAAAAGGTTTTTTACACCGACGCCCAGTTTGAGATTCGACCATTGCGCACCGAAGTCATAGCCGCTGCGCAGGTTGAC
>NZ_JBVVOS010000122.1:0-441 GCF_055807515.1 Bradyrhizobium sp. Kon69 | reverse complement strand
GTCTTGGGTTTGAATTCCTGCAGCAGCAGGTTGGCAAACCCAAGACCGAGCGCGCCCGCGAAGCCGTGGAAACCGCGGTGCGCACCCTGGCCGAACAGGCCCTGGCGCAAACCGACCTGGTGTCCAACGACGCGATCAAGTCGATCGAATCGATCATCGCCGCCATCGACGCCAAGCTCACCGCCCAGGTCAACCAGATCATCCACCACCAGGATTTCCAGCAGCTGGAAAGCGCCTGGCGTGGCCTGCACTACCTGGTCAACAACACCGAGAGCGATGAGCAGCTGAAGATTCGCGTGCGCGCCCTGCTGCCATGTGATGCCGCCGCGTTGCTGCGCCTGGAGGGCGAGTGGCTGGTGCCGCTGGCCGTGGACGGCTTGAGCGCCGACACCCTGGGCCGACGCTTCAAGATCAGCGAGCACCCGCGATTCGAAGTGCTGC
>NZ_JBVVOS010000121.1:0-442 GCF_055807515.1 Bradyrhizobium sp. Kon69 | reverse complement strand
CGTCAAGGGTGTTGCTCAGGCGATAGAGCACCACCCCCGGCACGCCAGCGACCACGAACCAGAACAACGCGGCGAACACAGCGTCGCTGCCGTTTTCCAGCACCGACTCGGTGGCAGCGCGGGCGACTTCAGCGCCTTCCCCCAAAGCCTGCGGGTAACCTGGGTGTTCGACACCCGCGCCAACAAGGCACTCGCCCTCGCCACCGGTGCCGACCAACGCATGCGCGAGCTGACCGCCACGGCTTTGCATGCTGCAGACGTTCCGGCCTTGGCGATGGAGCGTTGCGTGCAGTTTGATTCCGAAGAAGAGTGCCGCGTGCAACAGGGCGGCGATCAATTGGCGGTCGAGGCGGGCGCTGTCGCGTTGGGTCAGCGGCATCTGGGGCTCCGGTTTTTGTAAGTGCAGGGCGCCCATCATACTGGAGTCGTGGGCGCGGCTGAT
>NZ_JBVVOS010000120.1:0-443 GCF_055807515.1 Bradyrhizobium sp. Kon69 | reverse complement strand
GCGGTCGAGACGGCAGCACCTGGCTGGCTGGCGCTCGTGGAGATCGTCGCAGCGCCGGAGGTGATGGAGACGGTCTTGACGCCGCTGGCCAGATCGATCGCGGACAAGAGATCGTTGACGGTCGCGGTGGCGAGATAGACGGTGGTGTTGCCGCTGCCGTCGGTGACGAGGTTGCCGCTGACGCCCGAACCGCTCGGAACGGCGGTCGACGCCGGAGCCGCGCCGCTGCGGAACGTGATGGTCTTGCCGTTCACGGTCACCGTGTCGCCATCGGCAGGCTGGGCGTTGCCGGACAGGCCGGTCGCGGTCGTGCCGTTGGTGGCGATCAGGGTGATGGCGCCGGTCAGGGCCGTGGTGCCGTCACCGGCCGTCGCGCCCGTGCTTGCAAAGGAGCCGATGGTGGCGCCGAGCGTCGTGGTGCCGGTCGCCGCCGTGGTGCCGCC
>NZ_JBVVOS010000119.1:0-446 GCF_055807515.1 Bradyrhizobium sp. Kon69 | reverse complement strand
GACCGCAAGCGGTTCTTCATGGCCGGCGAGCGCGCCGCACTGCACGCCCAGGGCACCGAATTCGCGCTGCTGCAGGCCGAACTGGCCGGGCAGGGCGCTGCTCGCCTGCTGGACCTGGGGTGCGGTGCCGGGCATGTCAGCTTCCAGGTGGCGCCACTGGTCAAGGACGTGGTCGCCTACGACCTGTCCCAGCAGATGCACGATGTGGTCGCTGCCGCTGCGCAAGATCGCGGCTTCACCAATATCAGCACCGTTAACGGCGCCGCCGAACGCCTGCCGTTCGCCGATGGCGAATTCGACTTCGTCTTCAGCCGCTACTCGGCCCACCACTGGAGCGACCTCGGCCTGGCCTTGCGTGAAGTGTTCAACACCGTCAAGGGCTTGTCCGCCGTGATCGCCACCGCGGTGCTGGACACGCTGACCACCCAGCGCGGGCATTACCACTC
>NZ_JBVVOS010000118.1:0-449 GCF_055807515.1 Bradyrhizobium sp. Kon69 | reverse complement strand
AGACATTTCCATTCGGGACGCGATGTCTTAACCATAAACAACTTAGCGCTGTGAAAAGCATGCTGGCCGCAACGCTGACAGGCACCCACGAGAGCCCATAAACAGTAAAAAAAACACCGCCAAGTGTTGACGTTAAAATAAAGGCTGAAGAGCCAACTGCTCTTACCCAGCCGTAATTTTGAATGGATTGTTTATCGCGTTTAAGCAGATACGACTCCGACAGCGGCAGTACGACCATCCACAGTCCGCCGAACGAGATGCTTAACGCGATAAAAGTGAACAGCGAAGCGGGTAGAAAATAAAACAATAGAGTGCTGACTGCTGCTGAAAAACTGAGCAGTGCGGCCAGTCAGATCGGTTTGCTGATCGCGGCAGCTTATTGGCCTCAGATTGTAACCGGGGTATTGATCACCTATGCCGCCGACTGGCGCATCGATCAAATCTACCTG
>NZ_JBVVOS010000117.1:0-452 GCF_055807515.1 Bradyrhizobium sp. Kon69 | reverse complement strand
CCCATCAACCTGTCCTTGCGGGTGTTCAGGCTGTCATTCTGTCTATTCGTTACATTCGCTCGGTCGCTTTCTCTCTTATTCTTATATGACCTGATTTGGACGAAGGTATAGATGTTGTCATCGCGGCCGTTGGACACGCATATCTACCGACTGCGCAACAAACTGGGGCTGACAGCCGACAGGGGTTGGCAGCTGCTGACGATCTACGGGTACGGATATCGACTGGAAAGCGTCGCGTCGACCGCCACGGGTTGAACCGACAGTGTTCCACGTGGAGCATTTAAAAACTCATCAAGCATCGAGTAAAAAAAGGCCACGCTTTGCGTCGGCCTTTTTTATGGTCGGTGTCCCGAAGGGTTGAGCTCAAAATAGGGCCGTAATCAGCCAAAAGCGACTTGCCCATACTCATGAACGACGTTTCAGAAGTCGAGTGGCTGAAGCATCGACCACGC
>NZ_JBVVOS010000116.1:0-455 GCF_055807515.1 Bradyrhizobium sp. Kon69 | reverse complement strand
GTACTCGGCAAGCGTAAAGGCTTCCCGACCACCCCGATGGCACCGCATAACCTGGGTTACACCTTGATCGGCGCGGCGATGCTGTGGATCGGTTGGTTCGGCTTCAACGCCGGTTCGGCTGCGGCGGCCAACGGTACGGCCGGCATGGCAATGCTGGTTACCCAGATTGCCACTGCTGCTGCTGCGCTGGGCTGGATGTTCGCCGAGTGGATCGCTCACGGTAAGCCGAGCGCCCTGGGCATCGCCTCGGGTGTGGTGGCCGGCCTTGTCGCCATCACTCCGGCTGCTGGCACCGTCGGCCCGATGGGCGCTCTGGTCATCGGCCTGGCGGCGGGCGTGGTGTGCTTCTTCTGCGCCACAACCCTCAAGCGCAAGCTGGGCTATGACGACTCCCTGGACGCCTTCGGCGTGCACGGTATCGGCGGTATCCTCGGCGCGATTCTGACTGGCGTGTT
>NZ_JBVVOS010000115.1:0-455 GCF_055807515.1 Bradyrhizobium sp. Kon69 | reverse complement strand
GCGACCGCAGGCGCCGTCGTATCCAGCGTGAAGCTCAGCGAAGCCGAGCCGGTATTGCCGAAGCTATCGGTCTGGCTTGCCACGATGGTGTGCAATCCGTCCGCCAGCCCGCTCGGCGTGAACGACCAGGCGCCTTGCGCATCGGTCGTCACCGTGGTGGTGCTGGCGACGCCGTCGATGGTGAAGTGCACCACCGTGCTGGCAAGCCCGGTGCCGCTCAGCGCCGGGCTCGTGGTGAGGTGGTCGGTCGCCGAGGAGCCGGTGTCCGAGACCAGGGCCTCGGTCACCGCCGGACCGGTGGTGCTGACCGTATAGACCACCGCGCTGCTGGTCGCGGTGTTGCCGGCCGCATCGCTGACCTGGGCCGTCAGCGAGTTGCTGCCGTTGTTCAGTGTGACCGTGGCGCTCCAGCTGCCGTTGCCCTGCACCACCGCGGTGCCGATCGTGGCCGTGCC
>NZ_JBVVOS010000114.1:0-456 GCF_055807515.1 Bradyrhizobium sp. Kon69 | reverse complement strand
TCCATATCCACCTCGACAATTAAAATTACTTTAACTAAAGTACAAGCACACAACACTTGATACCCAGAAGCAAATCAAAAACAGTTTGCAATAGTAATATCATTTTGGCATTATGACAAGAAAATCCGCTTTTGTGCCAAAAAGGACCACAGCATGAAAATGAGAAAAACGACAAACATAAACTTAGTTGATGTCCAAAATCTTGTTCGAGGAGCTCTCGCAAAGCTCAAAGAACCAAGCACACCAGAACGAGCGCGTGATGCAGGAAAACAGGCTCAGTATTGTCAAAAGCAAATCAACAAAGCAATAACAATGGCCAAAGCTAAACTCAGTCAAACGTTGCTCAACGAGTTTTTTGAATGGCTGGCTCTACAATTGGGCGCCACGGGAGCAGTTCAATCGTCTCTCGGAGTCGATCTCAGCAGGGAATATACCTATTGAACTAAGCTCGACTCC
>NZ_JBVVOS010000113.1:0-459 GCF_055807515.1 Bradyrhizobium sp. Kon69 | reverse complement strand
TATCATACTCAAACTCCTCATAGCTCGGCTCAAGAGTTATAATAGGAGCACGATCGATAAGCCTCGGGCTTAGCGGTTCGGTGGTCATGTCATAGTTTATAGTGCCGATAAACCTCAACGACTCTGGTATCTGAATAAGAGATTCATTTTCGTTAACGCGCAAAGTTCGATCTGACTCAGCGTCAGCCATTCCCATAAAAGGAGCCCAATAGTGTTCAATAGCCGATAAATTCGCCTCATCAAGAACCACCCAAAGTGGTGGAGCACTATGGCAAACTTCAGCCTGACATGACTTTATATAATTATAGAATCCTGTTGGCGCCGGAACCATGCGATTGGAAAGAGGATTAAAGTACCCTATAAGATCACGCTGACTAGTCCAACCACGCCCAACCGATATATTCAATCAAATAGATTGCGAATATACAGATTATGCATCCGATGAAGAGATTATAAAGA
>NZ_JBVVOS010000112.1:0-459 GCF_055807515.1 Bradyrhizobium sp. Kon69 | reverse complement strand
CCTTGCTTGTCGATCAGCGCGGCCAGGGCTTCGTATTCTTCCGGCAGCAGGTCGGTCAGCGGGGTGCGCACCGGGCCGGCGTCGTAGCCGGCGATCTTCGCACCTGCCTTGACGATGCTCACCGCGTAGCCGGCCTTGCGGTTACGGATGTCCAGGTAAGGCAGGAAGAAATCGTCGATGATCTTGGAGACGGTGGCGTGATCATCCTTGGCAATCGCGTGGTAGAAATCCATCGCGGTTTTCGGGATGAAGTTGAACACCGCCGAGGAGTACACCGGCACGCCCAGGGCGTTGTAGGCAGCAGCGTAAACTTCTGCAGTCGGCAGGCCGCCGAGGTAGCTGAAACGGTCGCCAAGGCGACGGCGGATCGACACCATCAGTTCGATGTCACCCAGGCCGTCCTTGTAGCCGATCAGGTTCGGGCAGCGCTCGGCGAGGCGTTCGAGCAGCGGCGCGGTC
>NZ_JBVVOS010000111.1:0-464 GCF_055807515.1 Bradyrhizobium sp. Kon69 | reverse complement strand
AAGCATTATTTTATTTGATTCTGTCCTGGACCTCAGCATTTTCCAGGACTCAGAAACTCTTACGTATTTCGCTCCCCCTTCATCGAGAAACCTTGATACTCTACACTGCCCGGAGGTGAAAAATGACAGAATCAAATAAAATAATGCTTGGCAAGACCCTCTGGAGTGTCGCCGACCAACTGCGCGGACTAATGAATGCAGACGACTTCCGCGATTACATACTTTCATTCTTTCTCCTGCGATATTTATCAGACAATTATGAAAATGCAGCGAAGACAGAACTTGGCGATGACTACCCTAAAGTCAAAGATAAAGACTATTGCGTACCCCTTACCCTTTGGTACGCCAACAACCCGGAAGAGATCACCAAATTCGAAAAACATATGCGCAAGAAGATCCATTATGTACTGCACCCTCAGTATATATGGAGCAGCATCGCGAACATGGCTCGATCTCAAAAAAGC
>NZ_JBVVOS010000110.1:0-469 GCF_055807515.1 Bradyrhizobium sp. Kon69 | reverse complement strand
GCTTTCAAAATAGAAGAGACTCGGGGGCAGGTGCAGGAAAAAGGAAGATGGATTTATTTTAATTCGAGATGAAGATTGAAAGCAGAATAGTTAGAGCATCCTTAGACGCTCTAACCACCCACGACCACTCTCTTTTTTCTAAATATTCTTTGTCAGAAAGTTCAGTACCATACTTATCAAAAACCACATCAAGTGCACCTACTACATTTTCAACGGACCTTGCTTCTTTTTCATCCCTCAGGACCAAACCTATCCAATCGGAAGCGTTTTCAGCTAACCCCGTGTCATCGTATAAAAAATGTATTGTGTAATTTAACTCGTCATAATCTAACCCCGGCGATGACCGTTCTACCCAAGCCTGGTATTGATAGTCAAGGTCTGACAACCCACTCAAGTATGAGATAAGCTCCTCTCTCATACTAGGAAATTTTAGTTCGGAGAGTTCCAGCTTTTCCATTTTTTATATTCG
>NZ_JBVVOS010000109.1:0-491 GCF_055807515.1 Bradyrhizobium sp. Kon69 | reverse complement strand
CCCAGATTGAGTGAAAGAGGATCGATGAAGGTCTTGGTGCCGGTAAAGCGGGTGGTCGATTACAACGTCAAGGTCCGCGTCAAGAGCGATGGATCGGGCGTTGAACTCGCCAACGTCAAAATGTCCATGAACCCGTTCGACGAAATTGCGGTCGAAGAAGCGCTGCGCCTGAAGGAAGCCGGCAAGGCGACCGAAGTCGTGGTGGTCTCCATCGGACCGGCGCAGGCATCGGAAACGATCCGCACCGGTCTCGCCATGGGAGCCGATCGCGGCATCCTGGTGAAGGCCGAGGGTGCGGTCGAGCCGCTCGCGGTCGCCAAGATCCTGAAGAAGATTGCGGACGAAGAGCAGCCGGGCCTGATCATTCTCGGCAAGCAGGCGATCGACGACGACAGCAATCAGACCGGCCAGATGCTGGCCGCGCTGCTCGGCTGGTCGCAGGCGACCTTCGCCTCGAAGCTCGAGGTCGAAGGCAGCGACTTCAAGGTCAC
>NZ_JBVVOS010000108.1:0-500 GCF_055807515.1 Bradyrhizobium sp. Kon69 | reverse complement strand
CCGTTGGGGTCGATGATCATGATGACCGCGCCGTCGCCCAGGATGGTATTGCCCGAGAACATGTCGATGTGACGCAGCTTCGTCGACATCGGCTTGACCACGATTTCTTCGGTGTGGAACACGCCGTCGACGACGATGCCGAAGGTCTGGCTGCCGACCTGCGTCACCACGATGAAGCCGTTCTCGGGATCGGAGACCGCGCCGTCGTCGATCTTGAGCAGCTTCTTGAGATGGATCAGCGGCAGCAGCTTGTTGCGCAGCCGGAGCACCGCGGTGTCCTTGATGCGCTCGATGCGGTGCTCCGAGTTGGCGCGGGCCCGCACCAGCTCGACAACGGAGAGCTGCGGGATCGCGAAGCGGTCGCCGGCGGCTTCCACGATCAGCGCGGAGACGATGGCGAGCGTCAGCGGGATCTTGATGGTGACGGAGGAGCCTTCACCGGCGACCGACTTGATGTCGATGGTGCCGCCGATCTGGTCGATATTGGTGCGCACCACGTC
>NZ_JBVVOS010000107.1:0-500 GCF_055807515.1 Bradyrhizobium sp. Kon69 | reverse complement strand
CCGTTGGGGTCGATGATCATGATGACCGCGCCGTCGCCCAGGATGGTATTGCCCGAGAACATGTCGATGTGACGCAGTTTCGTCGACATCGGCTTGACCACGATTTCTTCCGTGTGGAACACGCCGTCGACGACGATGCCGAAGGTCTGGCTGCCGACCTGGGTCACCACGATGAAGCCGTTCTCGGGATCGGAGACGGCGCCGTCGTCGATCTTGAGCAGCTTCTTGAGGTGGATCAGCGGCAGCAGCTTGTTGCGCAGCCGAAGCACCGCGGTGTCCTTGATGCGCTCGATGCGGTGCTCCGAGTTGGCGCGGGCCCGCACCAGCTCGACCACGGAGAGCTGCGGGATCGCAAAGCGGTCGCCGGCGGCTTCCACGATCAGCGCGGAGACGATGGCGAGCGTCAGCGGGATCTTGATGGTTACGGAGGAGCCTTCACCGGCGACCGACTTGATGTCGATGGTGCCGCCGATCTGGTCGATATTGGTGCGCACCACGTC
>NZ_JBVVOS010000106.1:0-511 GCF_055807515.1 Bradyrhizobium sp. Kon69 | reverse complement strand
GCTCTTTAGCGATCTTCAATACCTTGCGGATCTTATCCTCAGGCATTTCCATGCGCTCGCCCAGCTCTTCCGGGGTCGGTTCGCGACCCATCTCCTGCAACATCTGCCGGGAGATACGGTTGAGCTTGTTGATGGTCTCGATCATGTGCACCGGAATACGGATGGTGCGGGCCTGGTCGGCGATCGAGCGAGTGATCGCCTGACGGATCCACCAGGTGGCATAAGTCGAGAACTTGTAGCCGCGACGGTATTCGAACTTGTCCACAGCCTTCATCAAACCGATGTTGCCTTCCTGGATCAGGTCGAGGAATTGCAGGCCACGGTTGGTGTACTTCTTGGCGATGGAGATCACCCGACGCAAGTTCGCTTCAACCATCTCTTTCTTCGCGCGGCGGGCCTTGGCCTCACCGATCGACATGCGACGGTTGATGTCCTTGATCTCGGCAATCGTGAGGCCGGTTTCAGCCTCCAGTGCGCTCAGCTTCTGCTGGCAACGGATGATGTCCGGCTG
>NZ_JBVVOS010000105.1:0-512 GCF_055807515.1 Bradyrhizobium sp. Kon69 | reverse complement strand
CCAACAGGTAGAACAAAGCGGTCGGTGCGTTGCCGATCACCACCACGCTGCCGGCCAGGTGCGGGCGCCACAGCTCCAGGGCCGCCGCGGAACGTGTATTGCCCAGCTCCCGCGCCAGCTCCGGCACGCTGTCGTCGCGCAGGGTGCAGATCACCGGGTTGTTGGCGGGCAGGCGCGCAGCTCGTTGAGCCACAACCGCCAACCCTGTTGCAGCAAGCTGCCACGCCAGCGCTGGGCAAGCGGCCACGCCGGCGAGAGTCTTGAGTTCGACCTTGTCCGCCAGCTCGCGCATCACCGACACGGCGCCGACGATTTCGTCGATGCTTTCGCTCTTCATGCGCATGGCCATCATAAAGGCGCCGATCTGCGCGAGCTGGCGGAGAAGGTCGTACTCAAGACTCTCGCCGGCGTGGTTGACGTGGTCGGCACCGGCGGAGACGGTGCGAACATCTTCAACGTGTCGACGGCGTCCTCGTTTGTGGTTGCGGCGGCGGGTTGCACCGTGGCCAAGC
>NZ_JBVVOS010000104.1:0-526 GCF_055807515.1 Bradyrhizobium sp. Kon69 | reverse complement strand
GCTACCTCACCGAGCATTTCGACCTGGCCGAACTGCGGGACAGATCGGCGGATATGTACGTTTGTGGCCCCCCGCCGATGGTCGAATCGATCCAACAATGGCTGAAGGATCAGGCACTTGATAGCGTTCAACTGTATTACGAAAAGTTTACGCAGAGTAATATCCGGAGATAGCTGGTTCTCCTCGAAAGCTATTTAGGTAGCGCCTCATGTATCACTGTAGGGGGTAGAGCACTGTTTCGGCTAGGGGGTCATCCCGACTTACCAAACCGATGCAAACTCCGAATACCTACAAGTGCCGAGCATGGGAGACACACGGCGGGTGCTAACGTCCGTCGTGAAAAGGGAAACAACCCAGACCGTCAGCTAAGGTCCCAAAGTTATGGCCGCCAGCCATTGTGGGTTGAGGGTCAGCCAGCCGGTGATGCTATCGAGCCATTGGCCCATACAATCCACTCCATGTATGCAATACATATTCTGTGGGAGGGGGCTTGCTCCCGACGGCGGTGGGTCAGCTAAACAGTGAC
>NZ_JBVVOS010000103.1:0-526 GCF_055807515.1 Bradyrhizobium sp. Kon69 | reverse complement strand
TACACCGACAGCCGTGGCGCCCAGGCGCGCCTGGAAATGTCGATCCTCAGCCAGGAGGCCCGTCTGAAGACCTGCCTCACCCGCCTGCAGGACACCGCCGAGCACCTCAACGACCAGGCAGCGCAGTCCAACACCCTGGCGCACAACAGCTCCAGCGGTCTGGAGCGCCAGCCGCCGAGGCGCTGAAAAACACCATGCCGGCCAGCGTGTTTTCGCGCTCTACCGAATGCCATAACCAGGACAAAGTGAGCATGGGCACCATCGCCGCCCGCGACGCTGTGCGCGTGCTGGAGCTGACCGAACAGGTGGCCGCCGCCACGTTGCTCGCCGCCCACCAGGGCGTGTGGTTGCGTGCCCAGGCCGAGGATGCCCGGCCGTTGCCACCGGCACTGGCAGCGATGCACGAAGAGCTGGCCAAGGACTTTGCGCCAGTCATTGAAGACCGCGCGCTGGAAGGCGAACTGCGCCTGTGCCTGCAACGCATTGCCGAGCAACACTGGAGGCTGCATGCGTAGCCCCGGCGTAC
>NZ_JBVVOS010000102.1:0-526 GCF_055807515.1 Bradyrhizobium sp. Kon69 | reverse complement strand
ACGACCGAGCCGGCGGGCCGCAAGGCGGGCGTCAAGGTCAAGGACGTCGCCGAGCTGGTGTCGAAACTCAAGAACGAAGCCGGGGTGCTCTGATGACGACGCTTCTGATTGCCGAACACGACAATGCGTCGCTCAAGGATGCGACCAACAAGGCCCTGACCGCGGCGGCCGCGCTCGGCGCGGACGTCGAGGTTCTGGTGGCCGGTGAGAACGCCAAGGCCGCAGCGGACGCGGCCGCAAAGCTTGCCGGTGTGAAGAAGGTGCTGCTCGCCGACGGCGCGCTTTACGCGCACGATCTGGCCGAGCCACTGGCCGCGCTGATCGTCTCGCTGGCTCCCGGCTACGACGCCATCGTCGCGCCCGCGACCTCGCGCTTCAAGAATGTGATGCCGCGCGTCGCGGCCCTGCTCGACGTCATGCAGGTCTCAGAGATCACCAAGGTGGTCGCCCCCGACACCTATGAGCGTCCGATCTACGCCGGCAACGCCATCCAGACGGTGAAGTCGAAGGACGCCAAGAAGGTCAT
>NZ_JBVVOS010000101.1:0-527 GCF_055807515.1 Bradyrhizobium sp. Kon69 | reverse complement strand
ATGTTCACCTTCATGAACACCGCTCGCCTGGGTACTGCGCTGCAAGGCCTGGCCCACGCCGAGATCGGTTTCCGGTGGCCGCGTCGAAGTTCATCACGCAGGTAGCGTTGCCGTGGATGCCCATCTTGTGTTCGAGGGAGCCACAGGTTACCGCGTTGCGCTCACCGATCGAGCCATCGGCGTTCGGCAGGAACTTGGGCACGATAAACAGCGAGATGCCTTTGGTGCCGGCCGGTGCGTCGGGCAGGCGGGCCAGTACGATGTGGACGATGTTGTCGGCCATGTCGTGTTCACCGGCCGAGATGAAGATTTTGGTGCCGGAGACTTTGTAGGAACCGTCAGCCTGAGGTTCGGCCTTGGTACGCAACATGCCCAGGTCGGTGCCGCAGTGCGGCTCGGTCAGGCACATGGTGCCGGTCCACTCGCCCGAGACCAGTTTGGTCAGGTAAGCCTCTTGCTGCTCAGGCGTACCGTGCTCGGAGATGGTGTTCATCGCACCGTGGGACAGGCCTGGGTACATGCCCCAC
>NZ_JBVVOS010000100.1:0-532 GCF_055807515.1 Bradyrhizobium sp. Kon69 | reverse complement strand
CCGTTGTACATGCTGTAGAGGAAGGAGAACCACAGCAGGGTTTCCAGCATGTGTGCAAAGCTTGGCGCGTTGACCACGTAGGACAACGCTGGATAAGCCGTGAGAACGGTCAACACGGTCATGGCGATCAGTACCGGCTTGCGGCCAAAGCGGTCGCTCAGGGTGCCGCCGATCGGTAGCCAGACGAAGTTGGACACCGCCACCAGCAAGGTCACCAGCAGCGCATCGGAGGTACTCAGTTGCAGCACGGTCTTGCCGAAGGTGGGGGCGTACACCGTGATCAGATAGAACGCAGTGGTGGTCATCGCCACCATCAGCATGCCGCCAATCACCACGGTCCAATTTTTCACCAGGGTGGCCATGACTTCACGCATGGTCGGGCGATGTTTGCGTTTGGCGAACTCTTCGGTTTCCTGCAGGTTACGTCGCAGCACGAAGATAAACGGGATGATCACGCAACCGACGGCGAACGGGATGCGCCAGCCCCAGTCGGCCACCACCGCTGGTTCCATCCAGACATTCAAGCCATAGC
>NZ_JBVVOS010000099.1:0-572 GCF_055807515.1 Bradyrhizobium sp. Kon69 | reverse complement strand
GCGACCGAAGCCGAGCCCGAGGGTACCGACCGCGATCTCATCGACAAGCTGGAAGCGATGGTCGAGCAGGGCATGGCGGCCATGTCAGGCTCGGCGCAGCCGATGCCGGCTGCCGGTGCTGCTGCTCCCGTAGCCGAAGCGCCGCCGCTTGTGCCGGAAGCGCCTGTCGCCGCTGAAGCCGCGCCGTCCTCCGGCGTGCTGGCCGACCCGAGCCTGGAGCGTCCGCTGCGTCCGGGCGAAGTCTCGCTCGACGAGCTCGAGCGCGCCTTCCGCGAGACCGCGATCGAAGTCCCGGTCCCCGCGCCCGTTGCCAAGGCTGAGGTCAAGGCCGAGCCCGCGCCCGCCGCTGAAGCCCCGGCGCCTGTCGCCAAAGAGGCCAAGGCGCCCAAGGAAAAAGCCGCGCCGAAGAAGTCGATCGCCGACGAGGGCGCCGCCGAGGGCGCCAGCATCGCCAACCAGTCGATCCGCGTCAACGTGGATACGCTGGAGCATCTAATGACCATGGTCTCCGAGCTGGTGCTGACCCGCAACCAGCTGTTGGAGATCTCCCGCCGCAACGAGGACACCGAGTT
>NZ_JBVVOS010000098.1:0-588 GCF_055807515.1 Bradyrhizobium sp. Kon69 | reverse complement strand
GTAGGAAAAGCGAACACAAAACTATATACAGAAACCAAATACTCCGAAGGCTCCTCCTCAAACGGATTAACATAAGGAAAAGCCTCGTCAAACTTATCAGACTTAGAGCCATTACATCGAGCACAAGAAATACCTAAATTGCTCCATTCAAACTCTAAATGCGGAAACTTACCTTCAGCCTTTGGGCGAATGTGTTCTACATCACCATAATCAACTGCAAGCACTTTACTTTCACAATACATGCACTTGCCATGCGTGCTTGCTAACAAAGCCTCCTTATTCCTCGAATGCTTATAATTCCGGTTTTCTAATGCTAACGGGTACGGACAATCCAGACGAGCAAGTCTTATCATTTTTGACTCACCACAGCTGTAATGGTTTGCGGTAAAAAATCCTCCAGTCCTCTAGATTTCAGCTCCTCTCGTAAATCCGAAAAAATAACTTCCGTCACCGGGCGCTGACTGTAATCGTTAACAACGATAGCCAGTTGCTCCTCCACCCAAACTGGAACTGTAACTGTAACACCCAAAACCTCATCCAATATTTGAGCAGCTGTCCTCGCCTTCTCCTTAAAATCAAGCAATTTAG
>NZ_JBVVOS010000097.1:0-588 GCF_055807515.1 Bradyrhizobium sp. Kon69 | reverse complement strand
CGTGGCGGGTAAAACGTGACCGATCTGCTCGGCGATCACCAGGCTGGACACGCCGTCCCGAGGGCGGTGGCCGTGTTGATACGCTTGCCAGTCGAACGGCATGGACGTCGCCAGTCGAAAGGTTACTTTGCTCGGACGGCTTGTGCTGCCTGTGTTTCTTACAACAACATCGCCATCGATCTTCAGCGTTTGAATATCTGGACGCGCGCGGATGATTGCGGCCCGAGGGAACACCTCATAATAGCTTGTGCTCTGCTCCACTTGGGCCTGAATGATGAAGCCCTGGCGCCCTCTGGCGGCAGCGGTGTTCTGCGGGGTTTCTTGTCCGACCTGCAGGTCGCGAAGCTCCTGACGCAGGGCATACAGCGTTACCTGGCCGTTTTCGATGGCGCGACGATCAGCTACCGGAAGGTTGGGCAGCAAGGCTCGGATCAAGGTTGGGTAGGCGGCTTTGACACCGCTCAGGTAATCACTGAACCCCCGGTTGAATTCATCATCCGTGGTGAAGCGCCAACGGCCGGGTGGTGCTTTGGACAGTGTTTCGGTTGCCTGGATGATGTCGCGTTCTTGCTGCTCCAAGGCTTCCAC
>NZ_JBVVOS010000096.1:0-596 GCF_055807515.1 Bradyrhizobium sp. Kon69 | reverse complement strand
GGAATTCTTGTTGCTGTGATCAGCCTTGCTTCTGCCTCTGCAGCATCTTGGCTGACTGGTAAAGCAGCTGTGGATGCAGCGCGGGCTCAGGCCGACGCATCGCTATCTGCTACGCAGGCGCAACTGAGAAATTCAGCAGCGCTGAAACTTTTTGAGCTTCGATCCAAACCGCTTGCTGAAATCTATACAGCTCAAAGCAAGCTTAAGACCGCTGCCTACGGTAAGGAGATGAGTACCGCTGCGCAGCAGTTGGCCGTGGCCGCTGCATCAGCTGCTGCTCGGCTTGATGGCAAAGCAGCTATCCTCAGCTTACAAATATCGGAACGTGCCGCGGCACTATCTAATTTGCCAGAGTCTATGTTCCCAGAGATCGTGAAAACCAGTGGAGATTTGGCGGTCGCTTATCTGGATGGGCACATTTAGGACACGTCCAGATAAGGCTGCAAATCGCGCCGGAACAGTTTGAAGGGCAGGCTGACGGCAGCCAGGCTGGCAGGCACCTGGGCAAGCAGCAGTGCGCACACCAGTCTCGCTATCCATTGAATCAAAACATGCACCGATTGGGTCCTTGGCTGGCGGGGATCGCCCCAGCAAGT
>NZ_JBVVOS010000095.1:0-618 GCF_055807515.1 Bradyrhizobium sp. Kon69 | reverse complement strand
CTGGTAGCCGAAGACCACACCATTGTCCGAGAAGGCATCAAGCAATTGATCGGCCTAGCCAAAGACCTGCAGGTAGTGGGTGAGGCGGGCAATGGCGAGCAGTTGCTGGAGACGTTGCGCCATGTGCCCTGCGAAGTGGTGCTGCTGGATATCTCCATGCCCGGCGTGAATGGCCTGGAAGCCATCGCGCGCATTCGTGCGCTGAATAATCCGCCGGCCATCCTGGTGCTGTCCATGCACGATGAAGCGCAAATGGCCGCCCGAGCCCTGAAGGTTGGCGCCGCCGGTTATGCCACCAAGGACAGCGACCCGGCACTGCTGCTGATGGCGATTCGCAAGGTGGCAGCGGGCGGGCGCTATATCGACCCGGAGCTGGCCGTCCGCATGGTCTTCGTAGTCGGCCTGACGGACTCGCGGCCGTTGCATTCACTGCTGTCGGAACGCGAGTTCTCGGTGTTCGAACGTCTGGCCCAGGGTGCTAACGTCAATGACATCGCCCTGCAACTGGCCCTGAGCAGCAAAACCATCAGCACCCACAAGGCGCGCTTGATGCAAAAGCTCAATATCACCTCCCTGGCCGAGCTGGTGAAGTACGCCATGGAACACAAGCTGCTGTAG
>NZ_JBVVOS010000094.1:0-638 GCF_055807515.1 Bradyrhizobium sp. Kon69 | reverse complement strand
GCTGAGAGCACGACGTTGGCGGCGTCGCCGGCGCGGCCTTTGAGGTAGCAGCGGCCAAGGTGACCTTCGGCCTTCAGGTGTCCGATGATAGGCTCGATGGGGAGCGGCGCCGCAGCTCGCGCTTGATGGCGCCGAACACGCCGCGCTTCTGGGCCCGAAAGAAGACGCGACGGGGGATTTTGCGTGTCGGCCGCGATATCCCTTATCGACGTAGGCCGGCTCGATCGCACAGCCGGTGAGCGCCTCGGTGCGGTCGATGACGTCCCGCAGGGTATGACCGTCGTAGGGATTATCGGGCAGCGACCTGGCGTGCAGCACGAACAGCCCACCGGGAGCCCGGCGGTTGTTGGTGACGATGGAGCTTTGACACCGAACTCGTAAGGTGCGGCGGCCTTGCCCTTGCCGATGCATTCCACCTCCGGGGCATGGAAGGAATAGAGCTTCCAGCCGCGCTGTCGCTGCTGCTGCGAGCGGATCTGCGAGGCCCGGCCAAGCGGGAGGGCGAACGCCTCCTCCAGTGCCGGCTGGCCCTCGATCCTGCGGCGGATATCGCGGATGATCCGGCCGAGCCGGCTGCGCAGAATGCGCAACTGCCGCTGATGCCGGCTGAACTGTTTGGCATGGGCGTAGCGGCCCGC
>NZ_JBVVOS010000093.1:0-646 GCF_055807515.1 Bradyrhizobium sp. Kon69 | reverse complement strand
ATTTATCTCATCGGGCCATCGGGTTCGGGCAAGGACAGCCTGCTGGACGCCGCGCGCCCGCGGCTGGCCGAGCGCGGTTGCCGCATTGTGCGCCGGGTCATTACCCGCTCTGCGGAATCGGTGGGCGAAGCGGCGGTGGGCGTGATCCCGGAGCAGTTTGCGGCGATGCAGCCGACGGGATGGCCCTTGGCCTTGAGTCCGCCGGAAAGGTTCACCGGCAGGCGCCAGCCAGCGCGCACCACGCCACTGTCGAGCACACGGTGCCCCTCGCCCTTGGGCGCCAGGCCCATGGCTTCATAGATCAGCAATTCGGCGATGGTGAAGCAATCGTGCACCTCGGCGAAGCTCAGGTCCGCCAGGGTCACATTCGCCCCGCGCAACGCCGAATGAATCGCCCGCTGCGGCCCCTCAAACGCCAGGATGTCGCGCTGGGCGATGGGCAAGGTGTCGTTGACCTGGGTCATCGCACGGATCTGCACATCGCGGCGGAACGCCCGCGCGCGCTTGGGCGAGGCCAACACAATCGTCCAGGCGTTGCTGTAGATGCGGTTGAGGAACTCACGTGCATCCGGGCCCTGGATATCGATCGTGCCGAGGGTGGACGCATCCAGCAGGCCGACGCTGTCGCGCACCGCCAGGCATTCGC
>NZ_JBVVOS010000092.1:0-662 GCF_055807515.1 Bradyrhizobium sp. Kon69 | reverse complement strand
CTTGTCCGTCAGGGTTTGCGCTGGAGCAACGGTGATCGAGTCACCGGTGTGCACGCCCATCGGGTCAAAGTTTTCGATGGAGCAGACGATGATGCAGTTGTCCTTCTTATCGCGGACAACCTCCATCTCATATTCTTTCCAGCCGATCAGGGATTCGTCGATCAGCAGCTCTTTGGTCGGCGACAGGTCCAGGCCACGGGCGCAGATTTCTTCGAACTCTTCACGGTTGTAAGCAATGCCGCCACCGGTGCCGCCCATAGTGAAGGACGGACGGATAATGCAGGGGAAGCCCAGCTTTTCGAGAACGGCGTTGGCCTCTTCCATGCTATGGGCGATACCGGAGCGCGGGCAGTCAAGGCCGATGGACTTCATCGCCTTGTCGAAACGCGAACGGTCTTCAGCCTTGTCGATGGTGTCGGCATTGGCACCGATCATCTCAACGCCGAACTTTTCCAGGACGCCTTCGCGCTCCAGGTCCAGGGCGCAGTTCAGTGCGGTCTGGCCGCCCATGGTGGGCAACAGCGCATCCGGACGCTCTGTTTCGATGATCTTGGCGACGGTCTGCCATTTGATCGGTTCGATGTAGGTGGCGTCGGCCATGGCCGGGTCGGTCATGATGGTGGCGGGGTTGGAGTTCACCAGGATGACGCGGTAACCCTCCT
>NZ_JBVVOS010000091.1:0-670 GCF_055807515.1 Bradyrhizobium sp. Kon69 | reverse complement strand
GAGTAGTCGCGAAAGTCGTAGCTGTACTTGAGGTAAATCGCCTCGATCAACAGGCGCAGCTCGATGTCGCTGCTTTTGTCCAAAAAACTTCGCTCCACTTAAATGCGTTCCATCTTCGGTAGCCATACACGAATCAATGAGAACAGACGGTCCAGATCAATCGGTTTGGCCAGGTAATCGTTGGAACCTGCGGCCAGGCAACGCTCCTGGTCGTCTTTCATGGCTTTGGCGGTCACGGCAATGATCGGCAGCTTTTTCCAGCGCGGGTCCTGGCGGATCAGAGCCGTCGCTTCGTAGCCATCCATCTCCGGCATCATCACGTCCATCAAAACCAGATCGATATCCTCCACTTCATTGAGCTTGGCGATGGCTTCATGGCCGTTGCGCCCGATCACCACCACGGCGCCCTTGTGTTCCAGCGCACTGGTCAGGGCGAAGATATTGCGCACGTCATCGTCCACCAGCAGGATCTTGCGCCCTTCGAATACCTTGTCGCGGCTGCGCGCCGTCTTGAGCATCTTCTGGCGGTCATGGGACAACTGGGATTCGACTTTGTGCAGAAACAGCGTGACTTCATCGAGCAGGCGCTCCGGAGAGCGGGCGCCTTTGATGATGATCGAGCGCGAATACTTGCGCAGTTCCGCTTCTTCATCGCGGGTCAGGTTGCGCC
>NZ_JBVVOS010000090.1:0-680 GCF_055807515.1 Bradyrhizobium sp. Kon69 | reverse complement strand
ACGGAGGAGCCTTCACCGGCGACCGACTTGATGTCGATGGTGCCGCCGATCTGGTCGATATTGGTGCGCACCACGTCCATGCCTACGCCGCGTCCCGACACCGAGGTGATGGCGGCCGCGGTCGAGAAGCCCGGCGCGAAGATGAACTTGTGGATCTGGGCTTCGCTCATCTTCTCGAGCTCGGCCTCGGTGACCAACCCTGAGGAGATCGCCTTGGCCTTGATCCTGTCGGTGTTCAGGCCGCGGCCGTTGTCGGCGATGCAGATGATGATGTGGCCGCCTTCGTGATAGGCGGACAGGCGAATGGTGCCCTGCTCGCCCTTGCCGCCGGCGAGACGCTCCGCGGGGGTCTCCAGGCCATGGTCGGCGGAGTTGCGCACCATGTGGGTGAGCGGGTCCTTGATCAGGTCGAGCACCTGGCGGTCGAGCTCGGTGTCGGCGCCGTGCATCTCCAGCTCGATCTGCTTGCCGAGTTCGCTCGAGAGGTCGCGAACGATGCGGGGCAGCTTCTGCCAGGCATTGCCGATCGGCTGCATGCGCGTCTTCATGACGCCTTCCTGCAGCTCGGCGGTAACGTTGGACAGCCGCTGCAACGGCACCTTGAACTCGGTGTCCTCGTTGCGGCGGGAGATCTCCAACAGCTGGTTGCGGGTCAGCACCAGCTCGGAGACCATGGTCAT
>NZ_JBVVOS010000089.1:0-726 GCF_055807515.1 Bradyrhizobium sp. Kon69 | reverse complement strand
TTGTTTTTATGGCGCGCCAATCAGCCTAGCCTGAAGGAGATCGAGCTTAGCGCGCCCGTACATCTGCCGCTTGACCAGCTTGAGCTTGGTGATCTGAGCTTCCACTTGGCCATTGGACCACGGTTGCGTGATAGCCGCGTGCACCGCGCCCTTGTCGTTGGCGATGCCATTCGCGAACGAGCCAATGAGGCTCCGCTTGGATTCATCTATCCAAGGTTCGAGCTCGATCTCGGCCTTCTTTCGGATCATCGCGTGGAAGCGGCCAACGAGAGTGTTGGCATCGGCCAGCATAGGGACGCTTTGTTCAATAGCGGCAACCGTGACGGTCTCGGCCTTGGTTAGGTGGTCCCGCTTCATCGTCATCAACTGCGCTATCGTCCGGGCGGCGGGGACCCTCTGCAATTGTTGACGGCTGATGGTCTAGGCGCGTCGCCGTCGCGTGGCCCATTCCGCCACCACGCGCAGCGATCCCTTAAAGCCTTGCCCTCTCAAGCGGCGCCAGAGTTCGGCACCGTTACGACAGCCGCCTGACCACTGCGCGTCCAGGAATGGCAAGTGCCCATCCAGGGTGCTTTGACGGGTGCGGAAGATATCCGTACCGCCGCCGCGACTAATTTGGCGAACCAGATTGCGACTATGTCCTGTGCGGCGGACGATCTCCTTGAGCGGCACACCGTCGCTGACAAGAGCCGCGATTGCGGCATGGCTGTCCTGGCGCCGCAGATA
>NZ_JBVVOS010000088.1:0-795 GCF_055807515.1 Bradyrhizobium sp. Kon69 | reverse complement strand
GTCGTCACCAAGACCGGGTCCGAATACCTGACAGATTATCCACGAGACTTGCGCGTGGTCGCGAGATAGCCGGCAGGCCATGAGGATCGCGGTCTATCAGTGCGCACTCGGCGGCAGCAGCCGCGAGGAGCGGTTGCGCCGGTTGCGGATAGCTCTGCGGGATCCGCAGGCTGCCGGCGCCGACTTGGTAGTATGTCCTGAGTTGTTCATGACCGGCTACAATGTCAGCGAGGATATCGGCCGGCTCGCGGAGCCGGTTGACGGGCCGTTCGCCCAGTCGATCGCCTGCCTTGCGCGCGAGCACGGCACGGCGATCCTCTACGGCTATCCGGAACGCGAGGGCCCCCGGATCTACAATTCCGCGGCTTGGATTTGCCGGGACGGCGCTCTGCTGGCCAATCATCGCAAATTAGCTTTGCCGCCGGGCTTCGAGACGCATTCGTTCGAGCGTGGCGACGAGGCGACCGTGGTCACGTTCGGGCATTTCAAGCTGGCACTGCTGGTCTGTTACGATATCGAGTTTCCGGAAGTCGTGCGGGGGATGGCGCTGCAAGGCGCCCATGCTGTAATTGCGCCGACTGCCCTTACCTCGAATTGGAGCAGCGTGGCGACGCGTATGGTCCCGACGCGGGCACTCGAAAACGGACTCTACGTCATCTATGCCAACCACGCCGGCCGCGAGCGCGACGCGGATTACCTGGGTGCAAGTTGCATCGTCGGTCCGGATGGCGAGGATCTCGCCCGCGCCGGCCTTGGCGAGCAGGTCGTTTCGGCCAACCTGGATCTCACCGCAAT
>NZ_JBVVOS010000087.1:0-851 GCF_055807515.1 Bradyrhizobium sp. Kon69 | reverse complement strand
AAGGTCTATCCCGACGCCAAGTCGGCTCTCGAGGGCGTTCTGAAAGACGGCATGATGATCATGTCGGGCGGCTTCGGCCTCTGCGGCATCGCCGAGACGCTGTCGGACGCGATCCGCGACTCCGGCGTCAAGGACCTGACGGTGGTCTCGAACAATGCCGGCGTCGACGGCATTGGCCTCAGCCGCCTGCTCGAAACCCGCCAGATCAAGAAGATGATCTCGTCCTATGTCGGGGAGAACAAGCTGTTCGCCCAGCAATTCCTCGCCGGCGAGCTGGAACTCGAATTCAATCCTCAGGGCACGCTGGCCGAGCGCATCCGCGCGGGCGGCGCCGGCATTCCGGCCTTCTACACCAAGACCGGCGTCGGCACGCTGATCGCCGAAGGCAAGGAAGTGAAAGAATTCGACGGACAGAAATACCTGATGGAGCGCGGCCTGTTCGCCGACCTCGCCATCGTCCACGCCTGGAAGGGCGACACCGCAGGTAACCTCATCTATCGCAAGACCGCGCGCAACTTTAACCCGATGATGGCGACCGCCGCCAAGGTCACGGTGGCCGAGGTCGAGCATCTGGTTCCGGCCGGCGAACTCGATCCCGACCACATCCACACGCCCGGTCTTTTCGTCAAGCGCATCGTCGAGGTCGGAACGGCCAAGAAGCGCATCGAATTCCGCAACACCCGCCCGCGCACCGCCGCTTAAGCGTATCAGGAGAACCACATGGCCTGGACCCGTGAACAGATGGCTGCGCGCGCCGCGAAGGAATTGCGTGACGGCTATTACGTCAATCTCGGCATCGGCATCCCGACGCTGGTCTCGAACTACATCCCGGACGGCATGGACGTCAGCCT
>NZ_JBVVOS010000086.1:0-906 GCF_055807515.1 Bradyrhizobium sp. Kon69 | reverse complement strand
AAGACCGTCTCCATCACCTCCGGCGCTGCGACGATCTCCACGAGCGCCAGCCAGCCAGGTGCTGCCGTCTCGACCGCCGTCGGCGGCGCCGTCACGCTGAAGAGCTCGACGGGTGCGGATCTCAGCGTCACCGGCAAGGCCGACCTGCTCAAGGCTCTCGGCCTGACGACCGCTGTGGGCGGCGGCAACGCCACCGTCAACGTCAACCGGACCACGAGCTCGGCCTCACTGGGTGCGACGATCGCGGACGGTTCGACGCTGAACGTCGACGGCCACGTCATCACCTTCAAGAACGCGCCGATCCCGGGTTCAACCGGTGCTCCGAGCGTTCCGAGCGGTTATGGTACGAGCGGTAACGTCCTCACCGACGGCGCCGGCAACTCGACGGTCTATCTGCAGGCCGGCACGGTCAACGACGTGCTGAAGGCGATCGACCTTGCCACCGGCGTGCAGACCGCGACGGTCAACGCCAACGGCACCGCGACGCTTGCGACCGCCACGGGCCAGACCAACTCGTCGATCAATGCCTCGGGTCAGCTCAAGCTCTCGACCGGCGTCAATGCCGACCTGTCGATCACCGGCACCGGCAACGCGCTGAATGCGCTTGGCTTCGCCGGCAACACCGGGACCTCGAGCGCGTTCACCGCGGCGCGCACCTCCGGCGTCGGTGGCCTTACCGGCAAGACCTTGACCTTCTCCTCCTTCAACGGCGGCACGGCGGTCAACGTCACCTTCGGCGACGGCACCAACGGCACGGTCAAGACGCTCGATCAGCTGAACACGAAGCTTCAGGCCAACAACCTGACGGCGACGATCGACGCCAACGGCTTGCTGACGGTCTCGACCACCAACGACTACGCGTCCTCGACCATCGGTTCGAGCGCCGCGGGTGGTGCGATCGGCGGC
>NZ_JBVVOS010000085.1:0-961 GCF_055807515.1 Bradyrhizobium sp. Kon69 | reverse complement strand
GTTGGCGTGGGCGGTTTTGCTGCTGCTGAGCGCGTGCGACCAGGCACCGCGCCCCGAAGAAGGCTTCGCCGGCCTGGGCAGTGATGCGGCGGACTTTGTGCAGGTGGTGCCCGGCAAGGTCTTCACCTTCCCCGAAGACCACGGCCCGCATCCGGGCTTTCGCATCGAATGGTGGTACGTCACCGCCAACCTCAAGGACGCCCAAGGCAATGCCTTCGGTGTGCAATGGACCTTGTTCCGCAACGCCGTAAACGCGGGGCCTGCGCAACCGGGCTGGCGCGACTCGACCCTTTGGCTCGGGCATGCCGCCGTCACCTCCGCCACCCGGCACTACGCCGCCGAGCGCTTCGCCCGTGGCGGCGTCGGCCAGGCCGGGGCGCAGGCCCGGCCCTTTGGCGCTTGGATCGACGACTGGAACTTCGCCACCCGCCCGGGCGCCGCCAGCCCGTTGGCCGACATGCAACTCAAGGCCAGCGGCGCGCAGTTCGCCTACGACCTGCAATTGACCTCCAGCCGCCCGCTGGTGCTGCAGGGCGATAACGGCTACAGCCGCAAATCCGACCAGGGCCAGGCGTCCTACTACTACAGCCAGCCGTTTTTCACCGCCAGCGGCAGCCTCAGCATCGACGGCCAGACCTACCAGGTCAGCGGCCCCGCCTGGCTGGACCGCGAATGGAGCAGCCAGCCACTGGCCGCGAGCCAGACCGGCTGGGACTGGTTCTCCCTGCACCTGGACCGAGGCGAACACCTGATGCTGTTTCGCGTGCGGCAGAAGGACGGCGGCGGCTACCTCACCGGCACCTGGATCGATGCGCAAGGCCATACCGAGACCTTGCACAACGCCGATATCCAACTCGCGCCGCTGGCCAACACCCAGATCGAAGGGCGCAGTATCCCCACGCGCTGGTCGCTGAAAATTCCCGGCAAACACCTGGACATCACCACGGAAGCTGTCAACCCG
>NZ_JBVVOS010000084.1:0-988 GCF_055807515.1 Bradyrhizobium sp. Kon69 | reverse complement strand
GCTGAGAGCACGACGTTGGCGGCGTCGCCGGCGCGGCCTTTGAGGTAGCAGCGGCCAAGGTGACCTTCGGCCTTCAGATGTCCGATGATGGGCTCGATGGCGGAGCGGCGCCGGAGCTCGCGCTTGATGGCGCCGAACACGCCGCGCTTCTGGCCCGAAATGAAGACGCGACGTGGATTTTGCGTGTCGTGGCCGCGATATCCCTTGTCGACATAGGCCCGCTCGATCGGACAGCCGGTGAGCGCCTCGGTGCGGTCGATGGCGTCCCGCAGGGTATGACCGTCGTAGGGATTATCGGGCAGCGACCTGGCGTGCAGTACGAACAGGCCACCGGGCGCCCGGCGGTTGTTGGTGACGATGGAGGCCTTCACGCCGAACTCGTAAGGCGCGGCGGCCTTGCCTTTGCCGATGCATTCCACCTCCGGGGCATGGAAGGAATAAAGCTTCCAGCCGCGCTGGCGCTGCTGCTGCGAGCGGATTTGCACGGCCCGGCCAAGCGGGAGGGCGAATGCCTCCTCCAATGCCGGCTGGCCCTCGATCTTGCGGCGGATGTCGCGGATGATGCGGCCGAGCCGGCTGCGCAGAATGCGCAACTGCCGCTGATGCCGGCTGAACTGTTTGGCATGGGCGTAGCGGCCCGCCATCATCGCGGCGGCCTTGGCCACACGAGAATAGGATTGCCGCAGCCTGACGGCGTGCCTTCTCGCCAGGCGGTTGAGCCCCTTGATAGCCGCATGAAGCAGCTTGGCATCGGTCGGAAAGGTGATGGCCTTCGGCTGCACCGTGGTGTCGACGGTGACGCCCTTGAGGTCCTGGCCGCGTAACGCGCCGGCCTCGTGCGCCACCCGCAGGCTCTCCGCCAGCAGCAGCTCCAACTTGTCGCCGAGCCGCTTGCGCCAATGGCTCAGGTCCGAGCGCTCGTGCGGGAAGGCATGCTGAAAGAACTCTTGCCCGGTGAAGAACTGGAAATACGGGTCGTGAACCCAGC
>NZ_JBVVOS010000083.1:0-1052 GCF_055807515.1 Bradyrhizobium sp. Kon69 | reverse complement strand
GCCAGGAGGTGGATTCACACTCGAAGTGCAACAGTTGAGAGGAGAAGGCCTCTGCCGGGGTTCTGAAGTCAAGGCATTTGCGCGGGGTGTTGTTGTAGGCGGCAATGGACTGGCGGAAGCGCTTGGTTGGGAGCTTTTCGAGGTCGGTCTTTCGGGGGATGAAGCGGCGCAAGCGGCCGATGGCGTTCTCGATGCCGCCCTTTTGCCACGGCGCGTGCGGGTCGCAGAAGAAGGTCTTCATCAAGAGGCTCTGCAAGGAAAGGTGAGCGGCGAACTCGGTGCCGTTGTCGAAGGTGACGGTACGGCGCAGTGCCTCCGGTACGGCTTTGAACAGGCGTACGAGATGGCCAGCGACACCGGCAGCGAACTTGCGTTCGATCGGAACGGCGAGCAGCAGGCGCGAGGTTCGCTCGTGGACAGCCAGGATGGCCTGCCGGTATTTGGAGAACATCATCAAATCGGCTTCCCAATGGCCCGGGACTTTGCGATCGGCGACCTCGGCAGGCCGTTCTGCCAGCGAAACACGGCCCTCGATGAAGCTTGCGGGGCTCCCGCCTCGTTTGCCGCGGTGGCCTCGCTTGCTCTTGCCACGAGGCAGATAGCGCCGCCAGGTGAAGTCCGTCGTGCGTGTGATCTGGGCGTAGATGAAGCGGTAGATGCTCTCGTAGGAGATCACCCTGCGGCCACGTTCCCGGGCAAGCCGGCCTGCGACCTGTTCGGGCGACCAACCGCGGCTCAAGCCTGCCAAGACCTCGCGGCGCAAGCTGGCGTCCCGCTCGAGGCGAGAGCCCTTCCAGCGCCGCGCCCGGGTCTGCTGCTGAGCATAGCTTGGCTTGTAGCCGACTTGCCTGCCACGGTTCCGCCTCAGCTCCCGAGAGATCGTTGATGGCGGCCGATCCAAAGCTGCCGCGATTTGCCCGACCGAGCTGCCATTGGCCGAAAGGCGGGCAATCTCGCATCGATCGTCAAGGGAGAGCTGTTTGTAAGTCCGCCCCATGGCAACACCTCCAGATGGAAGTGTTGCACTTCGTTTGTGAACTCAGGGGACCCAT
>NZ_JBVVOS010000082.1:0-1053 GCF_055807515.1 Bradyrhizobium sp. Kon69 | reverse complement strand
TGTGCATGTTCACTAATTCGCTGATCGAATTCATCCTGTACGGGGAGAATTCAGATGCGAGACAACAGCTTCGATCGGACGATTGAGCGGAACTACATTCAGAAATGGCGGTTCCTGATCGCGGAGTATGAGGAGGTCAAGGCGGGCCGATCGGCGACATTTCGCCGGGTGGGGGATTTCTATAGGCATCACCACACCTGCTCGCAGACCTTCCGGAAATACTACAATCGCTACCTGCGGAGCGGCGGTGCGGAGGCGGACTTGTTGCCGCAGCGGCGCGGGCCGAAATGGCGTGAGCGGCACGAACCGGAAGGCATCGAGGCGGAGATCGTCGCCTGCCGGAAGCGGGGCATGAACCGATACGAGGTCCACGCCGCCTTGCGCGAACGACGAGATGCGGTACCGTCACCCTCGACCATCTACCGGGTCTTCAAACGCAATCAGCTCAACCGCCGCACCCCGGCCATGCGTGAGGAGAAACGTCGCATTATCAAGGACAAGATCGGCGAGCTCGGCCATGTCGACCTGCACCAACTGTCCCGCGACATGTTCCTGGTGCCCCCGCCCAACACCGCCTTCATCGTCAGCCTGGTCGATAGCTGCTCGCGCCTGGCCTGGGCCGAGGTGCTGACCTCGAAAAAGGCGCTACCGGTCATGTTCAAGACCTTGAAGATGATCAACACCCTCAACGTCACTTATGGGGTCCAGTTCGCCGAGATCCTTTCTGACAACGGCGCCGAGTTTGCATCTCGCAACTCCGCAGAGCACCCCTTTGAAGCCATGCTGGTCGAGCTCGGCATCAAGCATCGCTACACCAGACCCTACCGACCGCAAACAAACGGCAAGGTCGAGCGCTTCTGGCGGACCCTGGACGACGACCTCATCGAGGGCGCCACCTTCGAAAACCTCGATCACTTCGCCAACGAGCTCTTCGAGTACATCATCTATTACAACAACTTCAGGCCTCATCAGGCCCTCAGCGGCAAAACTCCAAAGGAATTTGCCGAGACCAAGACACACGCCACTCGATCAGCGAATTAGTGGACATGCACA
>NZ_JBVVOS010000081.1:0-1268 GCF_055807515.1 Bradyrhizobium sp. Kon69 | reverse complement strand
GTGACGTTGCCCCCGCGGCTTAATCCATGTTGAACTGGAGTCTGGCCCTTTAGGGAAGGACCAGAGATGAAGCGGAAGCGGTTTACGGAAGAGCAGATCATCAGGGTTTTGAAGGAGCACGAGCTCGGCGCGAAGACTGCCGACCTATGCCGCAAGCACGGGATTAGCGAGGCGACCTTCTACAAGTGGAAGAGCAAGTTCGGCGGCATGGACATATCCGAAGCCAAGCGGCTTAAGCAGCTTGCGGACGAGAACGGCAAGCTCAAGAAGCTGCTGGCCGATGCCATGCTCGATAACGCCGCCTTGAAGGATCTGCTGTCAAAAAAATGGTGACGCCCGCTGTGAAGCGAGAGGCGGTCGCGCATCTCCGGACGGAACACGAGATGAGCGAGCGGCGGGCGTGTCGGGTGATTGGCTGCCAGCGGATGACGGTGCGCTATCGTTGCCGGCGTCCGGACGATCCTGCCTTGCGCGAACGGCTGCGAGCCCTGGCACACGAACGCCGGCGGTTCGGCTATCGGCGGCTTCTGATCTTCCTGCGCCGGGAAGGTTTCGTCGTGAACCACAAGCGGCTTTTTCGGATTTATCGGGAGGAACGCCTGATGGTACGCAAACGGGGTGGTCGCAAAAGGGCTTTGGGTACAAGGGCGCCGATGGCGGTGCCGAGGCTCCCCGACGATCGCTGGTCGCTCGACTTCGTCTCCGACCAACTGGCGAACGGCCGCAGATTCCGCATCCTGGCGATCTTCGACGACTGCACCCGGGAATGTCTCGCGGCCGTGGCCGACCTCTCGCTGTCCGGCCACCGAGTGGCACGCGAACTCGATCTTCTGATCGCCAGGCGCGGCAGGCCCGGGACCATCGTCAGCGACAATGGGACCGAACTGACCAGCAATGCGATCCTGGGCTGGGCCGAGCAAACCCAGGTGGCGTGGCATTACATTGCACCGGGCAAGCCCATGCAGAATGCCTTCGTCGAGAGCTTCAATGGGCGTTTGCGAGACGAGTTCCTGAACGAGACGCTGTTCACGTTCCTGCCACAGGCTCGCCTCGCGCTCGAAGACTGGCGACGCGACTACAATAATATTCGGCCCCACTCCGGCATCGGCTGGCTCGCGCCGGCCGTCTATGCGGCCACATTCTCACCGCAACGGGACCAAGTCGCTGCGCTCGATAGCGGCTCCGCGTCTTGGCCGGTTGCTCAAACTGTGCATGATGCCAACCGCCAGACTCTAAGTTCTACTGGATAAGAGCTGGGGGCAACGTCA
>NZ_JBVVOS010000080.1:0-1271 GCF_055807515.1 Bradyrhizobium sp. Kon69 | reverse complement strand
TGTTTAGACCGGGCAGATCACTGACAGGTGTTCGGAGACATAGCTGACACATCAAAATGGGCTGGTCTGGTCGATTCGGGAGGCGGTCCATGCCCTGGAACGAGGTGTCGGTGATGGATCAACGACGAGAGTTCGTGCGACTTGCCTTGCAGGAGGGAACGAACCGGCGAGAGCTGTGCCGGCGGTTCGGGATCAGTCCTGATGTGGGCTACAAATGGCTGAGGCGCTGGCAGGCTGGCGACCATGAACTGGCGGATCAGCCCCGTCGTCCGAAGCGGATGCCCAAACGCAGCGAGCCTGCTGTGGAGGCGCAGGTTTTGGCTGTGCGTGACCAGCATCCAGCCTGGGGTGCGCGCAAGATTGCCCATTGCCTGAAGCGCGAAGGCCAGGCTGTGCCTGTGCCTTCGACGGTCCATCAGATCCTGTGCCGGAACGAGCGGATCAAGCCAAGTGAGAAGGCCCCGCCGAGCCCTCCAGGCCATCGCTTTGAGAAGGAGGCGCCCAATCAGCTGTGGCAGATGGACTTCAAGGGCCACATGCCCCTTGCCAACGGAACGCGTTGTCATCCGCTGACCATGGTCGACGATCACTCGCGCTATGCCGTGTGTCTGGAGGCATGCGCCAATGAGCAGCGTCCCGCCGTGCAGAAGCATCTGGTCGATACCTTCCGCCGTTATGGCCTGCCGGAGGCCTTCTACATCGACAATGGCTCCCCTTGGGGTGACACGTCTGGCGTTCGCTGGACCGCGCTGAAGGTCTGGCTGCTCAAGCTTGGCATCAGGGTGGTGCATGCCAGGCCGCGCCATCCCCAGGGCCGGGGCAAGAATGAACGCTTCCATCGCAGCCTGAACGCGGAAGTGTTTGCTCTGCGCGCGTTCCGCACTTTGGCGGAAGTCCAAGACGCCCTCGATAGCTGGCGCATGCTCTACAATCTGGAACGGCCTCATGAAAGTCTCGGCATGGGGGTCCCCGCCGATCGCTACCGGCCAAGTTCTCGCGCCATGCCGGAACGAGTTCCGCAGGTCCAATACGATGCCGGAGAGATCGTTCGCACCGTCTCCTCGACTCGGAGCTACATCTCCTTCCGGGGACAAATGTGGAAAGTCCCACAAGCCTTCTGCGGCGAGCGGCTCGCCATCAGACCGCTCGACCGCGACGGCCATTACGGAATCTTCTTCGCCAGTTGGCAGGTCGCATCAATCGACTTGACCAATGGCCAACCTGTCAGTGATGTGTCCGAACAAGCGTCAGCTATGTCTCCGGTCTAAACA
>NZ_JBVVOS010000079.1:0-1273 GCF_055807515.1 Bradyrhizobium sp. Kon69 | reverse complement strand
GCCGTCGCGCCCGTGCTTGCAAAGGAGCCGATGGTGGCGCCGAGCGTCGTGGTGCCGGTCGCCGCCGTGGTGCCGCCGGCGGTGCCGTTATACAGCACGTTGCTGCTTGCGGTCGCACTGGCGAAGCTCGTGGTGCCACGCAGGTCGGCCGCGGTCGCACCCGAGATGGTCGTGGAGACGTTGGATTTGGTGGAGTAGCCGACCGTGGTCTGCAGCGCCTGGTTGGCAATCGACTTCGCGCTGTCGATCAGCTTCTGCAGCGAGGTCAGGCCGGTATTGGCGGCCTGCAGCACCTGCACGCCGTTGGCGATACCGTCGAGCAGATTGTTGATGTCGCTGGCGCGGTTGTCGAGCGACTGCGCGGTGAAGAAGTTGGTGGGATTGTCCAGGGCCGAGTTGACGCTCTTGCCGGTCGACAGACGGTTCTGTGTGGTGGCGAGAAGATCGGCGGTGGACTGGAGAGACAGCAGGTTCTGACGAACCGACGCAGAGAGAACAATACCGGACATGACTCTTACCCTTCTGGTTTACGCGTCTTCGTTCGATCGCTTCGGATCGAGTGACGGGGACAGCGTGCCGCGACATGGCTAACAAAGGGTGAAACGGCACGCGCCCGCATTAAGCGCGGGTTCACTATAAGCGTGCGGAAGGCGTGGTCGCGGCCGGCAATCAGGCTGAAATCATTGGCATTTATCCGCGCTTACTCTCCATTAACCATAACCGCTGGTTACTTTTTCAGAACGATGCGTGGCTGCGAATGCCAGCTGACGCACGAAAAAAAAGCGGCGGGGCCGAAGCCCCGCCGCCGGATCTTGCTTGCGATGTCGTCCGCTTGTTAGCGGAGCAGCTGGAGCACGCTCTGCTGCGACTGGTTGGCCAGCGACAGCGCGGAGACCGCGATCGACTGGCGGGTCGACAGCGCCTGGCTGTTGGCCGCTTCGACGTTGGTGTCGGCCAGCGTCAGGTTGGACGAACCGGTCTGCAGCACGTTGATCAGGTTCTTGTTGAAGTCCTGACGCACCTGCACGATGGTCAGGTTCGAACCCAGGCTCGACGCTTCCGAACGCAGCGTGCTCGACGCCGAGTTCAAATTGGTCAGCACCTTGTTGGTGGCAGCGTTGTCGATGAAATCGACACCGCTGGTCAGCGAGGCGAGGCCGAGACCCTTGGAGTTGTAGGTCACGCCGGTGATGCTCAGGTTCGACTTGCCGGTCTCGTCGAACACCAGCTTGAGCTGGTCGCCGTTCAAGAGGTTGACGCCGTTGAACGAGGA
>NZ_JBVVOS010000078.1:0-1299 GCF_055807515.1 Bradyrhizobium sp. Kon69 | reverse complement strand
AGGCCATAGGATTCACCGCGCAGGTCGACGCCGACCGCCATCGGGATCTTGCCGTCCTCGGGCTTGGGCAGGCCGAGCCGGGCGCGCATGTCGACCACGGTGACGATGCGGCCGCGCAGGTTCAGCACGCCCGCGATCTCGCGCGAGGACAAGGGCACGCGGGTGACGCGCTCGGGCATGAACACGTCCTGGACGCGGGAGATCGGCAGGCCGAACAGCTGGCCGCCGATCATCGCGGTGACGTATTCGACCATGGCGCCTTCGCCGGACTGGGTCTTCTTGGTCATGTTGCGTATCTCCTGATCCCGCTGGTTACGCTGCTGCGCGGCTCAGCTCGGAGGCACCGGCGGCGCCCGCGGTCTGTTCCTTCAGCGCCGCGATCAGACCGGGACGGTCGAACTTGGCGACATAGTCGTGGAAGCCGGCCTGACGGCCGCGCTCGATCGCCGCTGGCGACACCAGCGCGGAGAGCCCGATGATCGGCATCGCGCCCAGATTGCTGTCGGAGCGGATGGTCTCGGCAAACTCGAACCCGTTCATGTCGGGCATCTCGATGTCGGTCAGGACCACGTCGAAGGTCTGCGCGCGCAACGCGGCGAGGCCCTCCTGCGCGGTCGGCGCGGTGCGGACGCGGTAGCCGGCCGCCTTGAGCACCGGGGCCAGCATGTTGCGGAAGAACGCCGAGTCGTCGACCAGCAGCACCGATTGCGAGTGCAGCGACGGCTTCATCTCCTTGCGGGTGAACCAGTCGGAGAACGCCATCGGCAGGAAGTGGCCGACGTCGATCACTTCGGTGGCCTGGCCCTTGATCACGGCCGAGCCGAGAATGCCGGAGGAGGATCCGCCGACCTCGATGTTGAGCCGCTCCTCGACGATGTCGATGATCTCGTCGACGACGAGGCCCATGGAGCGGCCGTCATCGGAGAACACCAGGATCGGCTGGGCGCCCTGGCTCGCGATGGTGACGCTCTCCATGGCGACGAGCGGCATCAGCTGCTCGCGGTACTGCACCATGTAGCGGCCGTTCGAGAACTCGATCTTGTCGGCCGGGAGTTCTTCCAGGCGCGTGACGAGCCCGAGCGGGACCGCCTTGGGCTGCGACGAGCCGGCGCGGAACACCAGCAGCGAGGTGGTCTGCTCGCCCGATCCGATGCTGTGAGCCCCGTTCTCGCTGTTCATGTCATGGGCCGAGGAGCCGGCGGCGCCGAGCGCCTTGGCGATGCCGTTGGGGTCGATGATCATGATGACCGCGCCGTCGCCCAGGATGGTATTGCCCGAGAACATGTCGATGTGACGCAG
>NZ_JBVVOS010000077.1:0-1305 GCF_055807515.1 Bradyrhizobium sp. Kon69 | reverse complement strand
GCCGTCGCGCCCGTGCTTGCAAAGGAGCCGATGGTGGCGCCGAGCGTCGTGGTGCCGGTCGCCGCCGTGGTGCCGCCCGCCGCGCCGTTATACACGACGTTGCTGCTTGCGGTCGCGCTGGCGAAGCTCGTCGTGCCGCGCAGGTCGGCCGACGTCGCACCCGCAATCGTGGTGGAGACGTTGGACTTGGTGGAGTAGCCGACGGTGGTCTGCAGCGCCTGGTTGGCGATCGACTTCGCAGAGTCGATCAACTTCTGCAGCGAGGTGATGCCGGTGTTGGCGGCCTGCAGCACCTGCACGCCGTTGGCGATGCCGTCGAGCAGATTGTTGATGTCGCTGGCGCGGTTGTCGAGCGACTGTGCGGTGAAGAAGTTGGTGGGATTGTCCAGGGCCGAGTTGACGCTCTTGCCGGTCGACAGACGGCTCTGAGTGGTGGCGAGAAGATCAGCGGTGGACTGGAGGGAGAGCAGGTTCTGACGAACCGACGAGGAGAGAACAATACCGGACATTGAGTGTTACCCTTCTGGTACGCAACGCAACAAACTTCGATTAGGATTAATCGATGTCCGGGACGGTGAACACAGACGGCTAACAAAGCATGAAGCGTGTCGCGCCAGTCCTTGCGCGGATTCACCATATGAGCAATCGGAGCCATCTCAGGCTCGTCCATATCGTCATGATAGCATGATGCTTTTTCGCGCAACGACCCGGCGTTTGCGACTTGTCAACCATAACTCAGAGTAAGCAATCGGCTGCATCCGAATGCATCGTTGCACTTCGTCGAGCGGCACTCTGATGCCGTTGCAAAAAGAAAGCGGCGGAGCCGAAGCCCCGCCGCAATAGTCGTCTTACGATGTCGTCCGCTTGTTAGCGGAGCAGCTGCAGCACGCTCTGCTGCGACTGGTTGGCCAGCGACAGCGCGGAGACCGCGATCGACTGGCGGGTCGACAGCGCCTGGCTGTTGGCCGCTTCGGTGTTGGTGTCGGCCAGGGTCAGGTTGGACGAACCGGTCTGCAGCACGTTGATCAGGCTCTTGTTGAAGTCCTGACGAACCTGCACCACCGAGAGGTTCGAGCCGAGGCTCGAAGCTTCCGAGCGCAGCGTGCTCGACGCGGCGTTCAGGTTCGACAGCACCTTGTTGGTCGCGGAGTTGTCGATGAAATCGACACCGCTGGTCAGCGCCGCGAGGCCGAGACCCTTGGAGTTGTAGGTCACGCCGGTGATGCTGAGGTTCGACTTGCCGGTCTCGTCGAACACCAGCTTGAGCTGGTCGCCGTTCAAGAGGTTGACGCCGTTGAACGAGGA
>NZ_JBVVOS010000076.1:0-1595 GCF_055807515.1 Bradyrhizobium sp. Kon69 | reverse complement strand
CCATTCTGATGTCCCCAGTCAAGCACACAGCGCACGGTTTCTCATCTCCACGAGGACTCATCGTGAAGTTCTTGTGCCGATGGATCGTGCAGAGGAGAAGGCGGGACTCAAAGACGTCGGTGAACAGGCTCTGATGCGCGGGTTGGATACCGCATTTCCGTTTTTTCGTCTGGGGCTGTCCCTGGTCTAGCGTCGGGCGTCGATCGGATGATCGGCCACATAATGGATTTCAGGATTTCCCCTGCCGTGGTCCCGCCTTCACTTCTGCACGATTAATGTCTGCGACTGCCCCCTGATCTTGATTGCAACAAAGGGGGCTGTGGGCCGGTCGAGCGCACCTCACGACTCGAGCGGTCCACAGCCCCCAACGATGTCACGCCTGTCGAGGTGGCATGAGCTCGCGATTGATCGCCCAAATGAAGGCAGATAGCTCTCGGGCAATCGCCGTGACGATTACGGTTCGCCGCTTGCCCTTCCGCTCGAGTGAGCGGAAGCGTCCGCACAGCCTGGTTTGCGCTTTCCACGCAATCTCGCGCGCGACTCTCGGTGCGGCCTCCACCTTTGGCTGCTTGTCTCGGCTCACGCGCGGCGGATATCGATAGCTCCAGGCCGCCTCTACAAGAATACGTCGCGCCCGCCCATTACCGGCTTTGGTGATGCCGCCTCGCTTGACTTGGTCGCCAGTCGAGTTTTCTGTGGGCACCAGACCCAGATAGCCCATCAACTCGCGCGGATTTTGAAAGCGGGATAGATCACCGATCTCAGCCAGCACCCCCACAGCCGCAATGAGATCAATCCCACGCACCGCCTGCAGGGCCGACACAACCTCGGCGAGCGACCACTCGGGTACTACCTCGCGGATGGCATCTTCCAAACGCTCCAGCCGCTCACTTTCCTGGCGTATCCCCTCAAGTAACTCTTCGAATGCGATGCGCTGCTCGCGATGCTCGAGCTTCTGCGACATGAGCCATCTCATGTGGGCTGGTCCCCACGTTGTCTTGCCCGGATAGATGCGTCCTAGCCGCAGCATCAATGACGAGATCTGTTGACGCTTGCCCTGGAGGTCCTTCTTCACTGCTTGACGGGCGCGCGAGAGATCGCGCATAGCCTCATGGCGCTCGTCCGGCACCCACACCGCCGTGAGCTCGTCCGCGCGCAACAGCTTGGCGAGGCTTACCGCATCGCGCCGGTTCGTCTTCACTCGATCGCCGGCCTTCTTCGGAACGAGCGAGGGGGCCACCACCAGGCAGTCATGGCCGAGGCTCTTGAGCAGTCTGTAGAGACCGTATCCTGTTGGCCCTGCTTCGTAGCAAAACGTCAACTGACAGCATTTCGCTGCAAGCTTTGCCACCAGCTTTCGGATCGCTGCCTCCGTGGCAGGAAACTCCCCGAGATATCGTATCTCGCCGCCACGGCCGCCATCGGCAATGGCTATAGCATTGCGCGATTTTGACGTATCGATTCCGACAAAGACCTCGGTATGATGACCCACGACTCGCCCTCCTTGTTTGAGGCTCTACCCGGTCCATCCGGGCAACCCTCGTCGCAACATCGAGGGTGAGTCGCCTCATTTTGTGGGGGGACATACAGTCTAG
>NZ_JBVVOS010000075.1:0-1646 GCF_055807515.1 Bradyrhizobium sp. Kon69 | reverse complement strand
GGTCCGGATGGCGAGGATCTCGCCCGCGCCGGCCTTGGCGAGCAGGTCGTTTCGGCCAACCTGGATCTCACCGCAATCACCCGGGCTCGATTACGGCTGCCGTACTTGAATGATGTCGCGCGGCTGGGTAGCCGCTTGCGGTCGCAGCTGCCGAACGCCAAACGGTCGCTGATCTGATCTTCAGAGAGCGCGCGCCGACTGTCGAACGATCAAGCCATTATTGGGCTCGTGGGTCCTCTGAGGCCGCGGGCGACCACTGGTCGAGCGATATTTTGAGCCGCGACGGTTTTTGGGCAACGCCCTCACGATGGCACGCAAGAGTTCTGCTAGCCATCGCGGAGCGGGCCGATGTTTTGGCCGATCCTGGCGAGGACCGCATTGATGCGATCTCTGTCGCGGCCTTTGACATAGCTGCGGTCCATGCGGTGCTCGCCTTGATATGCCGCCTTAAATCCGGACGTCGCTTGACAGCGATTGGTCGCCGATATCCATAGCGATGTGCTGCGGACCGTCTGCGCGCATCCCTTGCTTAATTGGTAGTGCGCATCTACACGAGTTCGGATGTGGCCGATCATATCGGCTGTGCGCCACGATATCCTAGACGCCGCGAGACAGTCGCCGCCGCATTCATGACAAGAGGTGCCAGCTGCCGTTCACTTTGCTGACTAAAATGAAATACCGGCATCGTGATGGCAATTGCGGCCGCAACTCGTCCCCTCCGATCGAGGACGACGGCCGCGATCGAGGCAATCTCGGGAATGAACTCTCCCACGTTGAGCGCGTATCCTCTCTCGCGAATGCTGCACAGCTCGCGTTCCAGAGCGCTCGCATCAGTGATTGTCCGCTCCGTGTAGCATTCGAGGCCGAGTGCCAAAACCTCATCCAGCGTGGAGCCAACCATTTGCGACAGCATAGCTTTTCCACTAGCCGTGCAGTGGGCCGGGTTGCGACGCCCGGGTGCTGCGATGTGCTTGATCGAACCGGGGCCAAGTGCATGCTCGACATTGATCGCCTCCGTCTTGTTCCAAAGACTGAGCGAGGCCGACTCCCTCGCGCGCTCGGCAAGTTCTTCCAGGTAAGGTCGCGCCACCCTGACCACATCGAGTTCACCAAGAAGTCTGCTCGCGAGCGCGATAAGCTCAACTCCGAGCACAAAGCGGCCAGTCTCGTCGTCGCGCTCGACAAATCGGTTGTGTTCAAGGGTCGCCAGTGTCCTGGAAACTGCGCTTGCATGCTTTCCTAGACGGCGCGCGATCTCATTTACACCGATCGGCTTTTCACTCGCGCCGACAACCCTCAGCAAATTCAACGCGCGTTGGACGGTCGTAACCTCTCCGACGGCTCGGCCGCGATTGCTTGGAGAACGTTTGCCAGAATTCATCGAAATACCTCGGCTACAAGGCGTTCATACACGTAGAGTGAATCTGTAACGAGTACTGCGGCGTGCCAGCGATTGATAATGTCTCGGTTCAGGCCGGGGCTGGCGAGTTCGTCTCTTTTGTCGGGTCGAGCGGCTCCGGAAAAACGACGACATTGATGATGGTTACGGGTCCAAGACCCCAACCGCTCGGCGAGATCTCTATCGGTGCTCGTTCCGTAACTGGGCTGCCAGTGCACAGGCGCAATATCGGGGTCGTGTTCCAAAA
>NZ_JBVVOS010000074.1:0-1695 GCF_055807515.1 Bradyrhizobium sp. Kon69 | reverse complement strand
CTAAAAAAGCCAATCGTCGCGATCAAGGTCGGTCGTTCCGAACAGGCCAAGCAGGCGACGCTGTCGCATACGGCTTCGCTTGCCGGTTCGGATGCTGCATCCGATGCCTTCCTGAGGCGGCTCGGCATCGCCCGCATTGATTCCATCCCAGGCTTTCTGGAGACGCTGAAGCTCTTGCATAGCACGGGACCGCTGCCCGGCTATCGAATTTCGTCGATGAGTTGCTCGGGCGGCGAAGCCTCCCTGATGGCCGACGCGGCGCAAGGGCGAGACGTGTATTTCCCGAGCCTTACCGACCAGCATCGCGCGTTGATGAGGAAGGCGTTCGGGCCAATGGTCGCGCTAGCCAACCCGCTCGACTACAACACATACATGGACGAACAGTCAGTTATAACTAACGCCTTCACGACTATGGTATCCGGTGGCTTCGATTACAATTTTCTGGTGCTTGACATTCCGCGCCTCGACCGCTGCCCGGACGCTCGCCAGTGGGGGGCTAAGGGTCTAAATGCCTTTGAACTGGCATTGAAGGCCAACATGGCACAGGGCGCCATGGTCTCCACCATGCCTGAGAATCTTCCGGAGGAGTACACTGCTGGACTGATGGCGCGGGGTATAGCGCCCCTGTTTGGCATTCCGGAAGCTATGGACGCCGCTCAGGGAGCAGCCTTTATTGGCGAGGTCTGGCGCCAGCCGCAGGCCCATTCCGTCGACACCGCCGCCGCCGGCCCGCTTCGTGGCGAGCGTGTCACGCTCGATGAAGCAGAAGCCAAGGCACGGCTCATCAAAGCCGGCCTTCCGGTCCCGAAGGGCGGTAGCGCCAGCAGTGCTAAGGAGGCCTTCGGCCTGTCGAGGGAGCTTGGCTATCCAGTAGCGCTGAAGGCTCTCGGTGTCGCCCACAAATCGGAAGTCGGCGCGGTGAGGCTGAACCTCAATGACGCCGAAGCTGTCACCCGGGCTGCTCAGGATCTTTTGCCCCTCGGGAGTGGGCTCTATGTCGAACGCATGGTTCGCAACGGCGTCGCCGAGTTGATTGTCGGCTTCACTCGTGACCCAATGTTCGGTGCGGTGATGACGCTGGGTACCGGAGGCGTAATGGTCGAGCTCTTACGCGACAGCGTCACCCTCCTGCTGCCTGCCACGCGGGAAGACATTGAAGAGGCGCTGCACGGCCTGAAACTCTATCCGCTACTCGAAGGCTATCGCGGCAGGCCAAAGGCGGATGTCAATTCAGCGGTCGATGCGATCGCGGGCATCGCGGACTTTGTTGCGAAAAATGCAGGCGAGATCGAGGAACTCGACATCAACCCGCTGATCGTCTGTGCACAAGGGAACGGTGCCTGGATCGCGGACGCGCTGCTGGTCGTTAGACATATGAATGGAGCTAAGAATGGCTGATATCGTCACTACCCGTCGTGAGGGCGCGATCCTCGAGGTCACACTTGACCGACCGAAGGCCAATGCGATCGAGTGGACTACCTCGAAGCTGATGGGCGAAGCATTTAAGGACTTCCGTGATGACCCGAAACTGCGCGTTGCCATTCTCAAAACTGCCGGCGACAAGTTCTTCTGCGCCGGCTGGGATTTAAAGGCCGCCGCCGCTGGCAACGACCGACCCAGCGACTATGGTGTCGGTGGTTTCGGCGGCATACAAGAACTACGCGACCTCAATAAGCCCGTGATCGCCTGCGTTAA
>NZ_JBVVOS010000073.1:0-2106 GCF_055807515.1 Bradyrhizobium sp. Kon69 | reverse complement strand
GCCATCGTCTCCAACGTCTCGGCTTCCGCCGTGCAGCTGGAATCGGCGGCCTCGACGCTGACCCGCACCGCCGAGACCACCCAGAGCCTGTCGAGCCAGGTCGCCGACGTCTCCGAGCAGGCTTCCAGCAACATGCAGTCGGTGGCAACTGCGACCGAAGAGCTCTCGGCCTCGGTCGAGGAGATCGGCCGCCAGGTTCGCGATTCCAGCCGCATTGCCGAAGCTGCCGTGGTGCAGGCCCAGGAGACCGATAACCGCATCGGCAAGCTCTCGCATGCGGCCCAGCAGATCGGCGAAGTCGTCAAGCTCATCACGGCGATCGCGGAGCAGACCAATCTTCTGGCGCTCAACGCGACCATCGAGGCGGCGCGCGCCGGCGAAGCCGGCCGCGGCTTTGCAGTGGTCGCCAGCGAAGTGAAGTCGCTCGCGAGCCAGACCGCAAAGGCCACCGACGAGATCTCCTCGCACATCACGGGCATGCAAGGCGCCACCGCCGAGTCGGTTGCGGCGATCAAGGAGATCGGCGCGACCATCGGCCAGATCTCGTCGATCTCGACGTCGATTGCAAGCGCAGTGGAGCAGCAAGGCGCAGCGACCCAGGAAATCGCGCGCAGCGTCCAGACGGTTGCACAGGGCACTCAGACCGCCGCCACCGACATCGGCCAGGTCAACCGCGGCGCCGCCGAAACCGGCTCGGCCTCGGAAGAGGTGCTGCATTCGGCCAAGACACTGTCGTCCGAAAGCACCCGTCTGCGCGCCGAGCTCGACCGCTTCATGGGCAATATCCGGGCGGCGTAGGGGCATTCCCGCCAATGTCGTCCTGGTTTTCGCCAGGACGACGAGACCCTGCGTCACCTAACCGCCGGTTGCGGCGCCACAAATTTACCGCAGCTTATCCTTTGCCCTTTACCGTGCTCACGCGTCAGGAAGCGGGCTGCTTCCGGGCTGCGCCTGGTTTTCCGCGAATGGAATGGGGTGGGGAATGCCCGTCAAGTCGAAGCCGACCACATCGAAGCTGCTCACCTTGCGTTTTCGCGCAAAAATCATCCTCGGCTTCGTGGCGGTGCTCGCCATCCTCGCCGTCAGCATGGCTTTCGCCTATTACGGCTTCGAGCGGATCCAGGCCGCCGTGGCCTCCTACCGCTCCAGCGTCGCCGAAGCGGACCTTGCGCGGACGGTCGATCGCGAGCTGATCGCCTACCAGGGGTTGGCGCGGGCCTACACGCTGACCGGCGCGGCGGATGACGAGACCGCCGCGAAAGCGGCCGAAGAGAATTTGAGGGCTGCGATCGCCAAGTCTGGGGCGGCCACCACGGGCGCCGCGCGCCGCGAGCAGGTCGGCCGGCTCGAGGCCGACTTCAAGAGCTTCACCAAGGTGTTCGGCGAGATCATCACGTTGACGCGCGAGAACGGCAAGATCGCGACGGATGAGCTCAACAGCGTCGGCAACAAGATCCGCTTCAAGTTCGACGATCTTGCCGATACCGCGGCATTGGCGGGCCTGAACTCGGTTCAGGGCACGGCCAAGGACATCACATCGCAATACCTTGCGGTCTCCACCTCGGTCAGCGCCTTCGTCGCCAAGCCGGAGCCGAAGACCGCCGACGGCGTGACCGCCCGCATCAAGTTCCTGGAGACCCTGCTGGTCTCGATCTATGCCAACGATCAGAAGATCACCGACCGCGTCACCGAGATCAGCAATCTCTTGAAGCAGTACCGCACCTCCTTTTCGAAGCTGACCGAGAACGTGAAGGTCATCGTCAAGCTGAACGGCGACATGACCAAAACGGCTGCGTCCATTCTCAAGCTCTCGGGTGAGCTGCGGTCGGAGCTGACGGCGGATCAGCAGCGCATCGAGGTGAGCGCCAATGCCACCATCAGCGATACCGAGCGGACGATGCTGATGATGGCGCTCGGCGGCCTCGCCATTGGCGCCGCGTTGGCCTGGATGCTGGGCAATGGCATTTCGCGTCCGATGATCGCGATGTGCAAGGCGATGCGCGAGCTTGCCTCGGGCAATTTCGACGTCGTGCTGCCGGGCCTGGGCCGCAAGGACGAGATCGGCGAGATGGCCGGCGCGGTAGAAGAATTCAAGGTGCAGGCCGT
>NZ_JBVVOS010000072.1:0-2359 GCF_055807515.1 Bradyrhizobium sp. Kon69 | reverse complement strand
GCGACGACCTCGGGCGGCACCAGCGTTGCGTCGACGGCCCTGGCCGTCACGATCGATACGCACGCGCCGGGTGTGCCCTTCGAGGCCGGCGACTCAATCGTCAACGGCAACCAGGTGGTGTTAACAGGCACGGCCGAAGCAAACAGCACGGTCCAGGTGTACGATGGCGCGACCCTCGTCGGGACGGGAACGACGAACTCCTCAGGGAACTGGACCGTTACGACGGTCGGACTATCAGAAGGAGCTCATTTCCTGACAGCAACGGCAACCGACGTCGCAGGCAATGTCAGTGCGCTTTCACAGCCCCTGGATCCAGTCATCGGTGCTGCAGTTCCTGCCACTCCAACGATCGCTTCGTTCACGACCGACAGCGGCGTTGTCGGTGACCACACCACCAACGACAACACACTGACGCTGACCGGCTCGGCCGTTGCCAGCAGCACTGTGAAAATATTCGATGGTTCGAGCCAATTGGGTACGGCCAATGTGGATGGTAGCGGGAACTGGTCATTCACAACTGCGGCGCTCGGTGACGGAGGCCACATCCTCACGACGCAGGATGTCGATTCTTCGGGGCAGGTTAGCCTCGCATCGGCGCCCCTGTCGATCACGATCGATACACACGCCCCGGTTGCTCCGACCATTGGTGCGTATTCGCAAACAGGATCGTCGGTGGGAAGCACGACGACCCTTAACGACCTCGTGCTGAAGGGATCCGCGGAGGCCAATAGCTCAGTCAAGATCTTTGACAACTCAACCCAGATCGGGACCGCGACCGCGGACAGCAGTGGCGCGTGGAGCTTCGATACCGGCGTGCTGTCGAATGGAGCTCAGAAATTTACGGCGACGACAACGGATGCGGCAGGAAACGTGAGTGCGGCATCCGCCGGTCTCAACGTGACGGTCAATTCGGCATCCTCAAGCTACGCAGATGGATCGAGCAGTGCGCATACCGGCACGCCACAGCTGGCGTCGTTGCTGGACAGCTATGCGGTTCGCCCACCCTGGCAGGTCGCGGGCGTAGACTACGCGGTTGGTGTTCCGGCGGGCACGGCGCTCAAGGATCCGAGCGTTGCTGCAAATCTTCCGGCTGGCGTATCGATCGACACTGCCAACCATGTCGTGAGCATCCTTGGTAACAACGTTACGCTTGACGGTTTCGACTTCTCGCTGAGTGGCGGTTGGACAGTCGTCGTCAAGCCGGGAACTACGGGCACGACGACGATCGAGAACTGCAACTTCTCGCTTGGCGCAAACCAGCCCGTTGCCATCGATGCAGGTTCGACCAACGTGGGAAATCTCACGGTGTTGAACTGCTCCTTCGACGGAAATCAGATGAATATTCCGTCGGTGCAGCCGCCGCCGGCAGGAACGGGACTGGGCGCCGCCATCAACTATAATGGCACTGGCACGTTCGTCGCCAAATACAACTACATTCACGACATGCCCGCCGATGGTATCGATTTGGGCAACGGGACTGTTACACCTACGATCCAATACAACGTCTTTGAGGGCTTGGGGTATACGCCGGGGTCGCATCCTGACCCCATCCAGTTTGTTGGCGACGTCGTGAATAATGCGATGATTGCCTATAATACAATCTATCAACCTCAGGGAGTTGAACCGAACGAAGGGCTCGCCGTTCAAGCCCAACTCGGCTCGACGATTACCAATACGACTATCGCCAACAATGTTATCATCGCGACCGGCCCTAACATGTCGATCTCGTTGAACATTGGGCTGTTCCAAGACAGCGGAAACGTCCTCAATGGAGTGATTGTCAGCAACAACTACGTCGATCCCACGGGTACCTTCACGGATACGGGCTTTGGCGATCTGCCCTCGGAAGTGCAGGGATCAAATCTCACCATCGAAAACAACATCAATCTCCTGACTGGCAAGAAGACGGGCCCCACGGCCGGCAGCTTTGCGACAACCGATGTTGTCAGCGTCGTTCCTTCGCCGAGTTCGGGGACTGAGGGCGTTGGAACCTCGATCGTATTCACCGTCAAGTTCGACCAAGCCATGACTGTGACCGGCAAGCCGTCGTTGGTCCTGAATGACGGAGGTGTGGCGACATACACAGGGGGGGCAGGCACCAACACGCTGACGTTCAGCTATACTGTCGCTGCGAGCGATACCAAGGTGTCTGCACTGGCCATCACCCAGGTCAACTTGGCGAATGGTGCGAAAATCGCCAATTCGCTTGGGGATGCGGCCGAACTCACCGGCGCGTTGAAGACCTTTACTGGCCTGCAGGTAGATCCTGGCACGACCTCCACCCCGACCCCGCCTGCGGCGCCGACGATCGCTTCGTTCACGACCGACAGCGGTGTTGTCGGCGACCACATCACCAACG
>NZ_JBVVOS010000071.1:0-2372 GCF_055807515.1 Bradyrhizobium sp. Kon69 | reverse complement strand
TTGGGGATGCTGATCGTGGAGACGATTGCCCGGATAAGGCGCGAGCACTTCATCAAGGGCAAGACGATCAAGGAGATCGCCCGTGACCTGAAGGTGTCGCGGAACACGGTCCGTAAAGTGCTGAGGTCGGGAGAGACCTCGTTCGAGTACGAGCGTGTCATCCAGCCGCGACCGAAGCTGGGACGGTGGGCTGCAGAACTCGACGGATTGTTGGCAGGGAACGCAGGCAAGTCGGCTCGCGAGCAGCTGACGTTGATCCGGATCTTCGAGGAGCTCCGCGGCCGCGGCTATGACGGCGGTTACGACGCCGTGCGACGTTACGCCAGGCGATGGGGCAAGGAACGCGGACAATCGACGGCTGCGGCCTACGTCCCGCTGAGCTTTGCGCCGGGAGAAGCCTATCAGTTCGACTGGAGCCATGAGGTCGTTTTGCTCAATGGCGTGACGGTGATGGTAAAGGCCGCCCACGTCCGGCTCTGCCACAGCCGGATGCTGTTCGTGCGGTGCTATCCGCGCGAGACGCAGGAGATGGTGTTCGACGCCCACGATCGGGCGTTCGCCCTGTTCAAAGGCACCTGCGTGCGCGGCATCTACGACAACATGAAGACCGCCGTGGAGACGATCTTCGTCGGCAAAGGGCGTCTCTACAATCGCCGCTTCATGCAGATGTGCAGTCACTACCTGGTCGATCCGGTGGCCTGCACGCCAGCGTCGGGCTGGGAGAAAGGCCAGGTCGAGAACCAGGTTGGGCTTGTCCGGGAACGCTTCTTCACGCCACGGCTGCGGTTCAAGAACCTCGACGAGTTGAACGCCTGGCTGCTGGACAAGTGCATCGCCTACACCAAAGCGCACCGGCATCCGGAACTGACCGAGCAAACGGTCTGGCAGGTGTTCGAAGCCGAGCGACCAATGCTCGTTCCCTATGCCGGCCGGTTCGACGGATTCCACGCGGTGCTGGCATCGGTCTCGAAGACCTGCCTGGTGCGCTTCGATAACAACAAATACTCGGTCACGGCCAGTGCCGTTGGGCGGCCTGTCGAGGTTCACGCCTACGCCGATCGCATTGTGATCCGCCAGGACGGACGCATCGTTGCCGAGCATGCTCGCTCGTTCGGCCGCGGTGATACCGTCTACGATCCCTGGCATTACGTGCCGGTGCTGGCTCGCAAACCCGGTGCCTTGCGCAACGGCGCTCCCTTCAAGGACTGGGTGCTGCCGGCTGCGATCGAACGTGTGCGGCGCAAGCTCGCCGGTGCCGACGACGGCAACCGGCAGATGGTCGACATCCTCAACGCGGTTCTGACCGACGGCTTGCCGGCCGTCGAAGCAGCCTGCGCCGAGGCGACCGCTCACGGCGTTCATTCCGCCGATGTCGTGCTCAACATCCTGGCCCGCCAGCGTGATCCTGCCCCGCCGGCCAACATCCTCACCCCGGCTGCGCTGACATTGCGCCATGCCCCGATCGCCGACTGTGCCCGCTACGACAACCTCAGGAGAACCATCTGATGGAGCGTACTCAACTGTTCGACCTCATGGGTGAGCTCAAGCTCTACGGCATGAAGGCCGCCTTCGACGAGATCATGGCGACCGCCATCAAGCGCCAGCACGAACCCCAACGCATTGTCGGCGACCTGCTCAATGCCGAGATCAACGAGAAGCAGGCCCGCTCGATCAAGTACCAGCTCACCATCGCCAAGCTGCCGCTTGCCAAGGACCTTGAGGACTTCCAGTTCGAAGGCACCCCCATCAACCAGAGCCTGGTCAATGATCTCGCCGGCGGCGGCTTTATCGCCCAGCAACGTAACGCCGTTCTGGTCGGCGGTACCGGCACCGGCAAAACACATATGGCCATCGCCATCGCCAGAAGCTGCATGCGATCTGGTGCCCGCGGTCGCTTCTACAACGTGGTCGACCTCGTCAACCGCCTGGAGATCGAGACCCGCAACGGACGGCAGGGCCGCATCGCCGAGCATCTGACCCGGCTCGACTTCATCGTCCTCGACGAACTTGGCTACCTGCCGTTCGCCCAGTCCGGCGGCCAGCTGCTGTTCCATCTCGTCAGCCGGCTCTACGAGCGCACCTCGATTGTCGTCACCACCAACCTTGCCTTCGGTGAATGGCCCAGCGTGTTCGGCGACGCCAAAATGACTACCGCGCTGCTCGACCGCCTGACCCACCATTGCGACATCGTCGAGAGTGGCAACGACAGTTGGCGCTTCAAAAGCCGCGACGACGATCACACAACCCGCGCCTCGCCTCGTCTCCGCAACCCCGGCCAGCTCCGACGAGGCGAGCGCTACCGTCAAGACTCGTCGCTCAAAGGGGTCAAAATTGGACGCCGATACGGGGTCAAATTTGAACGCCGATTGACA
>NZ_JBVVOS010000070.1:0-2541 GCF_055807515.1 Bradyrhizobium sp. Kon69 | reverse complement strand
GTAAGCATGCGGTGAGAACCGCGGGGCGGTCAATCAGGCTGCCTGATTGACTTGCTTATGTTGGTCTCGCCAATTCCATGGCAGCAGTTCGTCAAGCCTTTGGGCTGGATGTGCAGCGATGCGCGCCAGGACGTCGGCGAGCCAGGCTTGCGGATCCAGGTCGTTCATTTTGGCGGTGACGATCAAGCTGTACATCGTCGCGGCACGGTCGCCACCACGGTCGGAGCCGCAGAACAGCCAAGACTTCCGACCCAGGGCGATGCCGCGCAGGGCTCGTTCGGCAGCGTTGTTCGACAGGCAGATGCGGCCGTCGTCGAGGAAGCGGGTGAACGCGCTCCAGCGCTTGAGCATGTAGTCCATTGCCTTGGCAACGTCGTTGCGGCGTGAGAGCTTGGCGCGTTGCTCGCGCATCCAGGTTTTTAAATCGGCGACCAGCGGCAGGCTGAGCTCCTGGCGGACGGCCCGGCGCCGTTCGGGCGTCTCGCCGTTGATGCCTCGCTCGATCTCGAACAAGGCGTCGATCCGGCGGACTGCTTCCAGTGCCAGAGGCGAGATCACCGCTGGCTTTTTGCCCTGCACCTTGCGCCGCGCATTCTCCGCCAGATCAGCCATCACGAAGAAGGGCCGCCTGGCATGGACCCAGCACGCGGCTTCCAGAATCGGACCTGCGTTGCGGCCTGGGTCGTAAAGCTTGCCATAGCCGCCATAGGCATCGGCCTGGAAGATGCCGCTGTAGCCGGCCAGATGGGCTTGGGGATGCTCGCCGGCGCGATCGCGTGAGTAATAGAACACGGCTCCGGGCGGGGCCTGCCCGCCAAAAGGTTTGTCGTCGCGCACGTAGACCCAGATACGGCCGGTGTCGGTCTTGCCTTTGGCCAGGACCGGCACCGTCGTGTCGTCCCCGTGCAATCGCTCGGCGCTCAGCACATGGGCCTCGATGCACCGGAACAAGGGCATCAACGCAACCGTACAACCGCCGACCTGGTCGGCGAGGGTCGACAGGCTGATCGGCACGCCTTCCTTGGCATAGCGTTCGGCCTGCCGGTTCAGCGGCTGGTGCTGGCCGAACTTCTCGAACAGCACCATCGCCAGCAAGCTTGGCCCAGCCCAGCCGCGGGCAATCACATGGAACGGCGCCGGGGCCTGACTGATCTTCTCGCAGTCCCGGCAGCTGAACTTCTCCCGGACGTGCTGGATCACCTTCCAAGATTTCGGGATCACCTCCAGCGTCTCGGTGATGTCCTCGCCGAGCTTGGACAATCGCGAGCCGCCGCAGCAGGCGCACGACGTCGGCCCTGAGACGATCACGCGCTCGCGGGGTAGATGCTCCGGGAACGGCTGGCGCGATGGCCGCTTGCGCGTGAACGATGTCACCTTCGTGGTCTTGGTCGCAGCTATTTCGGCGGCCAGTTCATTCTCGGTCGCTGAGGCCTCGAGCTCCTCCAGCGTCAGTTCGAGCTGATCCAACAGCCGGGCGGTACGCTCCGAGCGAGGGCCATAACGATCACGGTTCAGCTTTTCGATCTGCAGCTTCAGGTGAGCGATCAGCGCCTGGTCGTCGGACTGTTGGGCGCGAACGTTGGCGAGTTCGGCGCGGGTTGCCAGCAACGCGGCCTGCAGCGCCTCAATGTCTTCCGGCAGCTTCTTGGGACTATCACCCATGCACCAATGGAATCACAAAAGCTGCGATTTGGCGCGTACTTTTTGCAATCTCAGGGGATTCTTGCCCAACCTATCCGGCGCTTTGCGGCCGCCAGCTGTGTTGTGGGTTGCGCCAGTCGATCGCCTCCAGCAAATAGCCCATCTGAGCTGCGGTCAGCGACACTACACCGTCCACCGTCGCCGGCCAGATGAAGCGGCCACGGTCCAGCCGCTTGGCGTAGAGCGACAGCCCGACCCCGTCGTGCCAAAGCGCCTTGACTAGCGTGCCGGCACGACCACGGAACACAAAGACGTCGCCGGCAAAGGGATCTCGCCCAAGGCCCTCCTGCACCAGCAACGCCAGGCCCTGCATGCCTTTGCGCATGTCAGTGTGACCGGTTGCGATCCAGATTCTTGCCCCTGCTGCGATCGGGATCATCGCCGCTCCAGCAGATCCAACACGCGAGACAACGCGGTCATATCGACGCCGGCATCCACGATCACTCGATAAGCTTTGCCGGAGACAATCTCCATCCGTCCGCTCGCCGACGTCGCTAGAGCTGTCGACTGCACTGACGGCGGATCCGGTATCACCATCGCCGGCACAAAGCCGGGCCGAGGCTCTTCATCACCGCTCGCCCGGGCCCCAAACGATCGCCGCCAAGTCAGCAGCAGCGAGCGCGAGATGCCGTATCGCCGCGCTGTCGATGAGACGGACCGTGGGGTCTGCAAACTCTCCAAGACGATCTTGAGCTTTTCATCGTCGGTCCACCGACGACGCCGGCCAGTCTCAACAACCTCAAACCGCTCGACCTGAGCACTGCACTTATTGCTGTCCATAAGCGCTGTTACACAGCACTCACCTTAACCTGACAAGGCGGCCGTCACCGGAGGGAGACG
>NZ_JBVVOS010000069.1:0-6703 GCF_055807515.1 Bradyrhizobium sp. Kon69 | reverse complement strand
CTCAGATCATCAAAAGATCCGAAGCGATCGAAAGCAGCTTGAAGTGAGGGCTCGCCGCCTGCTGCAGAGTTACCTGAGGGCCAATGAGTGGCAAAAGCGCCAATACTATCAGGCAATCGCCGGCGCGGCTTCTGCATGTCAGCCTGGTATTGATGATCCGAGTTTAAGTAACGAGAAGCTTGCTGAATTAGCCGCTCAGGCGGCGACAAAAGTCGTCCAAGTACGTGATCGGAAAGCCAAGGATGCGCACGACCATTCAGCTGTACTGATCACGGATGCATACGCAACAGTTGCAATCGCCTATCGACGAGCGGCTTCAGCCTACACTGCTGACAAGGAAATGGAGCAGCTGGGCACCGCCGCAGTGCACCTGGTCACGATAGCGAATTCATTCATGAATGCTGAAACGGTGCGGTCACTGGCAGAAATGTGACTGCGGCTTCGGCAAACCAGCCTCGCCTCTTTGCTCCGGCGTAAACCTTGCGCAAACCCTTTCTCCTAAGCTGACCGTAAGACGTTGCTTGTACCGTCCTCACCAATAAGAAGCCGGAACTCTGCCCGCCCACTTTTCGGCGGCCCGATCAATCTTGTGCCCGCGAGTGGAGGTTGGAATTTGCTGGACTCTACGTCTTCTCTGCGGTGTAGCGTCATTACCCGACGCGTGCTCGGTTGCGCCTGCTACTGCGCTTCCAATTCGCGAGACGCCTCTAATGCGATGGCTTCGGCCCCGTGGGCTTGCGCAGCGGCGATTGCCCGTTTCAAAAAACTCTGGCGTTCAACTTGAGAACCATGGCCGCAAAGGCGCGCCTGTCGCAGGATCAATTCGGGAAGAAAGCCTCTTGCCTCCAATGAAGTGGCAACGTCAACCGCCTCGCGCAGAGCGGCCTGAGCAGCCTCGATGTCACCAAAAGCAGCTTCGGCCTCCGCAACCAAGGAAAGTATAAACGGCCGGAGCAGTTCTCCTTGTGTTTCGCGATAACTTGCAAGGCCTTTCAAGATCGCCTCTCGGCCGCCTTGCAAATTCTCCCGACGGACAATTTGGTCGTAGCCGATTGCTACCTTCCCCATTGCTACCCAGTAAGCAAAACCTTTCTCTCCTGCAATATCCAAGGCCTGGTTGGCAAACTGCAAGGCTTTGTCGACTTGTCCAGCTTGTTGAAGGACAAGCGCAGCAAAAATCAGGCCGTAGCACGCGCTCACGGAGTGAGACGAGCCCTGCGCTGCAGCCGCGGCCGCTTCAGCCCGCCGCGTTGCCACCCCGACGCCATGACGAGGCAAAGCAAGCCAGCATAGATTGGCGAGAGCTAGCACTTGTGGATCATGGCCCGCCGTTAGTATGTGCGCCTCCATTCTTACGGGCTCAACGGCCTGGAGGGCACGCGCAAGATCATCTTCCGCTCCAGCCGGGTTTCCCGTGCATCCACGATTCCAGCCGCGGCGGCGCCATGCGTCAACTAGCGAACAGAGGTCGCCGGTGCTCTCAGCAATGTTGACGAGCTTGTCGCAAATTCCTTCCGCACGGGAAAGAGGGCCACGCACCTGGTAGAAAGAGGCAAGTCCTCTTAACGCGGGGAGCGTTCGCGCCACTTCCTGAACACGTTCGGCAGCTCCGAGAGCAGATTCGAAGGCTTCCTGTACGATTACGTTGGCGTAGCCGCGCTTGGCAATCAGCACATGACCAAGCAGAACGTACAAATCAAGTTCCATTTCCGCGACAGCCTCGTGAGGCAATCTTGCTAAAGCCGCCAGACCGCGGCGCACGTGCGCCTCGGCTTCGTCAAGAGCCGCAGCGGCCAAAGCTCGGCGCGCTGCTCGAGCATATAACGGTAGGGCCGCGGTGAACTCCTCTCCTGAGAAGTAATGCTGTGCGAAAATTTCAGGTCGCTGCTCAACGAGGCCCGGCCGAAGCGCCGCAAGTCGTTCAGCAGCCTTTGCGTGCAATGCACGCCGGTCAGCTGTCAAAAGCGAATCGAGTGCCGCCTGCTGCAGAAGTGCATGTCGGAACGTATATTCTACAGAACCCGATGCCGATCGCGTCCGCGTGAGAACCTCTGCGTCGAGAAGCCACAAAAGTCGTTCTTCTACAACAATATCCGGCAAATCTGCGAGCTCACTAAGCAGATCGACCTCGAGGTAGGGTGCAAGAATAGCAGCGCACTGCGCTAAGCGCTTCGCCTCGCCCAATGCATCAAGTCGCGCCGTGAAAAGCTGCTGCAGCGTTCGCGGCACCAACGGCGTGTTGATCGCGAGCGTAAACTCTTCAATAAACAAGGGAACGCCATCCGACCGCGCCAAAATGGCCTCGCGTGTGGACGCAGAATGGTGCCCTCCGAGTGCCGCCAGCAATTGCTCTGCCTCGGCACGCTCAAGTGGCGGCAAGGTCAGTCGGAGCATCGTCACCCGGTCGGGCCACGGCAATACAAAATCGCTTCGATAGGTAGCGAGGAGCATGGCCCGCCGAGTTGACAGCAGGTCAGTAACGCCGCGGAGCAGCTCAAGCAGCGAAGGGTCTGCCCAATGCAAGTCTTCAACCAAGATCAGGAGCGGCGAATCCCCCGGAAAATGCAGCAGCCATGTTCGAAACGCCTGCAACAAAATGCGTCGCCGTGCCGCTGGAGCGAGATCGGTCACGTCGGGGCCAACCCCTAACGTGTGAAGCAGCAAGGCTAACGTGGGTTCTTCAGTGAGCCCCATCTGGTCGAGAAGATGCCGAAGCGATTGCTCAATCGTATCAGCTTCCCCTGTCTCGACCGATGTCTCCAGCCTTTCGCGCAGTGCAAGGATCGCGGGATGAAACGCGCTGACGGCCCCGGGCGGGGTACAACCGAGTATGATCACATTATGCGCGGCTTGTGCGGCGTGATCCAAGAGTTCCTGAGCGAGGCGTGATTTACCGATGCCTGCCTCGCCCGACAGCAGGATTGTTTGTCCCTTGCCCTGGCAGGCGTCGTCCCATCGCGCGAAAATCATTGCGAGCTCGTGGGCACGCCCCACCAGTGGAGCTCGGCGTCTTGAGAATGTGAACCCGCGATCTTTCAATTTACCTCTTACCCTAAACCACTTGCCGGGTAAGAGATCCAGCGGCGGTAATTCTTCCAGTAGGAAGAACTCGGCAACTAGCTCGCGTGTCGCCTCGCCAATGACGACGCTGTTCGGTGGTGCAAATTGTTGAAGTCGCGCAGCGGTGTTTGGGGCAGTGCCGACCAGCCCGTCGAGCTCGATCGCGTTCTTTGGGCCGAGCGGCCCAGCAAGCACGATTCCTGTTTCGATGCCAATGCGGACCGCGAGATCCCTGCCGCCACGGAGCGAGGTGGTGTTAGCGAGCGTTTCGATTTCGAGGGCAATGGCCAGACCGGACAAGACGGCGGCCTGGGCGTCACGGTCAAGAGCACGGGGGTAGCCGAAGCACGCCAATACGCCATCTCCGGCATATCGCGAAACGTATCCGCCGTTTCGGACCACGGCACTGGCACATCGCTCGCGATAAGCGACGAGCAGTGCGGCCAAGTCTTCTGGATCCAGGCGTTCGGCAAGCTTGCTTGACCCGACAAGATCACAGAACATGGCCGTCATAAGACGACGATCGGTCAAGCCCTCGATGCCGTCGGTCAGCCCGCGGCTTGGGGGCGTGGTGCCCAATGACGCGCCACAAACCTGGCAGAACCGTTGACCTAATGCGACGGGGGCGGCACATCGAGCGCATGGCGGGACAAGTGCTCGTCCGCAATTGCCGCAGAAAAAGGCGCCTGCCGCCGCCGTTGTGCTGCAGCTCGGGCATGACGCGGACCATGTTGGTCCTTCTTCGGTTTGGCTGCCAGGGACCAACCTCATCAACCTCGCGATAGCTTAAACGGCACGGACGGTAAGTGCCGTAACGATATAGCTGCCGATAGCGGCTTGCAACCGAAGGCAGAATGTCGATCGATACGTTGATGACCTCGGCGCTACGTGCTGATAAGATGGCACGTTCACTGTCGCGGGTATCGGGGGGATTGGCACATGCCCAAATATGTTACCCCGCCTAAGATTACGATCTCTATTACGAACACGTGCAATCTTCGGTGCCGCTGGTGCTATGGCGATTGCGGCAATCCAACCGCGAAACCAGAGCTGAGCTACCGAGAGTGGTCAAGGTTTATCGATTACCTCGTTTCGAATGATTTCATCCAGGTTTACATTGAAGGTGGAGAGCCGTTTCAACGTGCAGATTTTTTCAAGATTCTGAAACGTAGCTGCCGCAAGCTTATGACCGTCGTGCGTACGAATGGCACCCTGCTTAACGAGGAGAGTGCGAAGGAACTTAAAGCGATAGGCGTCGGTCGCATGCTCGTCGATATCATGGGGGCGACCTCTGCTACGCATGACGAATTAACAGGTGTCGAGGGGAGCTTTGAGAAATCCTGCGCAGCAGTCGGCCACCTTTCGGCCGCCGGCATCAAGACTGATGTCCTCGTCATTCTCAACCGGAAGAACTTTAGAGAAATTCAAGCCTGCGTTGATTTGGCTCATCGATTAGGCGCATTGCGCCTCGGCGTTCTCCGCCTCTACCCGTTAGGCCGCGCCAAACGCGCTTGGACCGATTTGGCTCTCTCGCTCGATGAGCAGACCGCGGCCATCGCAGATCTTCATGTGCCTGATGGCTTTCAGATCATGAAATCTTGGCACCCAAATGATCGCAATTGCTGCTGGCAGGGCGCAACGGTGAACGCGTTTGGCGACTCAATCGGCTGCACATATCTGAGAGAATATGTGAATTTTGGCAACATTCGCGCCACGCCCTTTTTGGATACCTGGAACAACAACGAGCTCTATCGGACGTTGCGCGAAGGCGTAGTCGAAAAGTCTTGTCCGTCCTGCTACGCGAAAGACGGTACGCGTGGAGGCTGCCGTTCCACTGCATTTGCGTTTCACGGACGGTGGGACGCGCCAGATCCGTTTTGCGCCCATCTCAATGAGGGGACCGATCTCCGTGTGCTGCCCAAGCACTTGTTATAGGAAAGTGCGCAACGTGCGCGTTCGTGGCGTGCCCGAGATGGCCGTCTGTCTCGTCTTCACGCCGAATAATCCAGAGGTATTTACGCTCAACCCTTCCGCATGGCTGATACTCCAATTGTGCGACGGCAGATCGGAAGCGGAAATTGCGCGGGAGTATCTGATAGCCGCCGAGCCCGCACTTAGTCCACATGAAGTCGCCAGTGAGGTTCAACGAGGCCTTGCAACCCTCTTGGAAAGGGAAATTGTCGAAGTGGTGAGCAGCAAGAATTCAGAGGTCGCAATTAAAACCCGCAGGAAGTAGTGCCATGACAAAGATTAGCGAACGGCAACGTATTGAAGCGCTTCTCCGGCGCCAGGGTGTAACACAGCAATCGAGAGTAGAGCCGCTTGTTTCTGAAGTGCGATCGGATTTTGTACCAGTGTTTCCCCCTCCATTTCCATCCGCGCCCAACGGAATTCTCGGTGGGATCGTCGTTATCTGGCAGTTCTGTCTAGCACCTGAAGATGCTCCGGAGTTTCACGAGTTTTTACGAAAAACAGAGGACTTCATCGGAACCGCGACACTCAAATCGGTGGAGGGCGCCAACTACCGCGGCGCCTACATGGTGCTTGATGGAGGAGACGAATGCTGCAGACCGACAGCCGTAGGGTTCTGCTACCGAGTAATTTGGTCGTATGAGTCGCTCGATGTAATGGGCAAGGCTTGGAGCCCTCTGGCGAAGGAGGCGAAATCTAATCTGTACAAGGCGATCGTTCAGTTGCGCTCCTATTGGCTGCGCGATCCTCAAAGAAGTGAGGTGAGAATTGCGCCGGCCATCAGTTTTCTCGATCCAGAGCACGATGCAGGTGATGGCTTTGCTAAACTGACCCTTGAAGCCGCCAAACTCGTCCCAGAGCGCCTGAGCAGCGGTGGTGAAAGAATGGCTGATCAACGCGGGCGGGCGGCGACTAAACCGAAAAAGAAGAGGTGATCACCCGCGGTTCTTAACTGTACTCCAGTGGCTCGCCCTTCAAAGCGCAAAGACGCTTTGGGGTGCTCGGAATCCGACCCGTCGTCGGTCTCGCCGCGTACCGCCGTGGCAGGATAAAACAAGACATAGTGCGCAGCGCTTTATTGCTCTTGTTTCCGGTTGAAAACAGGGGACCTCTTGCCGGAGGGGAGACCTCTCGCTCGAACTCAGAGGGTAACATGCCAAGCCTGGAAGTGTTGCGGATTGCGCATTCGAACACGGATAAAGCGCCCACGACAACTAGCTACAGCCTCACTCCTCTTTCAATAGTGATATCCGTTGTTGCTGCGGGCAGCGCGTTCGGTAGCTTTGCGGTGAACCTTGCTCGTCTGCTCGGCTATGGTCATTGACTGACGACAGTCGCGCGACAACGCGTTCGCTTGCGTGCGGGGCGCAGCGACGCACGAGTTCTACGATCTTCGCCGAAACGACGCGATTGCATCGAGACGGGACGTCGATTGTGATGCCCCAATAACAATCCAGCTATGGGTCCTGGTTTAGCCGCAAGTAGGCCATTGAGGAAGGCTGTCTCACTCGAGAGGGTCATTTCCTTTCGGCTCTTGCAAGAACTTCGGCATGTGGTTACGCGGTTCACGATCACGCGGGGCGGGGCGTTCGGACGGGTCGCGGCCGAGCTTGGACTGCAGCTCGACGAGGTCGGTGAAGACGTCGGCCTGGCGGCGCAACTCGTCGGCGAT
>NZ_JBVVOS010000068.1:0-7830 GCF_055807515.1 Bradyrhizobium sp. Kon69 | reverse complement strand
GGCTATTACGTCAATCTCGGCATCGGCATCCCGACGCTGGTCTCGAACTACATCCCGGACGGCATGGACGTCAGCCTTCAGAGCGAGAACGGCATGCTCGGCATGGGCCCGTTCCCGTACGAGGGCGAAGAGGACGCCGATCTCATCAACGCCGGCAAGCAGACCGTGAGCGAACTGCCGTCGACTTCGTATTTCTCGAGCGCGGATTCCTTCGGCATGATCCGTGGCGGCCACATGGATCTGTCGATCCTCGGCGCCATGCAGGTGGCCCAGAACGGCGATCTCGCCAACTGGATGATCCCCGGCAAGATGGTCAAGGGCATGGGCGGCGCGATGGATCTCGTCGCCGGCGTCAAGCGCGTGGTCGTGGTGATGGAGCATTCGGCCAAGGACGGTCCAAAGCTCCTGAAGCAGTGCAATTTGCCGCTGACCGGCGAGCGCGTGGTCGACATGGTCGTGACTGACCTGGCCGTCTTCACCATCGACAAGCACGGCAGCGGCGGCATGGCGCTGATCGAGCTCGCCGACGGCGTCTCGCTCGACGAGGTCAAGGCCAAGACCGAGGCCGAATTTCGCGTCGCACTGAAGTAAAGCTGGGTCTAATTCGCCTCGCTGTGCGCGATTGCAACCGTCGTTGCGCCGTCCATCAGAGGGGCCAGAGGTACTCGAAAAGCCCCCAGTCGCTCGCCGAGCTCGATTGGTCCTTATCGGCCCGTTCAAAGAACGGTCGAGATTACAGCGTGTAGGTTTTCCGAACGTGTTGCTATTCGGTTCATCAGAGGGCAATGCCATCTCAGGATAGCGATGGCTTGCGCTAGTTAATGGCTGGCGCGGATTGGTTGAGCACACCACCGATTCCTGGAGCGCTTGCAATCCGCCTGGCGCGAGCTGTCGCTTCCGACGAGATTGCCTGTGAGTCTCCTACAATCAGCCCGAAACAAACGTGCTCTTCGAAGTGATCACAGCGCGTTGAGCGGCGCTCGATGATCACGGCCCAGCTAGTTCAGTGAGCGGGAACGTCTTCCCCGCTGATCGATCGAATTTTCAACCATGCCATCCATCCGGGGATAACCGTCGAGAGTACGCGAATGGTGCAAGGCGGCCAAGCCCGTCCTTCACAGCCTCACTGCGTGAGGCAAGCTTACGGCCGGCGCTTAAGTAAAGCCAGCTTCGTGGTAGGACTTTGGCTGAAGTGCGCATTCACCTTTCTCAACCCGAAGGCGATGTAATTGCGCTCAATATAGCCGACCGCAACTATGTCGCCATCCTTCATTGCCTTGTCCACTTCCGCGAGCTCATCCACCAGAGATGCAGATGCTTCGGCAGCGAATTCCTGAGCCAGGGAATACCAGATCCGTGCGGCTTGGAAATAAAAATGATCCCACATTTGGCGCAACGCCGCGTTGCCGATCAGGCCCCCGATCAGGAAGTGAAGATCGTGATTGATTTTCCAGTATTCGATGAGCTCGAAGGTCTCAGTTAGCTTCTTGGCCCTGGCACGCAGCAGGGCAGCTTGGGCAATCTGCGCCTGTGTGCAGGGATTGGGCGAGAGATGGCCAATCATCTCGGCGATCTTCAGGCGCACCTCATAGATGTCGCGTAGCTCTGGGAGCGCGAGCGAAGTCACGATGGTACCGATGCCGTCGCAGGATTCGACCAGCCCGCCGAAGATCAGGCGCTGCAGCACGCCGCGGATAGGCGTGCGGCTGACGCCGAATTCGGCCGCGATCTCCGCCTCCTTCAGGATCGTGCTCGGCGGGTATTGCAGCAAGCAGATGCGGTCGCGCAGCGTCTCATAGATCGCTTCTGTTGCGACCCGCTTGCCGCTCCTCTCTTCAACGGAATCCATCATGGCGTCGATCAGTGCTCCATCAGCAGGCGGCCGTGGCCGGCGATGCGATCTTGGATGCCGGCAAGCCGGAGTGTGTCCCAAATCATAGCTTGGTTGCTGGCGATCACCGGTTTGGCCGCCGTCTGTTCGATCTGCCCCACGACATCCAGGGTGCGCAGCGCACCGCAGCTGACGAAGATCGCATCCGCGTCAGGCCGGTCCATGGATAGGGCGAACTCCGCGATGTAGTCGGGCGCGACCCGTACCATATCGCTATCTTTCTCCAGATTCAGTCCGGCGACCGCCAGCACGTCAAATCCTGCCTTCCGCAGATAGGCCGCCTCGCAGTCGTTGATCTCATCAAGATAGGGAGTCGCGACAACGATCCGACGCGCGTTCATCGCTTGCAAGCCGCGGATGACGCCGGTGATCAGGCTGGTCGGCCGCGCGTTGGGCGCGCCTTTCTTCAGCTCCGCGGCCACCCGATCCTCGCCAATCACCATGCTCCCAGAGGTACAGGCATAGCAGATGACGTCGAGGCTGCCGTCCGGCAACAGGGTCGAGGCGCAATCGGCCAGTAGCTCGGCTTGGGCGGCGAGGGTTGCGCTGGTGATGCTGTCGGGAATGGCTGCACGGGCGAAATGGATGCCGACACCGTCAGGCCGGAGCTTCATCACGTCATCCTGGATCGTCTGCTCGGTCGCGAGCAGCACGAATCCGATCTTGGCACGGTGGTGACGGCTGCGATCGAACCTAATGGCACCGGCTGGCCGGGTTACTGGAGCTTCTGACTGGGGCGGCATTGGCGCTTCCTTCCTACTGTTCTGCCAGGGTGGATACACCAATATCAGACGAGCAATAAGAAAGTGGCAAAAAGACGGAACTTGCCAATGACGCCGCGCATGGTGTATACACCTTCCTTGCAGCAGCTAAAAGGCGCGGGCCGCCCCCAGCAGGAGAGTGCGCATGTCAATAGAGACTCGTGAGGTTTCGCGCCGCTGGTTCCTAGGCGAGGCACTCGTAGGTGCCGCCGCTCTGCCCGGACTCGGCTCCCGCTGGAGCGGCGCTGCGCTTGCCGCCAGCGAGGCGGTAAATTTCGCCTGCTATGGCGGACCCTACAACGACAACATCACGAAGGCTTTCCTCCAAGACTTCGAGCAGAAGACCGGCGTCAAGGTTTCCCTCGGTGCAGATGCGTCGCTGGCGCTCGCAAAGTTGCAGGCCTCGATCGATCCGGCCCAATGGGACATCGTGGAGCTGACCGGGCCGGAATATGAAGTTGCGGTGAAGCAAGATCTGCTGCTGCCGTTGGACACCGGTGTGGTCAATACGGCGAAGATCCCCGCCGACTGCAAGAGTACGCACGGTATCAAGTATGCCCTGTTCCTATTCGTCATGGCGTGGGACCAGCGAAGGATCCCCGATGACAAGGCGCCGAAGACCTGGGCCGAATTCTGGGATACAGCGAAGTATCCGGGCAAGCGGTCGTTGAGCGCAAACATCAGCGACGGCAGCGCGCTGGAGGCCGCGCTGCTGGCTGACGGCGTCGGCATGGACCAGCTCTATCCCTTGAATGTCGATCGCGCCTTCAAAAGCCTGGAGCGCCTCGGCAAGCGCAACATCATCTGGCACAACACCAGCCAGGAGCCGATCCAGCAGCTGAGCTCAGGCGAAGTGACTCTGGCGAGCTCCTTCAATGGGCGCGTCATTCCAGCCAGCCGCAGCGGCGCCAAGATCGGCTTCACCTCAGAATATGGTGGCGTCAGCGGCGACTATCTTGGGGTAGTGAAGACTTCACACAACGCGAACAACGCCTTTCGCCTAATCAACCACATGATTACCGACGATCAGGCCGCCGCCGAATTCATGAAGCTCACGACGTACACCAGCACGAATGCCGACGCGCTGAAGCTGGTGGCTGCCGACCTCGCCGACACCCTGCCGACCAGTCCGAAGCTGAAGGGCAAGGTGTTCGTCAAGAGCGATACCTGGTGGGCGCAAAATCTCGAGAAGACCCTGCTCAAGTTCAAGCAGTGGCAGTTGATCTGACAAGGTGCAGGGAGGCAGGCCGGATGGCCAACTTGGGTCAGGCGGCTGAGACGACGGCCGCGCGGTGGCGGGGGCTGCCCTCGCGTGCGGATCGCCGTCTGCTGTTGCTGCCGATCGCCGTGCTGTATGGCCTCTTGATGCTGGCGCCGCTCGCCTTGATCATAAAGACCAGCCTGGCCGGGGGCCTCGGCCACTTTCGCAACGTACTCGAGACGCCGGTGCTGTGGCGCGTGATCGAAAACACCGTCGCAATCAGCGCGACCACGACGGTGGTCGCGCTCATCCTGGCTTACATCTATGCTGCAGCGATGTGGCGGGCGACGCCGGTGCTCCGGGCAGTGCTGCTCGGCCTAGTCATGCTGCCGTTCTGGACCGGCGTGCTGGTCAAAAAACTTCGCCTGGGCGGCGCTGCTGCAGGACAACGGCGTAGTCTTGAACGGGCTGCAGGCGCTCGGCGTCGACACCGACGGCATATCGCTGCTGCACAACCGCTTCGCCGTCATCCTCGGCTTGGTGCATTACGTGTTACCTTACGCCGTCTTCCCGATCTACGCGACGCTGACCGCAATCGACTGGCGGCTGATTCGCGCGGCGCAAAGTCTCGGAGCCTCGTTCAGTCGTGCAGCCTGCGTCGTGATACTGCCCTTGAGCCTGCCGGGCGTACTGTCAGCTGGCCTGCTTGTCTTCATCGTGTCGACCGGCTTCTTCATTACGCCAACTATCCTTGGCAGCCCGGGGGATATGATGGTCGCCAACCTAGTCGATTTCTACGCCCACAAGATCGTCGACTTCGGCAGTGCGGCCGCGCTCGCCATGCTGATGATTGCGAGCGTTTCCATTCTGGTGATCGCCTATCAGCGCGTTCCGCGAGAGGGGCAGTATGGGGCGGTTTGAATGGCTAAGCCGTCCCGTGTTATTCGGCGCAGCCCTGGCGATCGGCGGTTATCTGCTGCTGCCCAGCCTGATCATCATTCCCATGGCGTTGACCAAGGGCCAGATGATCCAGTTCCCGCCAGAATGGATTTCGATCCACGCCTTCGCCGATTACTTTGAGGATGAGCAGTGGATCACCTCGACGTTGGTCTCTCTGAAAGTTGCGCTGCTCGCGATGATGGTTGCCTGCCTCTCCGGGTCTTGTGCTGCCATCGCTCTACAGGGCCGGCGCTTCCGCGGGAACGCCGTTGTCGTCAGTATCATTCTGGCGCCAATCGCGATGCCATTAGTGGTGCTGGGCCTTGCAGACTATCTGTTCTTCGTCCCGCTGCAGTTCCTGGCAGCCTGGGTCAAGATCGGATTCGCGCACAGCCTGCTCGTGACACCTTACGTCTTCGTGACCGTGCAGGCTGTCCTAGCCGGGCTGGATCCGGCGTTGGCGCGCTCCGCCAGCAGCCTCGGAGCGCGTCCACTTTCGATGCTGCGCCACGTCTACTGGCCGGCGATCCGGTCGGGGGTGCTGGCGGGAGCGCTCTTCGCATTCGCCGTTTCGTTCGACGAAGTGGTGATCGCGCTGTTTCTGCAAAGCCCCGAGGCGACAACGCTGCCGGTGCGCATGTTTACTAGTATTCAATACGATCTGACGCCGAGGATCGCAGCGATCGCGACCTTGCTCGTCGCCCTGGCCGCAATTGCTCTGCTCGCCCGGGGCTGCGTCGCCCGCCGTAGTCGCACAACCCCCGACAATTGAACTTGGACCGACCGAAATGTTGATGCGAAGACCAGAAATCATGTCGGAAAGCACGTCCCCCTCTATCAAGCGTAGCTCCGGGCGCGTGGAACTGGTTGCCGTCAAGAAGAGCTATGGTGCCGGCCCCGAGGTTGTCAAAGACGTATCGTTCGCAGTGGAGACGGGCGAATTCCTGACGCTGCTGGGGCCGAGTGGCTGCGGCAAGACGACCACCCTAATGATGGTCGCCGGCTTCGAGCAGCCGAGCGTCGGCGAAATCCGGGTTGACGGCCGCGACGTCTCGCGTCTTCCGCCGAGCGGACGAAATTTCGGCGTTGTGTTCCAGAGTTATGCCCTGTTCCCGCACATGACCGTGAAGGCGAACGTCGAGTTCGCACTGCGGATGCGCGGCCTCCCCCTTAGCGAATGTGCGCGACGCGCCCGCGAGATGCTCGAGAAGGTTGGGCTTGCCGATTTCGCCGACCGGAAGCCACGCGCGCTGTCGGGCGGGCAGCAGCAACGCGTCGCCTTAGCCCGTGCCCTGGTCTTTGAGCCGGACGCCCTGCTGCTGGATGAGCCCCTTGGTGCGCTTGACCGCCGGCTGCGCGAAGCCATGCAGATCGAGATCAAGGAACTCCAGAAACGGACCGGCGTCTCGATCCTGTTCGTCACTCACGACCAGGACGAGGCCATGATGATGTCCGACCGCATTGCAGTCATGAATAAGGGGCGCATCGTCCAAATCGGCAGCCCGTTCGAAGTGTATCACCGTCCGCGCACCGCCTTTGTTGCGGGCTTCCTAGGTGAGACCAACCTAATCCCAGGCCCTAGCGGAAGTACGACTGTCTCGGTCCGTCCGGAACGGATAAGGTTTCTACAGCTCGGGGAAACCGCCGACCAGTGCATCGAGGGAATTGTCCTCGACCGCACCTTCCTCGGCCATCAGGTGCGCTTCAACGTCCATGCTATCGGTCAGCGCATGCTCGTCAGCAGCGCCGATCCGGTCATTCATGCGCGGGTGGCCCCGGGCGACAGCGTGCGCCTCGGCTGGAATGCCGAGGATGCCCACCTCCTTACGGCTGAAACCTGAGCCTCAAAGCGTCATTGCAGGGAAAATCACCATGCTCGACCAAGCCCGCCAGCGAACCCGCGTCTTTCAACAGCGCCTGAAAGAAGAGCGCATCGATGTCGCCGTCCTCACCAACCAAAGTTCAATCGCTTATCTCGCCGGCTTCTGGGGCTATCTCTCATTGGAATTCGGCCGGCCCACCTTCCTCATCCTTCGGCCCGAGGCCGCGCCAGTCGTCGTAACCCCATTGATGGAAAGCGAGATGGTTTCGGCAATGACCTGGGTCGAGGACATCATGACATGGGAAGATGCAGGAGCCGATCGCTGGGAAACCGTGCTGGCGCGCGCGCTGGGCCCTACGCCGGGCCGCGTGGCCACCGAGATCGCGATTATGCCGGCGGTGGTGCGGAATTGGTTCGACGCGAGTCATCCAGGCGTCCCGCTGTGCGATGTCGGCCCAATCCTGGGCACCATGCGGATGATCAAGAGCCCCGAAGAGATCGCGGTCATGCGCCACGCTGGTGCCATCGCTGGAGCAATGATGGCGGCAGCGGAAGGCGCGCTCGCCGAGGGGGCGCCGGAATACGAGGCCGCCCTGGCTATCATCAACGCCGGGACTCGCAAGGCGGCGAGCTTCTTGACGTCGAAGGGTTGGGAAGCCTTTGTCTCACCGCTGATCCACAACCTGCAGATCATGCAATCCGGCCGCGACACCTCCATGGTTCACCGCCGCGCTAGTGTTAAGCGCCTAGAGAAAGGCGACCCGGTCTATTTCTGCTTCTGCAACATGGCGGAGTTCAAGCAGTACAAGCTCGGCTTCGACCGCATGTTCTTCATTTCCAAAGTGTCTGATGAGGCGCGCTTGGTGCAGCAAGCGGCGATCGATGCGCAGCAGGCGGCGATCGCCGCAATCCGTCCAGGCGTCACCGCCGAGAGCATCGCCGAAGCCGCCAACCGGGTTTACGCTGCGCGCGGCTATTCCACTGGCTATCGGACCGGGCGCTCGATTGGCATGTCCTATCTCGAGGCGCCCGAACTCAAACAGGGAGACAAGACCATCCTGCAGCCCGGGATGACCTTTGCCGTGGACGGCGGCATCAGCCTGAACGGCCGGCTTGGCGCCAGGATCGGGGACTCAATCGTCGTCACCAAGACCGGGTCCGAATACCTGACAGATTATCCACGAGACTTGCGCGTGGTCGCGAGATAGCCGGCAGG
>NZ_JBVVOS010000067.1:0-7840 GCF_055807515.1 Bradyrhizobium sp. Kon69 | reverse complement strand
AGCAATGCCGGCCGCGATCTCGGCTTCGTGACGCTGGAGCCCGAGGCGTTCGGCGCGGCCAAGGCGATCTCGATCGACTATGCGGTGATGGAGAAGACCGCGCGCGCCGCGGTGGTGCCGGTGTCCTGCGGCTGGTCCGACGTCGGCTCCTGGCACGCGGTGTGGGAATTGTCGGACAAGGACGCGCAAGGCAATGCGTCGCACGGCACCGCCGTGTTCGAAGATAGCCGCAACTGCAACGTCACCACAGACTCTGCGCTGGTCGCACTCGAAGGCGTCGACGATCTCATCGTGGTGGCGACCGCGGACGCAGTGCTGGTCTCGCGCCAGAAGGATGCCAACGGGCTCAAGCGGCTGGTTACAAAACTCAAGGCGGTCGCGCCGAAAGTCACCGAGGAGCATCTCAAGGTGCATCGGCCCTGGGGCAGCTACCAGTCGGTCGACAATGGCGAGCGCCATCAGGTCAAGCGCATCGTGGTGAAGCCGGGCGGGCGTCTGTCGCTGCAGAAGCACCATCATCGCGCCGAGCACTGGATCGTGGTCCGCGGCACCGCCCGCGTCACCGTCAACGAGACCGTCAAAAGCGTGCACGAAAACGAGTCCATCTATATCCCGATGGGCGCGGTGCACCGGATGGAGAACCCTGGTAAAATCATGCTGGAGCTGATCGAGGTCCAGACGGGAAGCTATCTCGGGGAAGACGACATCATCCGGATTGAAGACGACTACCAGCGCTCTTGAGTAGAGTGTCGCTCCAACATTCGGCGAACATCTGGAAACTGTCCTGTGAACTGCGATGATCGGAACAGGCTGTTATGACGGACGACACGCACACGATCCGCCACGGCGGGCTCACCGCGACCATCAAGGCGCAAGGCGCGGAGATGTGTTCGCTGGCGAGCGATGCCGGCATCGAGTTCGTCTGGCAGGCGGAGCCGGCTTGGCCGCGCCATGCGCCGCTGCTATTTCCGATCGTCGGGCGCCTCGCCAATGACGAATTGCGGCACCGGGGCAGGACCTACCGGATGACCCAGCACGGCTTTGCGCGTGACAGCCGCTTTGCGTGGGTGGAATGCGGCGAAAGACGCTGTGTCCTGGTGCTCGAAGACAGCGAGACGACGCGCGCGCTCTACCCCTTCGCGTTCCGCCTGACGACAACCTATGCGCTCGACGAATCCGGTCTCGATCTTTCACTCGTGATCGCGAACACCGGCAAGGAGATCTTGCCGGCCTCGCTCGGCGGCCATCCCGCTTTCAACTGGCCGCTCCAACCGGGGCTGGCGAAGGAGAGCTACGCGCTGAGCTTCGCGAACGCAGAGCCATCGCCCGTCCGCCGTCTCGATGGCGGCTTGCTGCGCCCGGCAACCGAGCCGAGCCCGGTCAAAGGATCCGTGTTGCCCTTGTCCGAATCCCTGTTCGTCGACGACGCAATCATCTTCGATCGGATCGCGAGCAATTCGGTCCGCTATACCGTGGAGCAGGGCGCTTCCACCGGGCCGTGGTTGAAATGTCATGGCGCGGCTTTCGGGAGCTTGGCGTCTGGTCGAAACCGTCGGGCGCGCCGTTCCTCTGCATCGAGCCCTGGCGCGGCTATGCCAGTCCCGCCGGCTTCGACGGCGAGTTCAGCGACAAGCCAGGCCTGATGCACATCGCGCCCGGAACGGAAGAGCAGTTGTCATTCCGGGTTGAGGTTGGATCGTCGTGAGGTCGCACGGCCTTCACGCATCTCGAGTTCTCAGACCTCGATCCGCGTGAGGTCCTCGCCGAGCACGACAGGACCCGAATAGTCCCGCCTGACGTCCGCAAGCAGCGCATTCAGCATGGAATCGTCGGTGCGAGGCCGGTGATGGGTCAGCGCGAGCTTCTTGACGCCGGCCTTGGCCGCGACCTTGCCGACTGTATCGCCGCAGGCGATCGTGAATTTGGCAAGCCGGCGCAGGTGCTCGTTGTCGATCTCCGGCGTGGCGAGGAAGCAGCACTGGACCAGCAGGTCGGCCCCGTCAGCCAACCGTTCGAGACCGGGGCAGGGCACCGTGTCGCCGGAAATTGCAATGACCTTGCCCTCAGCCTCGAAGCGATAGCCGAGACACATCCAGCGTGCGAGGAAGGCCGGCGACATGTCGAGGCCGTCGCCATGCGAGACCAGTTCGGCGCTGATCTTCCAGGGCCCGGTGTCGAGAACGGGGCCCGGTATAATGTCGGTCGCGACGACTGGTTTCCAGCCGCCGAAGCTCGGCTCGCCCTGATCGCGCCAGGCGATGTCCTTGTCGTAGACCTGCGTGACCAGCGTATTGACGAGCCGTTCGGTATCCGGCGGTCCATAGATGCGCAGATCGTCCTTGCGCCCGTGCATCCATGAATTGAGCATCACGTCGTAGAGGTCGCCGATGTGGTCGAAATGGTGATGGGTGAGAAAGACCGTGTTGATGGAGCCGAGCGGTACGCCGGCCTTGCTGAGCTGAACCATGACGCCGCGGCCTGCATCGATCAGGATATTTTCCCCGCCGAGCCTGATCAGCGTGGTCGTCGCCATGCGGCGCGGGTCCGGGCGTGGGCCGCCGGTGCCGAGCAGGATGACTTCCATGGCGCCACCTCCAGGGGCAGACTTTTCGGGACGCCACAGTAGATTTGAAGCTCTCGGCGAGGCAAGCGGTGGCGGGAGGGGCTTCAGCCCCGCACGACTGCCGCCTGTGCGGGGCTCCCGAACATGATGCGCGGGACGAGAAGTGTGGGCCAATTCATACTTAATACGGCCAGATCGTGACCAATGTTGTTTGGGCGCGATAACGCGCCTAGTGTTGCAGCAGGCAATTCGAGGGGGCTCGAACAAGTCGTGAATGTACGTTCACAGGACGGCGCGCTCGGCGACCTGAGCATCCAGGCCGGTTCGCAAGCACACAGGACATCCAGCATCGTGGCTGATTCCGCAGTTCAGGAATCGCGTGTCGCTGGCCGCGAGCGGCTGATCGTCGTCGAGGATGATCCGGTGACGCGGACGATGCTGGTCGGTTATTTCAGCGAGAACAATTTCGACGTGGTCGGCGCCGGCTCCTGCGCCGAATGCCGCCAGGCGCTGCGGACGCGGACCGATCTCGTGTTTCTCGACCTGCAGCTGCCCGACGGCGATGGCTTCGATCTCGCCAAGGAGATCCAGGCGACCAGCAATGCGGGCATCATCTTCGTGACTCGCCGCGACACCGATGTCGATCGCATCCTCGGCCTCGAGATCGCGGGCGACCACTACGTTACCAAGCCGATCAATTTGCGCGACCTGCTCGCACGCGCGCGAAGCGTGCTGCGGCGGCGCTCGATCGACCGCAAGGCGGCGCGCACCCACAATTCGATCGCGTTTGGCGACTGGATCATCGACCTGACGCGGCGCGAGCTGCTCGGCAGCGACGGCAAGCCGGTGGCGCTGACGCGCGCTGAATTCGACCTGCTTGCGGCGCTCGTCGGAGCCGACGGCAGGCCGCTCAGCCGCGACTATCTGATCGAGGTCGTCAGCAATCGCCAGGCCGAGGTCGACATCCGCACTGTCGATGCCCTGGTGGCGAGACTGCGGCGCAAGCTCGTCGGCAGCGGCACGCCCGTCATCACCACCGTCACCGGCGTCGGCTACAAGCTCGCGCTGAGCGAGCGGCTCTAGACCCAAGCGCAGCACGAAATGGTGCCGGCGGCGCCATCGGGTTCAGCCACTGAAACCGACCAGGAACCGAATCGCGAGAAAGGCCGACAAGGCCACGGCGCCGGTCGCGACGATTGCAAACAAAACTCTCAAACTATTGTGCATGATCTCTATTCAGGTTCGGTTTCAAAAAATGTCGTTGGTCCAACCGCTGCTCGTCTCAAGGCAGGCAATTCTATTGGCGTGATGCGACCCGTTTCCACTTGGCTTCGACGCGAGCCTTGATGAGGCGGACCCGGGCTTCCTGTGCTGCCCAATATGCCCTGCTCGCTGCGGCCGTGCCTTGACGGTAACGCGTATAAACGTCCTTCGGCCGTGCCGGTCCCTTTTGATTGTGCGCTGACTTCTGATGGTGCGCTGACTTCGAGATGGCGGGCGGCGTAGTTGGTGCCGGTGCCACATCTGGGACGGCCGCAGCCTGGTTTCCCACATTCGTCGAGTTCAGGGAGACAAGACGATTGCGGGCGCGATGACAATAGACCTGGGAGCGCGGAGTCATGGACTCTTCGTCATGACCGGCTCGATATTTCATCAGGGCGCGGCAAAGGTCCCCGCCTGCCAGGCGCCATGCGCGGCTCAGATACAGAACCCCGTAGTGGATGTTGATATCGGGCTCCGCGAGCTCTGCGTTATTTCCCCGGAATCCGAGCATCGCTGCCGTTTCGGGCCGAACCTGCATGAGGCCGATCTCGCCGACGGCGCCAATGGTGGCCGGATTGTATCCGCTTTCAACGAAGACGACGGCCTCGGCGATGTCGGCGGGCAGATCGGTCTTGGCCGTTTCTCTTTCGATGATTTTTCGGATTGCCGCCCGCGATGCCGGCGTCTCTCCGGCGCCGAGATCTGCATCGCGACCGACCGCCGCCAACGCCGGTTCCACGTCGTTCTGGGCGTACACGGAGGGGGACGCCAACCAAAGCACAGCGATCGCAACGTGTGTCCACGTCGCGCGGGCATTGATGTGTGTTCGATCCCGCAGCATGGACCACGTATTATCTCTTTCGAGTTAACAACGGATTTTCTGGCGGCGCGAGGTGCGGACGGGCTCGGACGGCCAAGGGCGCTTTGAAGGCTATCGCGACCGCGAGCTCTGGTCGGTTGATGTGCTTGGCGCAGCCCCGGCCAATTTGTCGTCGACCGCATAGAGCGTGCAGGCGGGCGACCATTTTGTGCAGGCGGCAAGTGAATCGCGCTGGGCGTCGTCGGCGGTCGCGCGCCCCGAACGCCAGCCGTAACCGCCGTTCGGCGACACCGCAAAAGCCTTGTGCGGCATCGTGCTGGCGAGATAGCGCGCGAACTCGGCCCGCGCGGCCTCGCTGAGCTGGCCCGGCGGCGGGAGCGGATCGGGAGGGCTCAGGATGTCGTGGCCGAGACCTCGTTCGCGCAGGAAGGCGTCGAGATACGGCGTCCATTGCGGACGGCTTACGACCGAATAGAGATAGTGGCCATCGTCGCCGTAAGGCGGCGCTGCGACGAATTTCGCGTTGCCGCCATTGGCGCGAAATCCGGCATGGAGGCGGCGCGCGAGGTCGGGACCGAAGTAGGAATCGTTGCTGGCATAGACCCACAGCATCGGCGCGCGCGAGGTTTTGCCGAACGTGGCGAAGGCTTGCACCAGCCCGTTCGGATTGCAGACGTCGTCATCGTCGCGCGAGCCGCGCCCGCCGGCAAAGCTGATCGCGGCAACGAGACCCACGGGCGCCTGCGCGGTCAAGGCGACGGTGGCGAACCCGCCGGCGGAATGGCCGGCTGCGATCATGCCCGAGGTGGTGACGTCGGCCCTGCGCGCCATCGCCTCGATCGCCGCGCGCAAATCCGCGACCGCGACCGCCGCCGCCGGCAGGTAAGCGGCATTGGCGCAGCCGCCGACGCTGTCGACGCGACCGCCGGGCGAGGTGCCGTAGCCGCGTCGCATCACGATCAGCGCGGCGAAGCCGCGCCGGGCATATTCCAGAGCGATACCGTAATATTTGTGCGCGGACATCGTCGCGCGATCGTCGAAGCTGCGCGGCGAGCCGTGGCTGAGCAACGCCAGCGGATAGCGCCTGGTCCCGGCCGGCCGGACCAGGAACGCCTCCAGCCCCTGCGGTCCGGCCTCGGCCATCGGGATACGCAAATCCTCGGTGTAGAACTCCGCGGCCATCGCATCGGGCGCAATGCCAACCGTCGCAAGCCAGGCCATCAGAACAACCAGAAGCCTCTGAAACAGCGTCATGCCCCGACTCGAAAAGCCCCGATCGAAGACCATAGCATGATCTCAGGAACGGCCGCCCCATCGCGGGTGTTGTGCCCTTGGCGGGGGCTTGGCCGATGCTATGGTATCGCGCAATTCTACGACAGGACGAGGTATATCCAGTGGCTGATGTTCATCCCGCGGCGGGCAAGCAGGCCTCGCCGGACGCGCTCACCAACGTTCCGCGGCTGGTGACGGCCTATTTCGCCGGCAAGCCCGATGTCGCCGATCCCGCGCAACGGGTGGCGTTCGGCACCTCCGGCCATCGCGGCACCTCGTTCAAGACCAGCTTCAACGAGGGCCATATCCTCGCGACGACGCAGGCAATCTGTGATTATCGACGTGAAAAGGGGCTGACCGGTCCGCTCTTTATCGGCATCGACACCCATGCGCTGGCTGAGCCCGCGCTGGTCAGCGCCGTCGAGGTGTTCGCGGCCAACGGCGTCGACATCATGATCGACAAGGACGGCGGCTACACGCCGACGCCGGTGATCTCGCATGCGATCCTGACCTACAACAAGGGCCGCACCTCCGGCCTTGCCGACGGCGTCGTCGTCACGCCCTCGCACAATCCGCCCGAGGACGGCGGCTACAAATACAATCCGCCGCATGGCGGGCCGGCCGACACCGACGCGACCTCCGTGATCGAGAAGCGCGCCAACGCCTATCTCGCCGACGGCCTCAAGGGCGTGAACCGCATCGACTACGCCAGGGCACGCAAGTCTGCGAACGTCCACGCCTATGACTACGTCACACCCTATGTCGCCGATCTCGGCAACGTCGTCGATCTCGACCTGGTCAAATCCGCCGGTGTCAATATCGGTATCGATCCGCTCGGTGGCGCCGCTGTGCATTACTGGCATCCGATCATCGAGCGCTACGGCCTGAAGGCCACGGTCGTGAACGAGGCGATCGACCCGACCTTCCGCTTCATGACGATGGACTGGGACGGCAAGATCCGCATGGACTGTTCCTCGCCTTATGCGATGGCGAGCCTGATCGCGATGCGCGACCGCTTCGACGTCGCCTTCGCCAACGACACCGACGCGGACCGCCACGGCATCGTGACGCGCACCGGCGGCCTGATGAATCCGAACCATTATCTCGCGACCGCGATCTTCTATCTGTTCGCGCACCGCCCGAACTGGGGCAAGGACGCCGCGATCGGCAAGACCGTGGTGTCGAGCTCCATCATCGACCGCGTCGCGAAAAAACTTGGCCGCAAGCTGGTCGAGACCCCGGTCGGCTTCAAATGGTTCGTTGACGGTCTCCTCACGGGCGGCTTCGGCTTCGGCGGCGAGGAGAGTGCAGGCGCCTCGTTTCTGCGCCGCGACGGCACGGTGTGGACCACCGACAAGGACGGCATCATCCTCGGCCTGCTCGCGGCCGAGATCATGGCCAAGACCGGCCGCGATCCGAGCCAGCTCTTCAACGACCTCACCGCCGAGTTTGGCGTGCCGCATTACGCGCGCATCGACGTCGCCGCCACCACACCGCAGAAGAACATCCTGAAGTCCGTCACGCCGGAGCAGCTCGGCCTGAAGGATCTCGCCGGCGATCCCGTCCGCGCCACGCTGAGCAAGGCGCCCGGCAACGGCCAGCCGTTCGGCGGCATCAAGGTCGAAACCGATTTCGGCTGGTTCGCCGCCAGGCCGTCAGGCACCGAGGACGTCTACAAGATCTACGCGGAGAGTTTTCGCAGCCCCGAGCACCTGAAGGCGATTCAGCAGGAGGCTCAGGCGGGGTTGGCGAAGGTGTTCGGGGCGTAGGACACTCCAGCGGCAGGTGCCGCTTCTCGCGCTTCTCCGGGGGAGAGCGCCCTATGCTCGGTGTCATCGCCCGCGCAGTGTTTAGACCGGAGACATAGCTGACGCTTGTTCGGACACATCACTGACAGGTTGGCCATTGGTCAAGTCGATTGA
>NZ_JBVVOS010000066.1:0-8103 GCF_055807515.1 Bradyrhizobium sp. Kon69 | reverse complement strand
GCCTGCAAGGTCGCGCCCGCGCTCGCCGCCGGCTGCACCATGATCCTGAAGCCGTCGGAGTTCACCCCGACCTCGGCCTTGATCTTCGCGGAAATCCTCCATGAGGCCGGCGTGCCGAAGGGCGTGTTCAACCTCGTCAATGGTCTCGGCCCCGAGGTCGGCGCCGCCATGAGCGAGCACCCCGACATCGACATGATCTCGTTCACCGGCTCGACCCGCGCCGGTATCGACGTGGCCAAGCGCGCGGCACCGACCGTGAAGCGCGTGAGCCAGGAGCTCGGCGGCAAGTCGCCGAACGTCATCCTCGAAGGCGCCGACCTCACGAAGGCGGTGACCGGCGGCGTGATGCACATGTTCAACAACTCCGGCCAGTCCTGCAACGCGCCCTCGCGCATGATCGTGCCGGCCTCGAAGATGAAGGAAGTCGCCGCGATCGCGAAGGCCGTCGCCGACAAGACCAAGGCCGGCGATCCGCGCGCCGAAGGCACCACCATCGGCCCGGTCGTCAACCGCGGCCAGTGGGACAAGATCCAGGGCCTGATCAAGAAGGGCATCGACGAGGGCGCAACGCTCGTCGCCGGCGGCCCGGGCCTGCCCGAGGGCGTCAACAAAGGCTTCTATGTCCGTCCGACCATCTTCGCCGACGTCACCCCCGACATGACGATTGCGCGTGAAGAGATCTTCGGACCGGTGCTGACCATCATCGGCGCCAAGGACGAAGCCGAAGCCGTGCACATCGCCAACGACACGCCCTATGGGCTTGCCGGCTACGTCACGGGTGCGTCCGTCGAGGACGCCAAGCGCGTCAGCCGTCAGATCCGCGCCGGCAATGTCAATCTGCAGGGCGTGCCCAACGACCGCTCCGCGCCGTTCGGCGGCTACAAGCAGTCCGGCAACGGCCGCGAGTGGGGCAAGTACGGCCTCGAGGACTTCCTCGAAGTGAAGGCGGTTGCGGGCTTCAACGCAGCGTAATCTCTAGCGCCTGGGTCAACATGACGCCGGCGCGGGAAACCGCTACGGCGTTTTTTTGCCTTTATCCCGCAACGCGCCCTGCGTGTTCACATACATCGTGAGATCAACGAAATATCTGTATACCGCCGCGTCAAGGAAAAGCCTAAGAACTCGCGACGGCACGCCCGCTGGCCTTAGGCGCCTCCGGATGACATCGGCCAAGATTGCGCGTGAGACCGGTAACACGAAGCAAGCTCGACCATTGCGCTCGCCTGAGTAACTGGGCAGGTTTTGCTCCGTCTACCCGTCGCACCTGTCCATTCCGCAAACACCTGACAGGCACACAGTCTGGAAGCGTTAGAATTGAGCTCCGGTTTGAGGTTCACTGATACGTCGTCCAGGCTGGGTTCGCGCCCTGCAATTGCATATGAAGGAGCAGCGCGTTTTAACTGCGTTGGCGCCTAAGCTGCTTGGATTTTGGGAAATTATCAAGTTCACGCTTCAATCGAAAGCTTTCGCCGGATAATAATTCGGCACACGCCAGCACTTGCGTTGAAGCCTCTCCGGCTTGCCTCGATTCAGTGATGACTTTGTCTCTCTGCGACCTAGGAAAGACCTCGCCGCAGCTTCCTGCACATTAACTGCGATGGTTTTGCTCGCTGTCTCCTGCACCCCCACTGAATCAACAAGTTGTCTTGGCAATCTCCGAGATGCGCCATTGTAGCGTCGATTTCTGCAATCTTGTGGACCGACTCGGTGGTCGCCGCCTGAAGTCCTCCAATATGCTTGTTACCTCAACTGTCCCATGCGTGGTTTGCGTGGCAAGAGACTTCCCCCCCCTGGGCAACAACCGCAAACCCCTGCCGTTCAGCGCAAGGAGATTCGTTTGCCGCGCGATTGCCGCGATCGAACGAACCCGCGCAACATGCCATCCTTGGAACTCGACATCTCTCTCAGGACTGCAGTGGCTTCTGCGGGGCCCCTTGTAGATGCAGGAGAAACCCCTCTATCATGTGGGAGCTATGGCACGTTTACCCCTGGTAAGGCCCGTTCGGATACTGCGCAAAATCATTTCGGTGCTGGCCACGTGCCGCCAACATGAAAGCGGTAAGAAGGATCAGAAGTCCGCACACATCACGAGGTTAAACGGAGAGCTGTGTGGCATATGAAACGGCTCACAGCAGGTGTTTAATGAGTGAAGGAACCTCAGCAGCTCTTCCGGCGTGAATACTCTTAGGTGCAGGGTCCTAAACTCGATACCGGTTTGCTCTTGCGTCAAGCCGCCGAAGTCCGCACTTTTCAAGCCGAAAAAGTGCGTCCTGTCCGCATATCGGCAGGAAGAATGCAGCACATTTGTTTCATAAGCAACGCGATCGCATTGGTTCAACTTTGCCGGTGCTCCAAGTCTCGCACGCAAGAGTAGACCCGCTCGACTGAATGCCATACCGATAGCTTAGGCCGTGCCAAACCGCATCAGCCCACCGACTGAGTACGAGGGGATGGATCGAGGGGGCTCATACTCGCTTGGACGAGACACAGCTGGATGTTGGCGCTATTCAATCACTCTTGGAGACCAGCTCAGATAGGGCAAGATCCAAGCACGCCTCGGCTTACTCGCCGTCCGACCGGTGAAAATGCTTATCCATCGAATTCTCGGGGAAGAACAAGCTGGTCAGCGGTGAGGTTTCGATGAGATGCTCCACTTCCCAGAGGAGGGATACCATGGTGCAGATCGCTCCTTACGGCTCCTTCGGTGAAGGCCGCTCTGAAAGCCCGGCCGCGGAGAGCAACCTCTTTCACCGAGCATCGCGAAGCAGGTCGATGAGGCCGAGATCGACGGGCTGATCAGGGCCAAGTCTCGCTGGAACGAACAGACCCAATAAGCGACCCGAGGCATATCTTGTGGATGTTCTATGGCGTGAACTGGGTCCAGCCCTGCGGCGCCTTTTTCGCGTCGAAAGTAAAGGACGCTACTTAAATCCGGGTCGCACCCGATCTGCTTCGGAAGGCGACGCCGCTGCCGGATCTCGTGCGAACGCAGGTCTGCTTCGACTAGTCGCTGTCGGGTCAGCATAGAATTCCGCTGGTGCTTCAGCCACCGGCTTTGTCTGCAGTGTCACCTCTGGAGGGTCGAGCTTCGATCGCTCTGAGTAGCGCTCGTCCCTTTTCCGTGATTCGCCACCCTCCGTTAACGCGCTCGATTAACCGCTGGGAAAAGATGTCAAGGTTCGGCACGCTGGCAGCCAATCTCTTTGTGCGCTCGGCCCAGTCGTAACCGCTCGTCGCCAAAATAGCCATGTCCCGCTTGAGGTCCGCCATGCGTGCAAACCCATCCGGATAGCTCACCAGGATTTTCAGGACTGTGACCTGGAAGTTCACCGGAATGACCATCAATTCATTTATCGCCTACCGCACGGCTGGTGCTTGGCGAAGTGCATCGACGCGATTTACTCGAGCGTGCTCTCCACCATCGTAGCGCTTCTAGAGCGTTCGAGGCGACATGCGCGCGTCACTCTGAGCAACGTTCTCGCAAACCTAATAGAGCATCGCGCGTAGAAGTCCTACTACCGTCCAGTACGGGAGATGTCCCACCATTGGCCGGGCGACAGAGGAGCACAAGTATTCCTGAATCCAATCTGTCCGCCGAGCGGTATCCAAAGATGCAGTAGAATTTGGCTGCAAGCCCCGCGGCTGGAGCTACTTTGTGCGCGTGCCCTCATCCTTTCCTTAGCATTCAGATGCCACTTGTTTGTGAGCGCTTAGTCGCAACCGTATTGAGGCTGGCTTGACGTTTTGCGGAATCGCCACGGCACGAGTTTTTCGATGAGGCTATGGGGATGGCCGTCGATGATCGTCTCGAGTGTATCGGCGATGTAGGCGGCCGGATCGATGTCGTTGAGCTTGCAGGTGGCGACGATCGACGCGAGCAAGGCCCAGTTTTGCGCGCCGACTTCATGACCGGCGAGGGCGCATTTTTTTTGGTCAGGCAGACCGGCCGGATGGCGTTCTCGACCGGGTTCGTGTCGAGCTCGAGGCGCCCGTCTTTGAGGAAGCGGGTCAGCCCTTGCCAGTGATTGAGCGCGTAGCGGATGTCCTCGGCGAGCGTCGAACCACTGGAGATTATCGAAAGCTGTCTCTCGAACCATGGCTTAAGCGCGGCGACGATTGGCGGCGAGTGCTCCTTGCGCGCGGCCAGCCGGATGTCCCGCGATGAACCGCGTAGCATGGCTTCCATGGCGTAAAGCTGTGCGATGTGCCGAACCGCAGCCTGGGCAATCGGCGATTTGCTGTTGCGCGCTGAGCAAGCGCCGGTGCAAATGGCTCCAGCAATGCACGAGCGTCCACGGCCTTTTCGGTCGAGCGACTTTGGTCAGCCGGTCATCATCGCATTGCAGGAAGCGTCCGTTAAAGCCATGCAGGAACTGCTCCGCGAAGGCGCCGCTGCGACCGGGGGCATATCGGAACAGCACGATCGGAGGACTTGGGCCGCTGTGGCCGCGGTCGTCGAGACGATCGCCCAGGAGTAGCCTTTCTTCGTTTGGCCACGCCCGGGATCGAGCACCGGTGCCGTGGTTTCGTCCATGAACAGACGATCCGCCCGCTCCAGATGCCGACGCATGTGGTCCGCTATGGGTTGGAGATGGAAGCAGGCGCGGCCGGACCAGGTGCCCAGTGTCGCCCGATCAAGCCGGATCCCCTGTCGAGCATAGATCTCGGCCTGACGGTAAAACGGCGTATGGTCGCCGAACTTGGAGACGATCACGTGTGCAATCGCCGCTTCGGTCGGCAGCCCACCAGGCACGACGTGCTCCGGCGCGTGGGCCTGCACGGCAGGGCCCGAGCAGCGGCGACAGATGTATTCTCGGGCGGCGCGTGACCGGCACGCGCCATGCGCCGGGATCACGTCGAGGCGTTTGCTGACGTCCGCGCCGATCTTTGTCATGGCGCCGCAACCGCACGGACAGAGCGTGCTCGCAGGCTCGACGATAGCTCCACCCGAGGCAAATGGGCAGGCAAGCAGCCGTTATTGCGATGAGAACCTTGATCCGGCGCGCTCCGCGATTGGCCCTGGATCACAGCTTCGGCTCTTCCTGAGCCGCGTCCAGGATGCCTTGCGCGATCTCCACGTCTTCCAGCGGCAAGTGATACTGATCTGGCGCGTAGCTTCTCGGAGTTCGCGCCGAACTTCTCGCGTCTCAATTCGCCGAGAATGACCTCCAGCCGACGTCTCGCTTCCTCCGATCCGCCAAATGCCCCCTGATGCTCGCTCAAGGCTGCCTGCTTTCGCGCCAAAGCGCCTTCAGGCCTTTTTCGTTGCGGAGCGCCGCAATGCTCATGCGCTATTTCGAGCACATCGCCATTTGCGCCGGCCACGTTCAAAATAGCTCCCGAGCCAATCTGCGGCAATTATCCAGCCGCCTGGGGAAGCCGCGCTTCTTCCGGGCGGACTAATCTCCAATCCAGCCCTTCGAACAGGGCTGCGAAGATCGCTGGCGATATGCGCATCACGCCGTCTGCGATCGTTGGCCAAACGAACTTGCAGCCTTCGAGGCGCTTGTGAACTAACACCAGGCCCGTTCGATTGCAGACCACATCTCGTGGCGACCTGACAGTATCACTCCCACGCCGATGGGCTGACGCCAAATTTCCCCATCCAACGACTTTATTTGACGAATTTCACCACTTCGAGTGTGCAAAGTTGCCGCTAGATTTGAGAGATGGGTCCGGCACGAGTTATGTTGCCGGTCGGGCGGGGTGCCGCCTCGGCCGGCTAGCTGCTTGGTGTAGAAGCAGGTGATTGTTGTCGCCGGCGAGGTTAGCGCTTGAGGGACCAAAGCGTTCGTGACTGTGGCTTATATCATCTTAGTTGTTGAGCCATGGAGTTGACTTGAGCAGCCGCCGTGAAGGTATCGAGTGTCCGTCGTCAGGTCGGCCACGCTGCCGCTAACGCTGCGTTGTCGCATTCGGCCCTGTTTGCGTTGTACATTTATTCATTGGAGCCAGCCGGATGAAGCGAATAAGGAAGGACAATCCGTCGAATCTAGTCACTATCACCTTGATCTCTAAGACGCCGAACCCACCAAAGACAAAAAAACTCACTGCAACGATGAAACGACGCGCATTGAAAGCTCGAAAGTCCGAACAGCCGCCTCCTCCCTCTTCTTGAGCGTGCGCCGGCAGCCCAGGCCCGAGCGCTTCATTCTGCTGCAGGAAAGCCAGTTTCAAAGAGTTACTCCGTCGCAGGCTACTGTAAGGCGTGATCCAGATCTTCACTCCCGGAAGATACCGTCCCTGCGCGTCGGCTGGCTCCTTGCCCATCATCGCGGATCGGAGAAGGTTTGGGCCCTTCGGACAACGGCGTCATGGCGAGCTGATGCTTGTTCACAACGCTTCCAGTTCGCCTCACTCGGATAGGAAGAGCGCGTGCAGCCAAGTGGGGAGTGACCGAGGTGGCCAAGAGAGATACAAGGACAGCACCGCGCCCGCGGTGGGATGAGCTTCCATCATGTAGCCAATGAGTTGGCGAAGGCTTGTATCCTTACAAACACCCAAGGCTTGACTTCAGCTATTTTCGTCACTCGACAACTCGCTGCCGGAGGCTGCTCCGTCAATGGCACTTTGGTTGAGCAGCCTGGAGGGAGACAAAGAGCTATGCGGAATTTTGCGTGACGAGGCGATCAGGCGGCGTGGTTTGCCGGCGCTCATACTCGCCCTGCCACTCGGCGGTCAGCCGGGAGATGACCGAAGGCGACAGGTTCGGCGCGTCCTTGCCCAGTAGGGCCGTCAGCGCCTCCTGGAAATCGCCCGTCGAGATGCCGCGCAGGTACGGCACCGGCAAGAGCGCATCCAGACTCCTGGTCCGCCCCGTCCAGAACCGCAGAATCGCCGACTGAAGCGGATCCGCTCGCCGTGACGGCCGCTCCGCGGTCCCGAATCTTCGCCCGCGCGACCTCGACCGGTCCGATGCCGGTAGCAATCCTTCGGGCCGGGCCGTAACCATGCCGTACGACACGGGCGCGCCCGTCGTCAACCGTGGCAAGAAACGTCTCGACTTCGATCTCCACGGCCTGCGCCAGAAGCTGCCGCGCACCAGCTCGCAGAATATTGTCAGTGGATCGTCGATATCATCAAGCTGACGAAGGGCAACAATATTGCTAGTCTCGTTCATGGCGTATCGCTCTCCTTGAGAGGTTCTGGCAGGCTCGACACCCGCCTCGATACGGCGCCTATCTGATTCCGTCATCACCCACTTTCCCGCATAGCTCGGAGACAAAGCATACTAAGCTGCTCGTAACCAGCGGAGCCATATCTGATCACTGTGCCGACGCGCCTTGAAGCGATCGACGCATTTCTTCGAGCATAGGGCTGTTCGCCAGCAATAGTAGCGTATCAGCCCGAACTTTCCGCCGCATATCGCGCAACACGGTGTTGAAGCGGGTCGGGAGTTACTTGATCTATCGTGCATCATTCCCTCCTGTCGCATTTACGAGAGAGCCGACATTTTCTTCGCCGGAAGTCGCTCCTGACCAGGAATGCGTGGCGTCAGCGATGCCCAATCTCGCAGCGCATGCCGAACTGGGCACAAGCCTTCGACTTCGGGGCGCGCCTAGTGAGCGTGCCCTCGAACTTCATCGGAGTGCTTCGCCCGAACTGTTGTGAAGCGGAGATGATGAGCTATCGCAAACCCTGGTCAGTCAGGCGTTTAAATTTGCATCAAAAGAATAAATCGAACTTGGCTACGTCCATGGCGCCGTACGTCGTAAATATGACCGTATGCGACATTATGATTCTGACGCGAGACGTCGCATAGCCCTCCTCAGCCGAAGTCTGGAGTACTTGAGCTTCGCACGGCATCAATTGATTCAGCCCAGAGCGCCTCTTGAGTGGCTGATGGGCGCGATTTCACCTGACGAGTGGTCCGCTCCACGACCGAGTGATGTCTTGGTCATTCCGTCTGCGGGCGCTCTCCGAACATCAGATCAGCGGCCGTTTGGCGTTCGGCAGCTGCGATCGCAAGCGGCTAGCCAGCCGCGCGACATCATTCAAGTACGGCAGCCGTAATCGAGCCCGGGTTATTGCGGTGAGATCCAGGTTGGCCGAAACGACCTGCTCGCCAAGGCCGGCGCGGGCGAGATCCTCGCCATCCGGACC
>NZ_JBVVOS010000065.1:0-8559 GCF_055807515.1 Bradyrhizobium sp. Kon69 | reverse complement strand
ACCGATGCGGCGGGCAACACGGCCTCGACCTCGACCACGCTGACGGTCGATACCGTTGCGCCTGCGGTCGCGATCACGACGATCGAGGGCGGAGATAACCTCATCAGCGCCGCGGAAGCTGCCGGCGGGATCCAGGTCAGCGGCACCGCTGAGATCGGCTTGGCCCTGACCGTCAATGGTGCGGCGGTGACGGTCGATGCGACCGGTCACTGGACCACGTCGATCACACCTGCCGGCCAGGGTCCGCTGGTCGTGACGGCGATCGCGACCGATGCGGCGGGCAATACGGCCTCGACCTCGACCACGCTGACGGTTGATACGATTGTGCCGACTGGCGGGACGCCGGACCTCGTGGCGGCCTCTGACACCGGGCAATCGAATACCGATAACGTCACCTCCCACATCGCGCCAAGCTTTGCGATATCGCTCGATTCGACAGTTGCAATTGGCGATACAGTTCAGTTTCTGCTGAACGGCTCGGCATTATTGCATCCTGTAGCACATGTCATCACCTCCGCCGATGTTCTGGCCGGCTCGATCACTCTTACCGTGACGGCCGGTGACCTCGGGGCCGACGGCAATAAGCAGGTCGCGGCTCAGTTTAGTGACGCGGCTGGTAACACTTCGTTGACGTCGGCGCTGAGCTTTACGATTGATACTACGGGCCCAACTGAGGCGTTGGCGATCACGGCTATTGCAAACTCGGGAGGTTCGGCCTCGCTGACGGTGTCGGGTACGAACGGTGTGCTCGCTGTCGGAGAGAAAATCCAGATTAGCAGTGACGGCGGTGCGACCTGGATCGACGTCCTACAAAATACCCCGACCAGCTGGAGCCTGGTGGATGCCGCGGCACATCCACTCCACTACACCTACCAGGCGCGGATCATCGACGCCGCCGGCAATACCGGCAGTGTCGTCAGTCAAGCTGTGAACGGTGAGAGCTCAAGCGGCGTTGTTGCTGGCAATCTCAATCCCGCCAACAGCAGCAATGTTGCTGTCGCTGTACCAGCATCACCGCCCATTTCAGGCGTGTATGATGGCGTGAAGGCTTTCACGTTTGGCAGTGGCAATGTAAGCGTGTCGACCGCCAGTGGCGCGAGCATCACTGGCTCAAAACAATATAGCATTGAAGCGTTCTCGGCTTCCTCGGGAAGCGTTTCAGTGACGGCCGCTGGGAACAGCAGTGTTAGGTCCGGCAGCGCAGGCATTCTTGCTTACAATCAGGCGGCCTCGATATCGCAACTCAATGGCGCCACGACCAGTACGATCTCGGTGACCGCCAACGGCACCATCGAATCGGGAACTACTCTTACAGGTTCAGGCGCAAGACCCGCAGGAATTTTGGCTGTCTACAAAGGAGGGACGACCAACACAGTAAATCCAGCTGTGTTTGGCAACGTGATCATCGATAATTTCGCCTCCATCGTGGCCGCTGGTGGCGACGGAATTCGTGCCTACAATTATGGTAGTGGTAACGTCACGATCACCGATCGCGCGGGGTCAACGATCTCGGCAAGCGATGTTTTTGGCATCAGCGCAGGGACTTATGGAAGTGGTCAAGTTTCGATCACAATGGAAGCTGGCGCCATCGTCACTTCCGGTTCAATCGGAGTTCAGGCGATCAACCAGGCCACTGCGATTGGTGTCGCTGCCGCATCGACCGTGAGCATAACCGCGCGCGGGACCATCCATTCCGGCACGCATCTTACTCCGGGCGGATCCCAGCCTCAGGGAGTTTCGGCAGGCTATTATTCGAACGGAGTTTCGAACACGACCGTCAATGGAATCGTCTCGGTCGACAATTTTGCGAACGTGACCGCTGACGCTGGCACCGGCGTGAACGCTTACAACTGGGGCAATGGCGCCGTTACATTACTCGAGGAGGCCAGCACCAACGTCTGGGGTGCGCAATACGGGATAACGGCCTATTCGCTGAGTTCCGGTGTCGGCAGTTCCGGAAGTGTAACTATCACCGTGGGCCCGAACGCTACGATCACGGCCGGAGCCTTGTACGGGATCATCGCGATCGATGCTTCTGAGCGCAATGGCGGAAATATTTCGGTCACGACGTCGACCGGCGACATCATCAATTCCGGCGGCAGTGGAATCAGCGCAAGCAATCAGGCCGTTGGCACCTCATCGAATCCGATTACAGGGCAAATATCTGTAACGGCTTTTGGAACGATCAATTCAGCCTTCAACATGTTCACGGGTGGCGGCCAACCCGGGGGTATCTGGAGCGGCTATAACGCCGGAGGTAGCCAGACGGTCAATACTTTCGTGCACGGGAACGTCGTCATCGATACAGGCGCTACGATTAACGCGGCAGCGGGAGTCGGTGTCGGTCTCTACAATTTTGGAACGGGAGCGATCACCGCAACGCTTGAACAGTCGTCCCTTATAAATGCAGTTTCGGCGGGCCTGAACATTTTTGCGCAAGGAGGTGGCAATGTCACGATCGCCAATCATGGCGCCGTAACGGACCCAACCGGCTATGGAATAGTCGTGGGCACTGGGCAGCCATCGACCGGCGGCAGTGGTGTCATCTCGATCAGTAACCTGCACGATGCTGGAGGGCAGGCCACTTCCGGCGTGATGGTAGCGCTTGGATCTCTCAGCAACGCGACCATCCAGGTCAATAACTGGAGCAACCAAGGCGCAACGGTCACGAACTCCGGGACAATTGCGGCGACGCAGTTCTCCTTGACCCGGTTGAACACGGCCATAGGAATCTACAATGGGCCGAACAGCACGAATGTTGGTGGTGCTACCGTCAGCAATTCGGGCGGTGTCATCGGAAACGTGAACTTTAGCGCGGCGTCATTCAATATTAGCGCTGCTTCGTTCAACAACAATGCTGGTGGCGTCTGGAACGTCAACGGGCAGAATTACTTTGGCGGCGTCACGAACGCGATCAACAATGCCGGCACCATCAACGCGTCCGGCCTCAGCATTTTTTCGTCCTCGGGTCCGCTCGCGGTCAATAATACCGGATCCATAAATGTATTGGCTTTCGGAGCGGCTCTGGTCTTCGGCAACGTTTCCGGTCAGGGAGCGTTCACCATCGGCGATCATGCTGCGCTGGAACTCGGTGGCTCAGTTGCGGGCGGGCCGACCGGGCAGACCATCACCTTTGTGAATGGCAACGGGTTGCTGACGCTCGATAGTCCCTCTGCTTTCAACGGGACCATTGCGGGACTTTCGATCGGGGACACGCTCGATTTTCTCGGCGGTGTGACGGTATCAAGTGCCAGCATCAGTGGCTCGACATTGACCGTTACAGACAGCGCCCACTCCCAAACGTACTCTTATCAAGTTATTGGCGCCGCATCCGGGACAGCTTTCAATGTGCTGTCTGCGGATAAGATCGTCGTGATACCAATATCGGCGCTGTTTCCCACTACCACGCAGCGCTCATTTGCGCCCTCTTCGGGATCTTTCTATGTTCTCGCGAACGATACAATCTCCGGCACCGGTGTTGGCTTCGCGGTAAATTCCACAGACAGCAGCTCGGCCGATTATGCGACGGTTCAGATTAACCAAACGTCGTCAATTTCAGTCTCCGGAACGGGAGTCAGTTTAACGACGACCGGAGCCAATATCGCCCTCATCAATGCGGGGAGCATTACGTCGACGGCCGGCACAGCGATCGCAACGAACTCCGGATCGGGGTCGACGGACATCGTCAATTACGGCAGCGTGTCAGGCCAGGTCACTGGAATTGCGGCGCGCACCAATGGTGCCGGTCTGCTTTACATCGTTGCTGGTGGCTCGATTACCGGCACAACGTCCAGCGGCATTTCAGCGATTTCAACTTTGGGCGGCATAAACGTAACGACGGCGCCCGGACTACTGATCAACGCCGGAACCAACGGTATCCTCGCCCAGAATCAAGGTACTTCCGTGCCGGCTGGTAGTGGGGCGATTTCGATCTCGACCTCTTCCGGAACGATAAATGCTGGGACCAGCGCGATTTCGGTGTCCTATCTGTTAGGAACGAGTGCGCCGTCGACACCGCCCAACCCACCGAATGCTACGGTGTTTGGCGACATCACCATCGAGAACGTCGCCACGCTCAATGCGGCAGCGGGAGTCGGCATTTCCGCGAGCAACTACGGCGTTGGCAACATCTCTGTGTCCAACAATGCGAGCATTACAGCGACGGCGGCGGGTATAACTACTCCGGGCACAACGTCATCGCAGTATGGCATGGCCGCCTTTAACTACGGCTCTGGCAAGATCACAGTTACGACCGGGTATGGCTCGGTCATAAATTCCGGCAGTAGCGGTATCAACGTATCAAACCAGGCGACGGCGATCGCTGCGGCGGCGGCGAGCACTGTTACCGTTGTGGCGTTAGGGAGCATTAACTCAGGGGGCAACAACAACAACTCCGGTAGCGCGCCTTCGGGAATCCAGGCCGGCTACAACCCCGGTCTTGCGGGCGTGTTCAATGCGAACGTTTGGGGCGACGTGCTCGTCAACGCCAACAGTAACATCGCGGCAGCAGCGGGTGATGGTATCAACGCCTACAATTACGGCAATGGCGGCGTCACCGTTAATCTCGGGTCCAACGTCAATATTCAGGCGCTGACATCTGCGACGTCGGCGACAGGAAAGGCTCCGTACGGAATCAGCGCCTCCGTTTACGGGCCCGGCGACATTGCTGTGACAACAGCAAGCGGCGACGTGATAACATCAGGTAGCAGTGGTATCAGCGCGACAAATCTCGCAACCTCAATCGATGTGTCCGCAGCCGCGCTGATCACCATTTACGCCCAGGGTTTGATTCATTCCCAGTCGACTTTGACAAATAGCGGCGCGCAGCCGTCTGGAATTGCAGCCGGCTTTTTCGGCGGCACGAACGCGACGGTAAACTTGAACGTAAACGGCAGAGTGATTGTCAACAATGATGCAAATATCGTTGCCAATGCGGGCGTCGGCATCAATGCCTATCACTATGGAAACGGGGATATAACGGTCAACGATGCGTCTGGAACATCGGTGACCGGCGCACAGTATGGCATCGAGGCGCACGCCGAAGCCACCGGCAGTACAGGCAACATCGCCGTTAACGTCTATTCCGGAGCGACAATCACTTCTGGCACGAGCTACGGGATCTTCGCCTTCACCAAGGGTAGCGGAAATATCTCGATCATCACCTCGTCTGGCGGTGTCATCAACGCCGGCAGCGTTGGAATAAACGCCACCAATGAAGCGACCTCGATCGATGCCACTGCAAACAGCTCAATTGTCGTCACTGCGGCAGGAACGATCAATTCGGGAACGGGATTGACCGGAACGGGAAACCCGCCCGCGGGGGTCATTGCCGGCTATTTGGGGGGGACAGCCATCCCTGCCAGCTTCCCCCTGACCACTCTGTACGGCGATGTGACTGTTAACAATACCGCCAACATCGTTGCCGCTGCCGGCGACGGCATTCGCGCCTATACTTTCGGTATTGGCGACGTGACCGTGAATGATCTGGCGGGATCGATCACGGCGCTCGGCGGAAGCAGCCCCACCAACGGCTTCGGGGCCGGCGTTTCAGCGAACAACTACGGTTCCGGGAACATCAGCATTTCCACCGCAGTCGGGAATGTCATCAATTCCGGAAGCTCCGGCATAGCCGCGATTAATAAGGCGCCTTCCAGCGGATCGTTTGTCGTGCCTTCGACGAGCATGATCTCTATTTTGTCTTACGCTTCTATTTCTTCCGGCTCTATCCCGACGGCCGCAGGCGATGCGCCGGCCGGAATTTTGGCAAGCTACAATCCCAACGTTGCGAACGTTGCCGATGATAATGTTCACGGCAACATCCAGATCGACGACTACGGGTCTATTTCTGCAACCGCAGGAACGGACGGCATTCGCGGCGAAAACTACGGCACGGGATCGGTCACGATCACGGCGGAGGCCGGAGCGCTGATTTTTGGCGGGCGCTACGGCATTTCAGCAGTGAGCCACGATGGAGGAAACGTCGCCGTCACGAACTATGCTCATTCAGTCGGAACATTGGCAGCAGTGAATGCCATGACCACGTCTACCGGCACGGCGGTCGTCGATAACTATGGACATTTGGTCGGAGGCATTAACGCCTACAACGCAATCGTCACCAACGAACTTTCGGCGGATTGGTCTGTCAACGGAACAAGCACTTTCTCCGGCGTAAGCTTTCTATTCAATATGGGCACGATCGACAGCTTAGGCGCCTCGCTCATTTCTGGGCTCTCGAGCTTCGTTAATACCGGGATCATCGAGGCGCTGTCCGGGAGCCTGGAAGTTGCCAGCGCAATGACTGGCGCGGGCGTCGTCGACATCTATGGCGCAACAGTTCAACTCGATGCAGCTTCAGACGCGCATGTTCAATTTGCAACGAGCCAATCTGGTAAACTGGTCCTTGGGAGTCCAATCAATTTCACCGGTACAGTCACTGGTTTCGACTCTGGAGATGCCATTGATCTCAATGGGATAGCTCCTGCGAACGTGAGTATCAACGCTTCAGGTTCTCTCCATGTCAGCTATACAGGCGGAGGCTTTGATTTGGTCGGGGCCTATAGCGCTTCCGATTTCTTCGTCCTGTCGGATGGTGCGGGCGGCTCGGAGATCATCTGGAATCACCATGCGCCAGCCATTGTCACTGACCAGGTCAGCGTGGTGAACAATGCCAATGGAACGATGACGGTATTGGGCTTGCAGGTCTTGGACAGCGACGCGAACGCGTCGGCTGAGAGCTTCAGGTTGAGCGCGACGACCGAAGAGGCTGGATCGCGAAGTGCAGTGACTCCATCTGGCAGCAGCGGCTCCCTGACAGCGATCAATGGCGTCCTCGCGGCCGGCGCTGTCTACAACCCAGGTGCTGCACCGCCACTCGTCGACAAGTTCACGTTGACGGTAACTGATGGGTTTGGCGCAACGGACACCGTCAATTTTGTCTTCAACGGAGCTGGAGCAAGCTCCAACACCGTGCTGCAGGGCTCATCGGGAAGAGACGTAATTCTTGCTTCAACTGGATCGGACACGCTCAGCGGCGCAGGTGGGCCGGACCAGTTTGTGTTCGCGCCGACCTCTTCGGGGCCGTCCGTGCAACACACAGTGACCGACTTCATCGTTGGGTTAGACCGGCTTGACGTAAGGCAATTCGCCGGTCTCACCGCGGGATCGCTACCTGCCGAAACCCAACAGGGAAGCGACACGCTGATTACGCTCGATAGTCACGACACGATTCTGCTAAAGAATGTCAATGCCACGGCGGTGCACGCCAGCGACTTCATTTTCCATACCTAGATACTCGATTGCAATTGCTTGACCCTTCGAGGGAAGTCGCTGGCGGTTTCGAGAACAATGGAAGCGATTGGTCCAATGTTCATTCAGATCCGCGCCCTATACGATGCGTGCGGTTATTTTTGTCTCACGGCGGATAAGTGAAGTATGTTCCAACGCAATCGTAACTTGCCGATGGCGCCGGGTCGATTGGTCTTCGAAAAGTCCCTGATCGAGGGCCAGAGGATAGTCGTCGCTTCCTCCGCGGGGAAGAGGTTGGCTGGTAAATCAGGCATCGTCACCGCTAAAGGCAGGAGCAAGAGCCAGGTCAGGGTTCTGCTCGACGGCTCCAAGGGGCCCATCACGCTGCACGCGCGCTTTGTAGACTTGCCGAAAGGGCAAATGTTGCGAGCATTGGGGGAGTTCCTCCAGCCCATATGATGGTGTTATCAAACGACGGTCCCGTGTGATATGAGTTGTACGAAGGCTTGTGCGGGTGGAGCGTGTCGCGCGCGATGCGAACCGACGTCATTAATCGATATTCGCCCGTCGTTTACCGCTGCGATGTATGAACTATTGCAGTCTCGCATTGAGTGAAAATGCTTTACGAGATGACATCATGATGGGTGTACGTGATCACCGCTTGGCTTGGCGAATCAGAAGCAAAATTAAAAGAATCAGCAGCGTAATCACCAAGAATGTTTAGGTGTACGGCTTCCGCTCCCGTTTGTGATTGTTAGCATGCCGCTAGTCTGCCCAGGATTTTGGATGTAACTGACGATGGCAGAACTGGTATTGAAATTGTTGAGCTCGATAACGTCCGAATCATTGAATCCCGAAATCGTCCCGCTGAAATGGAAGGCATCTCCGAGCGAGAGAGCGCCCCTGCTGGCTACGCCAAATACGACGTTTGCGCTCGATGCGGCTTCGAAGGCAGCAGCTCTTTGCCGTCGATTATCGCCGTTCCATCGCCGCCAACGGCACCTTGCGCAGTTAAATTGGCATCATTTGCCGTAAGCGTCGCTCCGCTCCCACCTTTCTCGCGGCACATGGGATAGGCGAGTTTCACGATCTCTTTGAAGGGAGAGGCTTGTGTCTATGCTTGACCATACGCTTAAGTCGGACGGGACGGCGCGCCGGCTAGAAGTGATCATGGAGACGGGACGCCGTCGTTGGTTCTCCAAGGACGACAAGGCCCGAATCGTCGAGGAGACGCTGGTGTCAATCGGCGTTCAAATTTGACCCCGTATCGGCGTCCAATTTTGACCCCTTTGAGCGACGAGTCTTGACGGTAGC
>NZ_JBVVOS010000064.1:0-9446 GCF_055807515.1 Bradyrhizobium sp. Kon69 | reverse complement strand
CTCAATGTCGGCGCATTGGCACGCGCCGTATCATCCTCGCCGAGCACGAGCTCCTTGCGATAGGCCGCTTCGACCCGTTGGTTGAAAAATTCAATTCCGGGCAGGCGGATGCCAATAAGCGCGAGAACGCCGGTGCCCAGGATCGACCAGATGACCGCGGCGAACACCAGCGGATAGGAAATCGAGCCGAACAGAGGCAGCTCGGTGACGTTACTGGACAACCTCACCAGAACCGGCAGGAAGGCCACCAGTGTCAGCACCGCGCTGATGAGATTGACGCCTAGACCTTCCATGGTGCTGGCAAAGCGCATGGTGTCTTCCTGAATCCGCTGGGAGGCGCCTTCGATCGTGCGCAGCCGCGGCCAGTTGGCGACATAAAAATCGTTCATCGCCGTGCGCCAGCGGAAGATGTAGTGGCTGACGAAGAATCGCGTCATCACGCCGACCACGACGGCCACGAGCGCTATGCCGGCAAAGGTCGACAACTCGCTGTAGAACTGCTCGACCGTGACCGGCGCCGACTTCGAAAGCGCAGCCTGGATCATGTCATAGAACGGTCCATACCAGCTGTTGATCGCGACCGAGACCTGGACCTGAAAGTAAGAGGTGAACAGGATCAACGCCGAACCAAGAATGGACCACGTCGCCCAGGGATGCGGGGCAAATAACATCCATGCCGCCGCGAACGCCGTAACGGTCAGCGCAAAATAGAGATCAAACCACAGCGCCGAGGCCGACCAGAACGTCGCAAGCCCGACCGGCTTCTCCGGGGCTGGAAAGAGATTGCCGGCAAATACATACCAAAACGCCATCGCCAACGCCGTCCAAAGAATTGACGACGCAAAGAACAACTTTGGTCGAGGGAAGAATGAAACGAACATGCTCGCCGTCCTTTATCGACTTAGAACTTCAGCTCAGAAGATGAACTCGCCGCGGTTTCGCTAACTGTTCCTGACTTCCGGTCACCCGCCAGTCGCGTCGCACGCGCGATGCCTGAAAGGCCCCGGTCTAGCCGGGGCCTTCGATTCACCAGTCCGACTTCAGATCAATATTTGAGCAGAATCGGGCCGCCGAACTTATAGTTGAGCCGCGCAGTCACAAGATCGAAATCCTGGCGGATGCGGTCGCCGCCCAGCGAACCAGCAGCCACGACAAAGTTCACGTCGGCATCCCGCATGAACAAGTGGTCGTACTCGACGCTTACCGACCAGTTCGGCGCGAAACCGACTTCGATCCCGGCGCCCACAGTAGCACCCCAAGGGCTGCTATCAGCGCCCGCGAACTGCGCGCCCGTGACTGCGGAGTTGACTAGATACGTGTTGCTCGCCACTGCGACGCCGCCCTTGGCGTAAAACAGTACGGTGTCGAGCGCATAACCGATCTGCCCAGTCATCGTACCGAACGCACCAATCTTGCTCTGGTCGACATCGCCGAACGCAATGCTGACGTTGGATCCGCTCAGATCAGCCCAGTTCCCCTGACCTTCAACGCCCAGCACGATCTGGCCGATCTGCCATCGATAGCCGATCTGCCCGCCGACGGTAATGCCGGTCGCATCATGACAGCCCTCAGGGGTGCGACCATTGTAGTCCCAGCAATTCGAGCTTGAGCCCAAGCCGCCGTTCACACCGACGTAGAGGCCGCTCCAGTCGTAAATTGCAGCCGCGACAGGCGGCGGAGCTTTGGAGTAGAGAGGTTGGACGGGCTGCGCAGCCAGGTCTGCACCGGATGCGGACGCAATTGCGCCAAGCGCCACAATGCTCACAGTCGTAAGCAAGAAGTTCTTCATTTCTACTCTCATGTCTTGAGTGCCCCGAGCCTCATGCGTCTTAACAACGTGCGCGCGAATTGCTGTAGCTGCGTCACAACATTCGTGCCGAAAGAAATGCGTGAACCGGACGCTGCGTTAGGTTCTGCGTTGCAGATCATTCCCAAGTGTCCCCTTACGGAGGCCACCATGGGCGGAGCGCCACATCGGCATGCGTTTCTTGGAATCCCGGGCCCACCTTGATATCCCGCATTCCAAGTTCGGCGGAGACATCGAGCAGTTTGCTGACGGAATTTGTCGGATTCCATTCGCTTCTCGTCAGTCCTGTACCAATCGAGCAGAAATTCAATCTTCAGATATTTGATGCCATTGTCTTGAAGAATGCGTCTCATTTCCGCAAAACCAATCTTGCTTTGCGCGACCATCGTGTCTTCGTAGTGAAGACCGAACCCGTTGAACCCCGCGCGCGCTGCCCCTTCGACCCTGCCTTTGAATTGGAATGGAGTGACCTCAGCAGGCCCCCAGCGGGTAAACGTGCCCCGAAAGCGCGAAATACGAGATCAGAAGCTCTACGTCATTAGCCACGGCACTATCCTCGCGCGTTCAAGCGGTGAAGTAAGGTATGGCAGCCCACAGGCCACCGGTTGCCATTCTGATATCATGGCACTCGCTGACATAAAGTGGGCGCCCCACGAAACAGTTTTGCCTATTGGAGGCCCGGACCAACTTCGAAAATGGCCGCGCGGCCCTTCATTCGATTGGCGGCGCATCCGGCGCAATGTGGTTGTCGGCACGGCACGCGGCATGAAGAGCGCTAGCCGATGCGCGGTCTCGAACGTAAGCGGCATTTCCGCGACGATATCCATCCTCTTTGAGCGACGGTGAATGACGATCGCTCGATCGTGCTGATCCGCATTCCAGAAAACAACATAAAGATTGTACCTTCTAATGAATCCGACAAACGTGCCTTTGATGTTTTCAGACCCAAGGACGAGGCCGCCGGCCGCCTTCGATTGGGCCGGCTCCTGGACCGTCTTGACCATCTCGTCGAAAATGATCGCGCTCGGTTCCGCCCTCTTCCATGATTTTTTATCCGGAGTGGCAAGAGCACCGAGCGTTGGCGCGCAGCCCGGAAACCATCCGCCTCGCTGCCGTCAGCCAGATGGAGCATGGGGCAATGGAGACGGTGCCGCCATTTGAGAAGAGCCGCGAAATGCGATCGCGCAAGTTCGCCACGGCAGCGCCGCCGGGATAGCCGCGCCAGTCGCCAATCGGCCCGTCATCCTTGACGTGGGTTTCGCTGTGGTCGCTGTGACCAAAGCGGCCGACGAAGTCCGATTTATTTTCGTTCTTCGCCGGCTTCTGATTCATTCGGCTGGACTGTGCAATTGAGCCGCCCCGGGTTTGCCGCAGCCCATTTGCTTTAACTTACGCCGCCATGATGACTTGATTTCGGTGGAGCGCTGCAAGGCAAACGCGTGAATGAGGCGGCAGATTTATCTATGCCCTTCCATAGCGAGCCGCAGCGACTTCGGGATGCGCTGCGCCTTTCCAGCTGAGATAAACGCTACCCGTACACGTGCTGTGACCAGGAGATCGTCGCCACGCCTGCATTCCTGCAGCAAGGCAATCGACGCGCCCCTCACCTCTTGCGGGACTGTGACGACGTCAAGAATGTCATCCAAGACCGCCGGTTTTAGAAAATCGATCGTCATCGAGCGCACAACGAAGGCAACACCGGGCGCATCGTTCTTGGCTTCTTTGAGTAATGCTTGCTGATTCGTTCCGAGCAGGCGCAAGTAGTTCGTTCTGCCGCGTTCCATGAAGCGCAAGAAATTTGCGTGATAAACAATCTGGCCGGAGTCGGTATCTTCGAAATAGACCCGGATCTGCATATGATGGCGGCCGTCGCGAATTTCGCCATCAAGAGAGGCTCTCACGGTGTGGTCCCCTTGCTGCCCTTTTGGGACCCATTGTCTCGCACAAAGGCGCGTTCCAGAGCAAGCGCCGAGGGGCTTTGGCTTTGTTCGCGCAGTCGGAGCTCCGGCGCACCGCCGCGTGGGTGCTGCGCGTGCCCTCAACAGATCAACAACTTAGTAGCTCGGCCTGATCTTCGGGGTGATGACGAACTGCCCTTTTGGCCTGCGATTTGCCTGCCGGTGTGGCGCTGGCACGTCAGTGTTGGATACTAGGGAGGTCCGCTTGGATACTAGAGAGGTCCGCCAGAACTTAGCGGTATTCACGATGGCTGCTGGAGCTCGGGTCGATCAAGAAGCTACTTGTAAGAGGATTGGCGGATGCGAAACAATCGACGATCACACGGACTGTGGGTGCTGACTGCGCCACCAGCGCCACAAACTGCTCCACTTACTGATGAAATTGCAGCGGATATCGTCGTGATTGGCGGTGGATATACCGGGCTGTCGGCGGCCCTTCATCTAGCTGAAGGTGGAGCGCGTGTTGCGCTTTTGGAGGCGTCTGAAATAGGATTCGGCGGGTCCGGGCGGAACGTCGGACTCGTGAATGCGGGCATGTGGCTCATGCCTGAGTCGCTTCCGGCCGCGCTCCGCGCGCCTTTTGGAGAACGGTTACTTGAACAGCTCGGCCGCGGACCGCAGACGGTATTCGAGCTCATCGAAAAGCACCACATCGAATGTGAAGTCGAACGTGCCGGCACCTTGCATTGTGCGGTCGGACGTAAGGGCTTGGAGGAGGTTGAGGCCCGTGCCGAACAGTGGCAGAAGCGTGGAGCGCCCGTCCTGGTGCTAAATGCGGAGGCAACACGCAGCAAAGTAGGCGGTGGCGACTACACCGGCGCGCTGCTCGATAAGCGCGCCGGCACCATACAGCCATTGGCTTATGTGCGAGGGTTAGCGCGGGCCGCGCTTGCGATGGGAGCCAGGATATTTACGCATAGTGAGGCCGTCATGGCGCAACAGAATGGTTTCCGCTGGAGAGTCGGCACCGAAAGCGGATCTGTAGAGGCCGACTGGGTGGTCGTCGCGACGGACGCTTATAGCAAGGGACTTTGGTCTGAGGTACGGCAGGAACAGATTCAACTGCCCTATTTCAACTTTGGCACGCCATGTCTGCCCGATGATCTGAGAAAGTCGATCCTGCCTGAGCGGCAGGGTGTGTGGGACACTCGAGAAGTCCTCTCTTCGTTTCGTCTCGATCGCTCCGGGCGACTCGTGTTTGGCAGTGTTGGTGCGCTTGAGGGGATTGGGCGATCTATTCACCGCGCTTGGGCCCAAAGATCGTTGCACAAGCTTTTTCCAGGACTTCGGGGCGTCCAGTTTGAAACCGGCTGGTTTGGCATGATTGGAATGACCTCCGACAACTTGCCCCGGCTTCACAAGCTGGACCGCCAAGTCATCGGTTTCAGTGGCTATAACGGCCGCGGAATCGCACCAGGCACTGTGTTTGGCAGTGTTTTGGCTTCGTATGTATTGGGGCAGATCGCGGAGAACGACCTGCCGTTGCCGGTCACCGCCGTTGAAGCCCAGCGCTTTCGTGCAGCGCAGGAGGCGTTTTATACGGCGGGCTCCCAGCTTGTTCACCTGATGGATTCCTGGTTCTGATCACCCCAGCAACCCGGTTGGCTTCACAAGCTGCCCTCGCTCGAAGCATGCCGGTCCTCGTGATGTTGTTATGATGTGTTCAAGGGCGCCGTCATGGAACTTGGCATACCTCGGGTAGACGATCGGATGAACGACGAGCTTGCGACGGGTGACGTTCATGACTCGAGCTGTCGGTTCTCCGCCGAATGCCAGTCCGCACCGTGGAGGCGGATCATCTCCCCGACGGATCGCTCGATGAAGACGCGCTCAACGCAAAAGCCGGCAGTGACCGAAGCCGCACTTTAAAAGGGTTTCTCGATATCGCGAGACACCAGCGCGAAGGCCCACTCCAAACTGGAAGCGCTCATGAGTCGCCGTCACGGCGGTCGAAAGGGAAGCGCCAGCCTGTGAGGCGAGTTCTGCGTCATTTCGTTTCGCTGAACCCGTCTGGAAACTCCCTTATGATGGACAGGGCAACTTCGCCTCCCTGCTTTATCCCGGCATCGTAGTGCTAGATGCCAGCGCGGCTTTCTGTTGGGGTGTCATAATTAATCCATGCGCCGAGCGCGTGCGGTGCGCGGCGAAATCTCTTCCGAATAATGAGGTTGTCCACAGGAAGCTGTGAATAGCCGGCGTAAGGTTCCGCTATTTGCGGTTGCACGCCGGGAAACGTGTTCCACTGCTCGTAACGAATCGGGGAGAACCGCCAGCTTGCGACTGGCGGCCCCGATTGCCCGCGCAACGCTGCGGACTGCGGGCCAAACGCTGATGTTAGCAGCAACAGCATTACGTTCGGTAAGCCCCGAGAGGTCAAGTCCGGCTTTACTCTAGTGACAGAAGTCGAATGGCTACCTATAAGAACGCCAACTACCTACCGCAATCTAACAGCGACTGTTTCGATCAGGATCAGGGGCCGGGAGTCGCGGCTCCCTTTGCCGCTCTCTACCGATGCACGGGCTGTCATCGCGAAATCGGAATTGCAGCAGGCCACACATTGCCTCCGCAAAGCAATCATGCGCATACGTCAGCACAAGCACCATTCGATGGCGTCTGATCGTATGGGCAGATCACAATCCGAAGTGAGCGACCGACAACAGCGGAAGTCCGGTTCAGCCGGGCTTCTACACTCTTGTTTGGAGATGCCCATTCAGGCGAGAGTACTTGAGAATGAGCTAGAAGTATTTCGCGGCCGGGTCTTCAGCATCTTCCACTTCCGGCATCATTACTTTCGATGCATCGGACAGCGAGCCGCCAATGGAATTCAGCATCATTCTGAGAAGATTCAGAGCTTTCGCAAACGTCTTCGCCTCCGATTTGCCGCGCAACCAGCCCACTTGCCATTGCCACTAGCGTCCGGTGGCTCCGGGTTGAACCATCGAAGGTCATCAGACAGCGTTCGCCGCGCCTCGCGCTCGTGCGGTTTGCCTAAGCATTTCGGCGGTTCGCCTAACGGACCCAAGCCGTTTGGCTCTTTGCGGCCCGAAAATCGTTTTGGATTCTTGCGAGTGCGGCCGGTCGCCCGGGCTTTGCTGAGAGGAACGCATGCGCGTGCCATTGAAATTCATTCCTTTATATAAATTGGCTATGGGGACTCCATTTGCAGCTGTGCGCGTGAACGACCCGGTCGGTGTTTGGGTTGGCCGTTCTGTGCCTTTCGAGATGCCCTACCCATGTGGAACCACGCGAGCGCGACAAAGATTGCAATCAGGTGCATGCTCCGAACAAACATCTTCTCGGAAGCAACGGCAATACGGGCAACGGCGATGAATGAAGTTACGATGCTCAACGCGGAGTTAGATCGCTGCAAGGCTGAGCTGAGGGACCTTAACGCGAAGATGAGCTCAATTTCCTGCACGCAGCCGGTGGACATGACCGCAGTCGAGGACGTGGCGAGGCGAATTCGCCAAATTGCCGAACGGGTCGAAGTCTTGACGCGCACCATCCTCCACGGTCCACAAGCCGGAACACAATAAGGCTGCCAGGAGCGCTGCCGGGCGGCCAGTTACAAAGTTAACCCGGCAGGGAGATGCCCAGGTTAGATCATATTTCTAAGCCTTGCGTGTTCTTGCAGCAGCTCAACTTCTTCTGTCTGAGCCCCTGTTGCTTTCGTCAACTGTCGGCCACCTAGTCTTGCGAAGCGATTCGCGATCACCGTAGGTCGCAGGAACGTGCGCTTTTGGATGACGTAACGTGCGCGACACGCGATGCAGGTTCTGCGCTGCTACGGTCGAAAATGTCTTAAGCGGGCAGATATTCTGGCGGGAATTGTGCGAGGGCTTTAGCCTCTTCGCCCTGCCCGTGCGTTGGATGTAACCGTTGACATAAGTGCGATGCCAAGGGCCGCGTCCCCAAGCCGGATGATGAGCGGACCTGAGGCGCATTCAGCGAAGCTCGAGTCTGCCAAGGACCGCGAGTGCTCGCCACGAAAGATCGCTTCGCGGTCCTCAAATCGCGTGTTGCTCAGGCAGTCGCCTGCTGAAGCCCGACTTCCCCATGCCAACCGGAGCGTCTTCAGCGCAAAGGCCCCGTCTCCATGGAGCGCCGCCCGCGAACACTTGCGAATGGCGCCTCCTTCATACTCAACATTTCGCGTTGTCGTGTTCAGCCGTATCCGGCTGAAGACGTTAATGTCGGAGACCAGACACTAACGCGCGAGTATTCCGTCGCCTGAGCCGAAGAACATGGTTTTGCCCTCTTCAAGCGGGGCTCGCAAATGGCTTTGGTGGCACGTGGATTGCTGGGACACCGAAAAGAGCCCGTACGATCATGACGGCCTCGCAGTCGCCGGCCCAGGAGTCCAAATGAAACTTGCTCGATTGATCGCGGGCGTCAATCATCTCCATTCTCGCCAGCATTTCATCTCATCTAGTGTGTCGATGCCCATGCCGTAGTAGTTCGGTGCTACTATACGTGGCGAACGACGGTGGCACCCGCACGGAATCTATGCTTAAGGTCAGATCATGAAACCGGTTCTCGTCTTCGATTGGAATGGAACGTTGCTCGATGATGCATACGCACTGCTCGAAACCACCAATGCAATTCTAGATCGCTTTGGTCGTACAACGATCGACATGAAGACGCTTCGGGAACATTGCGACGTTCCGCTGTCTCTTCTTTATCGCAGCCTCGGACTATCGCGAGACGAGCTTGCGACGGTGGATCGCGATGGGAGTGCAATGTTTCACGACGCCTATGAGGCTCTTGCGGGCAGAGCCGATCTACGCGAGGGCGCGCGCAGAGTCTTGGAGTTGGCGCGCCGAGAAGGGGCTTCGTCCATCATCGTGAGCAACCATATAGTCGACCCTCTGCGCTACCAATTGAGAAGACTTGGAATCAATGACTGCATCGACGATGTGCTCGCGTTCGAAAGCCGCGACACGCAATACAAATCGACAAGCAAAGGAGAGCGACTTCGTCTATACATGCAGAAGAACAACTTGAAACCAGCGTCAACTTTCATCATCGGCGATATGCCGATCGAAACGGATATTGCACGGAATCTCGGACTGATAAGTATAGCCATTACCGGGGGATTTGTTTCCGAGGCGCGCCTGCAAGCGGCGCATCCAGACTACACGATTAACAACCTTCATGAGCTGTTGCCAATCTTACGAAGCTACGGTTTTTTTGGAATGCACAAATCATGATCGGCGAAGATCACCGCACAGCGTCTGTAAAACCTTGATCATGTCGTCCATGTTGAACGAGCTTATCTCGGCGATTCGAACTCCGCCTTCGACATCGCACGCGTCGCATGGCTCAACTCAGTCGCGAGTCCAGCATCTGCAATACCGAACCCGTAATCCGGTACCTGCCGCACTCGCGGCATTCCAGGCGCCTGTAGTCGTCACCGGTGGACTGCTCGAGGCTTGACGATGCCAGATCGAACAATAACCCATCTCGCACCCACACATTGCCGCTCTTACGACCTCAGCGATCCCAGATAGTCGAGCGTGTTGGCAAGCGTCACATTGTAGAATCGGAGAGCAACTTCACCCCGTGCGTCGAACGCTGGCTCTGACGCATATTCGATGATCGTGTTTGTTTTTATGGCGCGCCAATCAGCCTAGCCTGAAGGAGATCGAGCTTAGCGCGCCCGTACATCTGCCGCTTGACCA
>NZ_JBVVOS010000063.1:0-10421 GCF_055807515.1 Bradyrhizobium sp. Kon69 | reverse complement strand
GCTACCGTCAAGACTCGTCGCTCAAAGGGGTCAAAATTGGACGCCGATACGGGGTCAAATTTGAACGCCGATTGACAAACGATGGCACCGCAATCTTCTCGGCTGCCATCTGCGCCGCGGTCTCAGCTTGCGCCGCGTTCTCCTCCAGGTCGGCGAGCTGTAGCTCGAGCTGGTCCAGCAATGCGCCTCGCTCGGAGGACTGTCCGAACTGCTCGTGCCGGAGTTTCTTGATCGTGAGTTTGAGCTTCTCGATCAGCAATGTCCCCGCCTGGGCCTCGGCTTCCGCGGCCAACCGGGCCGCTCGCTCAGCGCGCAGCATCGCCTGCAGCGTGGTCACATCGTCGGGAAGAGAATCATCAGCACCCATCGTCGACCAGAGAATCACAAGACGCGATCTTTGTCCGAACCGCTGATCGTGCCACCGATTCAAATCCCAGCGATCAGCCAGCCGCCCGCGGTCGCCAGGTACGTTGCGGCATCCGCCAGTCAATGCCCTCCAGCAGGTAGCCAAGCTGGGCGGGGGTGATTGTCACCACGCCATCAGCCGACGACGGCCACAGGAAGCGGCCGCGCTCCAGCCGCTTGGCATAAAGCGACATGCCTAGTCCATCGTGCCAAAGGATCTTGATCAGCTTGCCGCTTTTGCCACGGAACACATAGAGGTCGCCCCCGTGCGGGTCTCGCGTGAACGCTTCCTGCACCAGCAAGGCCAGCGAGTTCATGCCGCGACGCATATCGGTGTGGCCGGTCGCAATCCACACCCGCACGCCCGACGCAATGGGGATCACCGTAGGCGTCCATCTGCCAGCGCCGCCACGGCGGCCTTCAGCGTCGCCGCGTCGACCGTACCCGTGATCCGCATCCGAGCCCCGGCAGTAAACTCGATCTCAATCGACCCGCCGCTGCTGGCCGGCGCGACTGGACAAGGTGTCGGCCCTGATTCCGCGACCACTATCGCCGGTACGAAGCCAGGTTGATCGGCGGCATCCTTCGGCTCCGGCTGAAACGAGCGTCGCCATCGCAGCAGCAATGAGCGCGAAACGCCATACCGCCGCGCTGTTGCTGCGACTTGGCGCGGCGCCTGTAAGCTCTCCACGACGATCTTGAGCTTCTCATCCTCGGACCAGCGCCGCCGCCGGCCCGTGTCCACCACCTCAAGCCGTTCGACTTGGGCGCTGCGCCTATCACTGTCCATAAGGACAGTTCTCAACAACACGCCTCATTCGGCAAGGCGGCCTTCACCGGACGGATACCATTGAACTGAACCGATCGCTCATCGCCCTGGCGCATACGAGCGCTCGAGGATTGTCCATCAACACCTAGCGCCGAGGAATGTGCTCTCCACCCGGCAAACCAATCCCACACCGCTGCTCTAGGTGTTGCAGGCGGCAGCCAACCCAAGCTTTCTCAGGAGCGGCGCAAACCGATCGTTTGGGCATTCCTTCGCCAAGCTCGCTTGAACTTCTTCGGCGGCTCGCTGACCCGCTTCTTTGCGACGCCCGCCTGCTTTTGAGCCTCAGGCTTTGGAGCATACGGGTCGCGCCAGTGACAAGAATGAAATCAGGTGTTTGGCTAGGACGGCTAATCGGAGGAGCGGGAAGAGGCTCTTGCTCTGCAGCTATGAAGCTCACCTCCGTTATCTGCTTGGGCAGATCCAGGTCTTTCACCACAAGAGTTTCCAACCTGTCGGATTTCTTCGTGCTCGCAGCCGACGCCGGTGCAGCGAATACTACCAGCACCTCTGACTGGGGGGATCCGACCTGCGACCCCCAGCGGCAATCGCGCAGATTCAAACTAAGCCAAGCACCTCAAGTACAACAGCTTTTTGGCATTTGCCAGTCCCCACATTGGCAATCTTAGCATCTGCCACGAGATGGGTCCGGAATGAGGCGGAACTTCTCATTTTGGTTAATTCGAAAGCGGCCATTTGGCGACTAGTAGCACTGGCTCACCGAAATCAGGCAAAACCTGCCTGAAATCCGCCGACAAAGCGACTGGGACTACCGAAAGATAACCCGGCGGTCCGAGTCGAAATCCGATCAAATCCGGCCTCAGTCCGAATCACTGGAGCGGGCGCGGCGCAGCCGCCGATGGTGCTTCTGTTCTTTCAGCGCATCCTGAACGCGTCAAAGGCGTGCGCCAAAAAGATCACGACACTCAGAAAGGCCAACGTGGCAATTGCCATCTCTGTCATGGCCTCACCCATTTGCTCGAGATGCCCAGAAGAGCGGCCTGCACGAACTGTTCGTAAAGTACATTGATAAGCGCCAGCATGACCACATCCCGCTGTTTATCATCCCGTGGAACGTTAGGGTGGGAGTGTTTCAGGCTCGCTTCGTTGCGCCCGGAAATGGTTTCGCCGCCACGGCGAAGGGGCTGACCTACGGTGCCCCGACGCGGCGCCCGTAAGCTGTCGACGGCGATCCTGAGCTTCTTGGACTGGCGCCGCCGCCGGTCCGTGTCTGCTACCCCAACCCATTCGGCTTCGGCACTCCGCCTATCAGTGTTCTTATACAACATGCCTCTTTCCGTTCGGCGACGCGGGGCCGTTGCAGGCATGGCCTCCGATGTTCTTGACAGCCACCACGCGAAAGCCTCTGAGGAGTGGACGGCGTGTGCAGAAGGCACTATTTTCGCGACATGATGCGGAAATTAATCATTTTGATTGCCTGGTGCGGCCTCGGATCCATCGCCTTTGTAACACTCTCTCCGATCGGCTTGCGCCCTGAATTAGGATCTGCCGGGTTCGAGCGTTTCGCAGCTTACGGTGCCCTCGGCGTTCTCTTCGTAGTGGCATATCCTCGCCGATACACACTGATGATGATATTCATACTCGGTATGGCCGTTTCGCTCGAGCTGCTGCAACATCTCACGCCTGACCGCCATGGCCACATCGCGGACGCTGCGCAAAAGGTTATTGGCGGGCTTGTTGGTTCGAGCGCCGCGAAGTTCGCCCATCTTTGGCGAGACCGATCCTGAAAACGGCTACCGCGCCGGCGATAGGGTTAGCCATGCAATTGCGTGGGCAAGCGTCTCAGGCACCGGATGTGGGAGTGCGTTAATGCATGCGTTCATTGCTCTCTAGTTTCTATTGCCGCGGTGGCCTCGCCGCGACTCGGCTTGCTTATCTGGCAAGTGCCGGCGGCCTCCGCGCTGGATACTAAAGCGCGTGGCGATATACCCTATAGCCAAATGCTGCTGCGCTGGTGGTCGCTCCATACTCGTCGGAACCGCCACGGATAAGACGACGCGACCATCTACTGGTGGAGAATGAGATTTTGCTCGCACGGACTCACCGAAGAGACCTCGGCAAAAGACAACCCTGCTTGCCGCCAAGTCTCCCCTCCGCGCTTCCCTGCTTACCATCTTGTTGGCCGCTACCCGCTGTGGTGACGCCCTCACAGCGCTTATTGGCGCTTGGCGTCCCGAATCAGGCAGATTCGTCCGAAGTGCCGAATGGACGCTGCGGCTCGAACGATGTGCACCGAAAGACTATTGTGACTAGGAGTTAATTTTGGGCTGGATCGCAAATCTACTCCGCCTTCCGGACGTCGGCCTGCGACCTCGGGACGGCACCCACGTGGACCTACAGCCATTATCGGCGCGCGGCGGTCGATGGTTGAAGCACAACCTGTTTCGCTTCCCCGGTGCGGTCTGGTCCCGCAAGCGGGGTTGTGTGGAATTGGCAGAGGGCGACGTTATCGCATTGCATCTCGTGGTCGAGCGCCTGAAAGAGGCTGGTGTTCGGGTGCGATTCTATGGGCGGCTTCGGCGCTGGGACGGGAAGGCGCCGGTGCGGACCTTGCTGGTGCGTGGAAAACGATGATCCGGCGGCGTCGAAGCCATTGGCTCATCGACGCTCTGCAAACCCGTGCGGCCAGTTAACCTGCAAGCCCCGCATCAATATTGATCCGCGAATTTGGTTGTGTGCGTTCTACTCCGCGCTAAGATTCGCTTACCGGACATTGCATCTCCCGGGCCCACCATGGCGAAAGTCGGCGCGCTCTCATATTCGGCGCGTCATCTTCGTTCGCCCCACAACGCGCGCGAGTTGATTTTGCAGGGCCCGTCAAAGGAACCGCTCGATCTCGTCGAAATGCCTCGAGAGATTAGCGTCCTGCGAAGCCGCCATTCGGAAAATGGCCGCGAACGAACCTTTTGAACAAGCTGATGATCAAGGTTGCACATCTCATGGAGCCGGAGAACGCCGCTCACGCTGAACAGCTGCGCAAAGCTTACGAAAGAACGATGGCAGAGGTGGAGAGAGCCGTCGCGCACAATGAACGCAAGCCGTCCAGGTAAGCCTAATAGCGAGATCATATTGCAGTAAAGCGCCACTTCATTTGAAGGTACCTACGGTCGTGAGATAGCCTTCGTTTCGCGTACGGGCGCTTTTGCTGCGAGGGGTCGCTTGCCATTGCCAGGCGGCCCCGCCCAGCTTTGCCAGAGGCACGGGTATTAGAACGAGGGCCGGCAATCGCTACTGGGTCAATCTCGATGCTACTGCGTCGGTTGGTGCATTAACCCTGCCGCAGCGTTGCCGCGTCCGCGAGGACTCCGTCGGCGGACTTGGCGGCCTTGAGAAAACAACGCAACCACCTCACCGGATGACGTCACGCTCCAGAGGAATGAACCTATTCTCATTAAGCCAGATGCAGCGCGTTCTTAGACCTCGCCAGCGCGAGAAGTGGAGCAGAAACCCCCAGAACTTGACCTCCTGGACCATGAGAGCCGGCTTAAGGCATAGATGAACCTGGGCCCTTTCAAGAGATTACACCGTTTGATTTTGCGAAAATTGCTCGCATCAGCTGCATATCAGAAAACTACACTAATTAAATCGCTTGGCAACTTTCTCGCAGATAAGAAGGTACTCGCTCTAAAAAGAACGAGAAGCCGATCTCTGAGTTGAAGTCCGACAAAGCGCAAGGCCTCGTCCGATTACCAGATCTTCTTCACGCGCGACGCCTAGCCCTTGCACGTCACGGTTTTGACTTTTCTGTTATCCAATTCATCTGCCATTTGTAAGCTGAAGAACCGCTTTAACAGGCGATCAATCGCTGTGTCGAAACGTTCTTCGAGATCCAAATTGGCGAGTACCCCAGCGCTTTCCAAGGCGTTGCGGATAGCGCGCTCATTAGGAGCGGTTATCTGTGCTAACTCCGATGTCCGCCGCGATAGCGCGTCCGACTTCTGCGGTTTCGCCGGCGATGGCGACTTCGGCACGCTTGCCTGCGAGCAGGTACGGCGCACCAATAAACTTACCGAGCGCCCTTCAGACGCCACCGCGAGAGGTATTCTGCGACCTCATTTGGACTGAAGATCAAGGTTGCCTTGAGCTGAGCTGAAAATTATGATCGCCGTCCTTTTGAGGAAAAATAATAGTGCGGAAGGCGTCGTATGACCGGGTTCGAGCCAAGCTTGAACGTTTTGAATGCCTCGCCACTGAATGCGAATTGATCGCTGAGCGATCGAATGAAAACGATCGACAGCTGTACCTACGCGCTGGCCAGCGTTATCGCGATTTGGCAAAGGATATGCGCGAACTGATCGCTTCCTTCGACATCGCCGCGTAAAGTACAGCGTGCTGCTTAGCGGGAAGCTGTTCAACGGCCCACACATCCGTCCCCGAGGCGACTAAGGGTCTCGATTGGCGCCCGGTGAGTGGTTCAGCGCAGCCGATGGGGTATTAGAGGACCCCAGCCTAAAACAGGTCTTTGAGGCGCGTTGAAGCATCCTTACGCGCTGGTCACGCCTGCTTAGCCTGGGGGGTGCAAGCCAGTCTGCCTACCGTTCCGGCGGCCTAAGACGCTTTGAGCGCTCACGTCGGCGATCAGAAATATGCTCGCGAACGCCGTAGCCAACGCCAAACCCGGCACCGAAGATAAGCAAGATGACGACAACGTCTGCCATTCGATGCGTTCGCCGCTGCCGAGAGAATGCCAGAAGTGGGCCGCCAGCTTACCAGCCAATCCGCTGGCGGCCCGTGCCAGTGCTGAAAATTCTGGCCTTGGGCGGTCAGACGACTGGCACAACGATACTGCTGTGGACGTCAGGCGACCTGCAAGACTGCGCTGGGATTAAGGTAACGCAGCAAGGTTACCCGGGTCCTTCGCACGCGGTGTCCGAAGCGTTCTCGCGTTGGCATTGGCCAGCCGAAGTGTCTCCCTGAGAAGGAGAACTTCTTCGTATTGTTTCTGAGTTTGCAATTTTGTCGCCAAACGCGCGATTTGGTTGTTGTTGAGGAGTTCGACGCGCGCAGCAATATTCGTGTGCTTATTCGACATAGACCACCCCCACTGCATTGTGTTCCGGGCACTTTTTACGACTGTTCCAAGGTTTCAAGACATCGCATACCAACCGTTGGGAAGCGGGATGAATGGCCAGGACGCGACTTCAAGATTGTCGTTCGCGGCGGCAGGCTTCGTCGCAGCTGTCCGATCGGCGACGGCTTCTTCCACCTGGGCGGCACTCGCCGCGGCGGCGCACCTAAAATCGATTTGCATGAACAAAGCTCCCCATCGGAAGCGCGATTAAATCTGCAGTGTACTAAAAAGGGCCGATAAGAATTAACGCAGGAGGATATATCGGGTTCGCGTCGCAAGCAATAGTAGCCTGCTCTGACTTAAGTCGAATTCCGCCGTCGCGCAGCCGCGCCGTTCAAAACGCGAATTCACCGAGCGCCCTTCAGACGACACGACGTCGAGCACGTCGTCATCACGCCGTTGTCGCACCTAATGCAAGCCTTGACGCATTGATCATAGTTCTTCGGATCAAAAAAAAGGCGAGAACATTTTGGCAGCGCATGCATTCGTCGAGTTAGTGACGTCTTCCTCACGCGAACAGGCCGAAAGCCCCGCAGCGACCGTGAGGATAACAACCGCATGGATTATTCGCTTTCGAGCGCGCTTCACGCTGGGTCAGACCAGGGCGTGCTGGACCGAAGCTACCGGTCTTGGAGACTTCGAGTGCATGGCGGCGAGATATCGAGATGTCGTGACTACGGCAAAAGCGACGGTAATGGCAAAGGCGACCGTGAAAACAACAAAAGCGGTACGAGGACCAATCGTAATTTGAAGCACTCCTCCCCAGGGCGTCCCCCGGCAATCACCTTAGCGACATGGTCCCAAAGAGTTCAAGCTTCGTCTCATAGCTCGAAGGACCTTTGCGAACTTGCGATGCCAGAGCCCGGCGTGCGAGTGTCCACTTTTGAACAGTTCGCCGACCCAAAGCTGTGAGCCCGCCCCGCAGCTACGCTGCGCACTTCTGCTCGCCAATCCAGAGCGCGTTAAGATGCGATTTCACTGTTTGCGCGCGATGCGGTTCAATTGACTGCCGGGTCTCATTTAGGACAGTCTTGCTTTCCGATTAAGGATATTCGAATTCGAACGGCGTATGGAAGCCGCCGCGGCGTATTGTTGTCTCTATGCGCTTGAACCGCCAATTCACGATTGTGACGGGACTGGGCCTTGCTCTGGCAACGTACGCAGCGGTGGCAGCGCTGAAAGGCTGGCCGGTCATCGGCGGGCACCATCACGGCGATCGCGTGATGCTCATTGAGCGATTTTGCGTGTGGGCTCTTTTTGGATCTGCGCTATCGCTCCTTTTACCGGGCAGGCTGCTGATCGTTTGCGGCTTCCTCATAGTGACTTCACTCGCAATAGAACTGTCGCAAATCGTTCGCCCTGACCGCTATCCCAGCCTCTTCAGCGCTGCGCTAAAAATCCTAAGCGGCATCGTGGGTGCAGCGGTCGCACAAATCGTTCTCATGTTCTTGCCGCGTCCTCCATAGTCGTTGTATTGCCCTCATTTGCCCAAGTAACACTAACGCACAGATGTTCTTGCGCCGCTCGGCAACGGGCCCGATGCTTCATGCAGTCGCGAAGTCGTCCTCGTCTCGCGTAACGGCGGCTTCGCGGCGAGGGGTCGCCGCCCCCCGGTCGGCGATCCCGCCCACAATGCTGCTGAGGTTCGGAGGCAAAGTGTGTGTTGAATGCACGGGTGTTGAACGGCGACGCGTCACACGCAAAACGGTCGACCAGACAGTCATGCTCTCGCTCTCAGGCGGAGCGACAGTCACGCGCTGCGCAATGCGTGACCTCTCAGTTTTTGGGGCCGGCCTACTGCTAGAAAATGCTCCGATCCCGTCGACTATCTTCGACCTATCGTTTGACCATTTTCGAACAGGCTTCGCCTGCCGCCTCATATGGCGTCGCGATGCTTTCGTCGGGGTGGCGTTTGTCCATTAGCGTGCCGCGATCTGACGCCAGCGCAGCGCGCGCGCTGATCGCGAAGCTGAGGTGCACGGTCGGCAAAGGCCGCCTAGGTCCTGATCTTGACCGGGTTGCCGGGACGTCACTGGATAAAAGCGCCGAACTGGATGGGCTGGCGGCGATGCCGAGCGGCTCGCCCCGGGCTCTTTAGGCGGAAAGAGCTGCATCGGCAGTCCGATGCTGATACCTGTCTGGTCAGCACCGACATTGCTCATCCCAATGTCGGAGTTAGGACCGCGTTGAAGGCGCCACCTCGACGCGGTCCGCCATTTATTGACCGAAGCATTACACAGCGGTCGCACAGCTAACGTGCCTTGCAAGCCCCGCCTCTGCTGATCAGAACCTGCGGCCGAAGCCTACTACTCCGCCCATGCTCCCGGGCTGGTGCGGGGCAGGCGACGCCGACGCATTCTGCCCAAACCCGTATGTGTTCGTCCCGGGCACAGGTACCGAGATCTGCGAGTTTCCGTTCACGCTGTGCCAGTGATGGTGCCGCTCGGAAAGGAATGACGAATTCACGTTCTTCGTTGTGAGTACAAGGTCCAGTCCAGCTGCGGCTGCAAAGGGGCGAGGCGCCGACCATCGCACCAAACTTCCACGGGGCTTCTTCTTCGCAGCGGCCCTTCCCTTTGCTTCTACTTCCGTCGCGCAGTCTCACATCCAAACTCAGGCATAGCCGAGCTCGTCGAGCACGTATCCTGATAGATGATCATGATACTTCGCTCGCCGAACGGCTCTGTGCGTATGTCAATTATGCTGACATAGGTTTGGAATTGCCAGATTTTCCCGGCAGTCGTCAGATTCTTGTTGGCAGAAGCGAGTCAACTTGGCATGCTCCTGTGACCGGGCTCGCACGTTCATCTCGCATCTATTTACACCCGGAGACTGAAGCAACGGCAACGCTGCGGCAGCCGTTTTAGTACGTGTTGTTTAGATCAACCAATGAACTTCTGAGGCCGCCTTTAGGTGGCCTCTTCGTTGGGAATTCAATTCTGCGGGGACATTGCAATGGCAAAACCAGCCTTTTCCCGTGATGCTTTTCGTGGACTATTCGCTTTCTACGCGACGAAGGCTCATCACGATCACAAAGCCGAAGAATGCCTTTTGAGGTTGTTCGGGTCTGCAGAATACATTCCTGATCGCCTACTGCAGCAATGGTCTGAAAAAGCTGATCTACTCGGTTCAGAAACCGTCGGTAGTGTAGTGGGGCCGCGCGCCCGTGAACTCGCGAGCGGCGGCACGCGGTACGACCATGCGAGTGATTTTCTCCACTCGCTCCTGAGAGACCTCGGGCGAAAAACGCAGTGATCAGATGCGCCGTTTCCGCGCGCTCTTGCCGCGCCTCTGCTCAACTTTGACCTCATAGGAAGTCTTCTGCCCCTCACGCAGCTCGTTAGACCGGCGCGTTCTTTAACCTGCGCCTTCTTCCTGGGTCCCGGAAGGTGCGAGGCGCCTCAATCTTCCAGGCGAGCGACCAGGCCGCTGGAGACATTTGATTTCGATAGGGAGCGGTCAATAACATCTGCAAGATTGCCCTGGTGGCGCTGTAATGAGCCGCAGTCCTGCTGAACTCGCTGTCAATCAACAAAGGGTTGCCTGATCGGTCAATGACGGACCATCGCCAGGCACGACCGCGCCTATGTATCGACAGATCAAAGGGAGCAAAAGCGTCAGCGTTCATCCATGAACACCTTAAATGCGCACTTGGAAATAGACAGGACACATTACGAAATCTGACGGGGAGAACTTTCGGGCAACGCTGGGGTTCCACGCCCGGATACATATGATATTAGTTGAAGATTAAACGTTCGTTGCTACTCGACGATCTCCGGTAGCTATCCATATAGAATGCGACCGAAAATTTTGCGTTGCGAATTTACGGGATGCTTCAACTCCGACTTGCCCCACCGAAAGCCTACAGATGTCTCATTTGCCTGCCGACAAGATCGCGCTCTTCATCGACGGAGCCAATCTCTACGCGACGGCGAAAACTCTGGGCTTCGACATCGATTACAAGCGCCTGCTGAAGGAGTTTCAGAGCCGCGGGACGCTGCTGAGGGCGTTCTACTACACAGCGATCATCGAGGATCAGGAGTACTCCTCGATCCGGCCGCTGATCGACTGGCTCGACTACAACGGCTACACCGTCGT
>NZ_JBVVOS010000062.1:0-11060 GCF_055807515.1 Bradyrhizobium sp. Kon69 | reverse complement strand
ACCCGGTCCATCCGGGCAACCCTCGTCGCAACATCGAGGGTGAGTCGCCTCATTTTGTGGGGGGACATACAGTCTAGTGGTGACGCCCGCTGGGAAGCGGAAGGCTGTCGCTCATCTGGTGGATGCCCATAGGATGAGCGAACGGCGCGCGTGTAAAGCCATCGGCTGCTGCCGTATGACCATGAGATATCGGACGCCCCAGGCTGTCGATGCTAACCTTCGCCAGCGCATGAGGGCGATCGCCCAGGAGCGCCGCCGCTTCGGCTATCGGCGGCTGCATGTTCCGCTCAGGCGGGAGGGGTATCTGATCAGCCACAAGAAGCTCTTCCAGGGAATGCCCCACAGAAGGCAATCCAGCACACCACCGCCGCGCATTGCAGCACAACGAACTGCGGAGTGCCGCGAATGATCCGATTGCATGAAAAACACGATGATGAAGATCGATCTTTTCCTCATCCTGCTTTTCAAGCCGCAGGATGGCGTCGATATTTTCTAACGGTCTTTTCGGTGATTCCTGCGCTGACATCGTCAGCTCGCGATCTGCTCGGCGGCTCGCCGCGCTGACTGTCGGGTCCGATCGAGTGTCTCATCTCCGGCTTTCTCGGCTCGGGCACGCGCTTCACATTTCGAGCGAAGCTCCTCAATCTCATCATCTGTGAGGTGCTCGATTCCCACCAGACTATTGCGCGCCGCGCTCACGCGAATGAGTTCGTCCAGCTTCACCTGAATGGCCGCGCTGTCACGGTTTTGCGAGTTCTGAATCAGAAATACCATAAGGAAAGTTACGATTGTGGTCCCAGTATTAATGACCAACTGCCACGTGTCCGAGAACTGGAAGAGTGGGCCGCTGATGCCCCATACGACCACCACACCCGCGGCTAACAGGAAGGTCGAGGCGCGGCCAGCCGCAAGCGAAGTCTTGTTAGCCAAATCACCGAAGAATTTTGAGATCCGGGATGGTTCGTGTCTCATGATTTTAGCCTCTACCACCGACCGTAGTGTTGTGTTGGGGCAAAAGTTCCGCGTTAGAAACTATGCTCTGCGCCATACTCTGTGAAATGCTTTTCGCGGGCGCTCCCGAGAGCAGGTATTGAAAGCGATCGCGGAGTACGTCCTAATCCGCGCCCGCTTGAGCCGACCTCAACCCTGGAATTTCACTTGCTCCGGACTCCAGACGGATCGCCAAGGCTTCGAGTCATGCCGGTCCACAAGCCAGCTGCGGAAAAATCTCTCACGCGAAGCGTTTTCCACGAGCGACCAGGTCGCAATATCGGGTCTCGTACTCTTTCGCCATCCGGCTTGCGGCGAAGCGCTCCTCGAACCGGGTGCGGACCATGCGTCGGTCCAGCTGGGATAGTTCTTTCACTGCCCTGATCGCCTGCTCCTCACCATCGACGATGAAGCCGGTGACGCCGTCCTCCACGACTTCCGGCACTGAGCCTGATCGATAGGCGATCACGGGCGTCCCGCACGCCATCGCCTCGATCATGACCAGACCGAACGGCTCGGGCCAATCGATCGGAAACAGCAGGCCTGCTGCATTCGCGAGAAAAGGCTGTTTCTTCGCGTCGTCGACCTCGCCGACGAGCTGAACCGTCTGGCCAGCGATGTTCGGCTCGAGCTTGTTCTTGAAGTAGGCCGTCTCCGCCCGAGGAATCTTCGCAGCGATCCGCAGGGGCATCCGCGCCGCCCGCGCGATGCGGATGGCATCTTCCGGCCCCTTGTCCGCCGTCAGCAGCCCCAGAAAGGCCAGGTACCAACCTGGCTCGTAGGATGGCCGAAACATATCCTTGGGCAGTCCGTGCTGGATCGTCGCAATCCAGTTCGCCTCCGGATGCGGACGACGCTGGTCGGCGGAAATCGAGACGAACGGAGCGTCCGCAAAGGCACCGATTACCTGGGGCAGACCGGGAAGGTCTAGCCGGCCGTGCATCGTCGTGAGGAAAGGCACGCCGGCTCGGCTGAGCACCGGAAGGGGCAACCAGTCGACGTGCGAGTGGATCACGTCGAAGTCGCGCGCTCGCTCGGCGACGGCTTCGATCAGAAGCGCGCAGGCTGCGCTCGGATCCGCCCCTTTCCGCCCCAGGCGCAGCGCGCGCGGCCACACGGCGTGAAGCTTTCCCTTTGTCTTGGAGTCCTCGCTTGCAAACAGGGTGACGTCGTGTCCGAGTTCGACCAGTTCGTCCACGAGCCAGGCGATCACTCGCTCAGTGCCGCCGTAGAGCTTGGGAGGTACGCTCTCGGCCAACGGAGCAAGCTGGGCAATCCGCATCGGCTAGACCCCGAACACGAATCGCAGGACTGTCACGATCCTCGCGGAAATGAGGGACGAAATCGCGAGCAACGTCCAATAAGGCCTCGTGCTTCCGCAGACCACGTGCGCTGCGAGCGTCTTCACGGCCGTCAACGTCCGTCTCGAGGAAGCCGCTGCAGGTAGGCTATCCCGAAGCCAGCGAGCTCTTCGGTATCGCTCTCGCGCGGCTTCGACCGCCCGTGGAGGTGGCGCTCCAGCAGGCAGCGCCGGCTGTCGTGCGCATCGACCTCGGGGTGGCGCGCCCGGTACACCATCCAGGCGGTCTCCGTGGCGTCTTCAAAACAACTTTGTCGACCATGCTCACTCTCCGGAGACGAACCCAGTCGCTGCCAACTCAAGGCATTTCGGAAAGTTTCCGGATTTTCCCGACAGTAGACGAAGGGAGGAGGCTCAAGATGCTCTGCGCCCGCGTACTTGCCGCACGCCGGCGCTGCAGGCGTTGGATTCGGCCAATCCATGTGGAGGCGACAGTGGGGCGCGGGCTTCGCACGACAGCTGCTCGACCGGACCATCCCGTCCGGTTTGCGGCCCGGAAAACTTGGCTTGAAATCGAGTACCGTCCTGCCCTTCTCCGCAAACGGCCATCCGAGGTTTAGGCGTTCGACTAGGCTTGCGAGAAGATGTCGAGATCCGGAAGGCGCGCGGCCACTGGCCCGAATTTCCGCCCAGACGGGCCCCGCGCGCGGCACTCGGTCCCACCCCGGCCTAGACCACCACATTGGAGGAGAGCTTGCCGACGTGCCGCAGGCATCGCGGCTCGCCTTGGTGTCTTCAGCTGAGTTTGGGCGGCTCAATGTGTGTATCTTTTGATACTTTGCGCATCGTTATGCTTTGCTACTGTTTCCCGGAACGGAGGGGGCGTGGCATGGACCAGCTAAAGAAAGCACTGGGGCAACTCACCCCCCACACTGTCCGAATTGCCGCATCACTATGAGATGGTTCCGCTCGGAGCTGGTGCGCGACAACACGGAAGAGACAATCGCTCACCTTTTCGTCTGCCCCAACTGCAAACGCGCAGAGCGGAGCGATACAAAGTTCACTCCGATGCGCGGGTCGCCCGACAAACTGGCATCCCAGGTTTCGCGCCTTGACTGGTGGAAGGTAAGCCGCCAGGGGCGGCCCTAACTGAAACGCGCCGGAAGAGCGGCGGGCGCCAGCGAATGTGTCCTTTTCAATCAGGAAGCAGGAGGAGCGTCGCAGCTTAGAAGATCGCCGGGTGTCACAACACCTGACGACCAGAGCACTCACGGGCCAGCTACGGTACCGGGTGAAAAACCGTTCTGCGGTTGCCTGTTTCTCAGAGCGCAAGCGACTTTCCGCTCGTGGCCGACCGCCGAACCGAGGCGTGCCGATTACGGCTGATTACGGCACATGGAATGGGAATGCACGGCCCCGGCTGTTTCTCCCAACCTGCGGCTGGGGCCGTTTAGACGTGCGTTGCATCGCTCAACCCGGTCCGCCACCATTTTAGAGGTATTGCCATCGCGCTATTTGGGCTGACCATTCTTTTCGCAACTCGATCAGCGCTCTTCTATGGCCGAAATACTGACGCTGCGCGCACGGTTGTGCGGGCGATTAGTCGCGGTTTGGGGTTGTAGGTGCTGCGCTCATTCGGGCGGGGATGCGAGCTTCCTCAACGGCTATTTCTTCAACAGTATCCCTATCCTTCGCGCCATTCGCCTCACAGATCCTGCGTGACGGCCCAGCTCGGCTGCGACTCTTCGATACGCCAGCGCCTGCCGGGGCCAGCTTGGATAATTGCTGGACCTCACGGTCGGCCCATTGCTTTGGCTTTTGTGTTTTCATGATGCTGCGGTCAAACCTGCCGCAATTTAACCATTGCGCCTGGTTACCGGCACTTGGGAAATTTACGGGTGGTGCCGGCCACCACGATATCATTGCGAGCACATCATCGTTTGACAGCGCATCTATAAGCTTATCGACCGCTGAAGCTGGGTTGTGTAGCCGCACGGATATCGTGCAGCACGCGCGAGCGTCATGTCGCTCACATGGACCTTTTCCATCTATGGAAAGAAGACCGGGGGATGGTGGTTTTCCCTGACGATCCGACATCGGGTCGCACGCTCCGGGATGCCTGCTGTGACTACATCGAAGCTATGGCCATCGATTCGGACGAAGACGATCAGGACGACGTTGGCGACGATGATGAAACCTGACTCGCAGCTCCATTGAGGGACTCAAAGGTCCCATAATGATCTTTAAGGCAACTGAGAATTGCGATGGCGGGCGCTCTGCGGGGCGTTTCCTCTGGAGGCGACCGCGGATGCTGGAGTAAGCGCGCGTTCCAAGGCGTAATTGCGTGATCAGGTCAGGGCTGAAGAGGTCCTTCTCTCCGCGCCGAAATTCCTTCCCTGTATCGTTCGCGAGCACCGCATGTACAGCAAAAGCCGTGGCGGAGCCGTGTGGTCCGTCAGAGCACAAAGGTTTCAACCAGGACGAATGTCCAGTCGGAACATTGCATCAAATGAAGAGCGTTGGCGCTCGAGACGAAAGCCAACCGCAGCAAGCATATCGAGTGGCGGTCGGGGCCAGGAAAAACCAAAAAATTAGTTCTCGCGCATAATCATAATGACTCCAACGCAAAAACAAAAAATAAGGTGGGAAAAACATGGGAGGCTGGAATGGAAACCGCACAGCGCTTGCGCGCGATGGCGCGCTCTGTCGGCAGAGTGCCGCGCTTCATCCTGACAGAAGCTGGAAACTGCTCGCCGAGGCAGAATACTGGGAGCATTTGGCGGCGACTCCTCTCCCAACAGACATTGAACGCTGCTTCATCCCTGGTCAGCATGACTTAGCTGCTGCCTAGCGCTCACCTTTTGTCGTTTTGAAAATCGGATTGGGGTAAATGAGTATTCTTTGGGGCCAGTGGATGACTTCGTGTACCAACGAACGGCCGATGTGTCCCGTATGCAAACACCGGATGGCATTGGCGCGCATCTCTCCCGGCAAGTCCGGATTCGAGACGCGCACGTTCGAATGCTCGACCTGCGAACGTACCGAGACGGCGTCGTTCGCTGTGGATCCAATGAAGACAGATGCGGTCGGTTGGCTTGCAGGCGAATTGACCCGCCTCGGTGAGCTTGGTGCTGTTGGTGATGCAGCCGGATGAATGTCCAATCGGCAGCACGAACGTTGTGCTATCGTGAGTACAATGGTGTGCCGGGACCTGGGTGGCGTTTCCGGATTGCAAGAGCATCGAGCGCAGTGCGATAGATTTCAGCGTTGCTGTGATCTCGAACCCGAATTGCAGAATTGTGGGACATCAGTTCTGGTCGCACCAGCGTGAGCTCCGCTGCGAGACGTTCTGCTTGGTCCGCCGCTCCTTGTCGATCTTCTAAGATCATTCCGCCCTGATGCTGGCATGTTGCATCGGTGACAAGCTCGAATTCATAGTACGGCATGAAAGCCTCTCTACAAGGCCCCGCTCAGAGCGTACCTGCGCTCCCCATCAGATGAATTATCGTATGTGAATGCGAAAGCTGGTTTGTGGAAGGATGCGGACCGACTTTCGACCAATGGCCATATCCGGTGACGCTGTGGCGGGCTGATGCTGTTCGCCGAAGTCCACAAAATCTGCGCCCTGGCTTGCGGGCCATCTGCGTACCACCATACCGAAGCCTTGGTTGCGAGACGCGAAAGGCAGTAGCTTTGGTGCGATCGAGGAACTTCGGAGCTTCAACAATATTCTGTCATGATCAACAAGGAGGGATCCGCATGCCGATGCAGACCGTGATGGACAGTACCGGCGACAGCCGTCACTTCTTCGATGCGGACGATGCAGGGGAAGTAGCCAAGGCGGAGCAGCGATTCCGCGAGCTGACGAACGTCGGCTTCACCGCCGCGGTCCGGACCGGTTCAGGTCAGGTGTCGCGGATCCGATCGTTCGACCCCACTGCGGAAGAAACTCTCTTCTTCCCCAGGCTGGTCGGCGGCTGAATCGCGAAGCCGTGCGGCTGTTCAGACGCTCGCGGCCGGGTGAACGCTCACGGATGAGAGCTGCAAAGGCGCTGTTCATTCGACACGGCGCCGAGAGCACTCCGGAAGGACGCGCGCTGCTGCTGCTGCTGCATTACCTCTCGCCTGTCCAACGGCGGCAATTCGCGGAAAAGGGTTATTTCGAGGTAATCGGCGGCGACACGGGCAACCACTATAGGATCTATGCGGGAGCGGCTGCGAATGTCTGCGAGATCGGCGAAAACGGCGGTCCAAGGATCGGCTTGTGTTTCCTGCCCGTTGGCGATCTTCCGATTGGAGACGTGATGCTGGCCCAGAAGATCGCGCTCGAAACGTGCGAGGGCAGCGCGCTCGCGGTAGCCCGAAAGTTCACTCCCAGCCGTTTCTTGTTCAGCCGGTCCCGCCCGCTTCGCTAGCCGCGCGGCGTCGTGTCAGTCAAGTTTGGGCGTGACGTCGCCTATTGGGCCTTCGCTTCCATGACGGGCTGCCGCTACATGCCCGTTCACCGGGGTAGACCGGAAGTCATCACATCGGGAGCAGGCCGACGCGATTGACCCTGGCTGTGTGAAAACGCCATTGCGCTGCTATGATTCTCTCGATGATTCTCGGGAGAGAATTAATGAGGCGGTTCATTGAAGAGGCGGATCGTGGGCAGTCGACGCTGCTGCCCGAATGCCTCGATGATTTCGTTGACGAAGGCAACCCGGTTCGCGTGATCGACGTGTTTGTCGATGCGCTCGATTTGGCGGAAATGGGCTTCGATGGGGTGGACCCGGCCGCGACCGGACGGCCGTCGTACCATCCTTCGGTGCTCCTGAAGCTTTATATCTACGGTTATCTGAACCGGGTTCAGTCGAGCCGGCGGTTGGAGCGAGAGGCCGGCCGCAATGTCGAGGTGATGTGGTTGCTGGGCCGGCTCGTGCCTGATCACAAGACGATCGCGGACTTCCGCAAGGACAACGGCCTGGGGCTACGCAAGGTATGTGCGCGCTTCGTTGAGCTTTGCCGTGAGATGGGCCTTCTCGCGACGGCGAGCGTTGCCATCGATGGCAGCAAGTTCAAGGCCGTGAACAACCGGGACAGGAACTTCACGCGGGCAAAGGTGGAGCGGCGGCGTGCCCAACTGGAGGAGAGCGTCGCCCGCTATCTGAGCCAGCTTGACACCGCCGACCGGCAGGAGCCGACCGAAGCGCTGGCCGCGAAGGTGACAAGGCTCAAGGAGAAGCTGGCGAAGGTGAAAGAGCAAATGGGCAAGCTTGCCGTCTACGAGAAGCAGATGCTGGCTTCGCCCGACCAGCAGATATCTCTGACCGATCCCGACAGCCGCTCGATGGCAACCAGCGGCCGCGGCTCGGGCGTCGTCGGCTACAACGTGCAGGTCGCTGTGGATACCGATCATCACCTGATCATTACCCATGAGGTGACGAACAGCGGCTCGGATCGAGCGCAACTCGCCAATATGGCCAGGCAGGCAAAGAATGTATTGCAGACCGAGACCCTCGATGCCGTTGCCGACCGCGGCTACTTCAGCAGCCCGGAGATCCTCGCCTGCCACGAGGCCGGCATCACGGTGACCCTGCCCAAGCCGATGACTTCGGGCGCCAAGTCGGACGGACGCTTCGGCAAGCAGGACTTTGTCTATTTGCCGGAGGACGACGCCTATCGTTGTCCGGCCGGGGAGCGGTTGCCGTATCGCTATACAAACGAAGAAGCCGACAAGATGCTGCGGCGCTACTGGACCAACGCCTGCAAGAATTGTTCGATCAAATCCCAGTGCACGCCCGGGTCCGAGCGACGGATCACGCGATGGGAACACGAGCATCTGCTCGACGCCGTGCAGCAGCGGCTCGATGCGAACCCGCTCGCCATGCGACTACGTCGCGAGACCGTCGAGCATCCGTTCGGCACCATGAAGGCGCGCATGGGTGCGACGCACTTCCTGACCAAAACCCTCCCAAAAGTCGCCGCCGAAATGGCCCTCTCGGTCCTGGCCTACAATCTGACCCGGGTTATGAACATCGTTGGGACCAAGCCGTTGATGGCCGCGATCGTGGCCTGACGCTAAACGGTGCGGCTTTCTCCCGGCTTCCCCGAATGGAGTTTTTACACGACCAAGACCCATTCCGGACGTCTATGCTGGCTGAAATAGAGCCGCCATGGTTAGATTAGGGGTCGAACAGAAGCTTACTCTTCTCACTGCATTACTGTTTTCTTTGGCTGACCCTGAACTCATTGTCCAAGATAGCCAGGACGACGCGATGAAATTTCATCAAGCTAAGTTTGGAATGAGCCAATTGCCTGCAGACGAAGTGGGTCAAGATTTTCCATTGATAATCGCAACGATGCCGGCAAGCTCGCGGCAACGTGCCGTAGCAGTCGGTGTCATCGTCCTTTTGATGGTGGCGGCGGCAGTTATGGCACCATACGCGAACATACAGGTCCGCCGAATTGACTCATTCATCCCGGTTTTGCAAACCGTCTTAGCCGTTGCCGATCTCCTCACGGCAATTTTTCTGTTCGCTCAATTTTCTATCCAACCGCAACGCGCGTTGCTTGCGCTCGCGAGCGCTTACATATTCAGCGGCTCATTTGCATTCCTGCAGACGCTCGCTTTTCCGGGCGGGTACGCGCCCGACGGTCTGATTGGTGACGGACCTAACACTCCAGCTTGGATTTACGTGCTTTGGCACAGCACGTTTACGGCGGCTGTCCTTGTCTATGCAATCTCCAAAGACACCATCGGAAACAGCAAGTTTCCGGCCGGATCCAAAATGGCACCGATCATAGTTACTGTTGGTGGTGTCCTTGCGACGATTGCTGTACTCACTTGGATCGTATGCACAAAGACGGAATACCTGCCAAGCTTCTTCACTAATGACATCAGATTGCAGACGAAATTTGGGAATCAGGTCAACCTCGCGCTGTGGCTCTGGGGTGCTACCGCGACAGCGGTATTGCTGTTACGTAGACGTACGATCCTAGATTTGTGGTTGATCGTGACGTTGCTTGCCTACATGCCTAGCTTCTTGGTGGCAATCATCGGCAGCTCGATACGATTTACGATTGGTTGGTACGCAGCTAGATGCTTTGTTCTCGTTGCCAGTTGCATGTTGCTGAGCGTGCTGATCGTCGAGACAATCTTTCTCTATTCACGTCTCGCCAGTGCGATCATTTTACAAGGCCGCGAACGCGCCAACCGACTTTTGAGCATAGATGCTGTCACGGCGGCCATTGCCCACGAACTAAGGACGCCGTTGGCAGCGATATCGCTTAATGCCAACACCGCGCGGAGCCAACTTCGTTCGAAGCCTCCAGAGCTTGATCAAATGGACGATATACTCAGTGATATAGAAGGCGACAGCTTTCGCGCGAACGAAATCATTACGAGCATTCGCGAACTGTCAAAGAAAACGACTGATCGAAGCGCATCTACACGTATTGAGGATGCGGTTCGCTTAATACTTAGACTGTTGCATCATGAGCTTACAGTCCATGAAGTAGCTGTCACCACAGAATTTGAGAGTAGTCTCCCAGAGGTGCATCTAGATAGCACGCAATTGCAGCAAGTGCTCTTGAACCTCGTCAAGAACGCTGTAGACGCAATGCACTCCCTGCCTCCAGAAGCCCGACATCTGCGGCTCACAGCGAGTTTAAACGGCCAGTCGAGGATACTATTGTCGGTTGAGGACTCCGGGCCTGGAATTCCGGTTGAGGATCGCGAGCGCATATTCGATCCATTCTTTACGAAGAAGTCCGCTGGTATCGGCTTGGGCCTCGCCATCGCTTCTAGCTTGGTAGCGGGCTTCGGAGGCACATTGCGGCTCGCCAAGTCAGACTGCGCTGGTTCCGTTTTTCAGATCGAGATACCGGCCAGCGGGCAACACTCGGCCAAGTAGGTGCGATCTTTGGACTATCTGCGAAGTAGCGGCGGCATTCAACAGGTCCGCTCACCGGCGCACGAACTTCATGGTCGGGCGTTGGACCGCCTCGGCGATGGCTTCCGCATCTCGGAAGTCATTCTTCTGTCCCTTCGAATAAGCGACATCATGGGCGTTCTCACTGACGCGTCCGCCAAGAAGAAGGCCGCTTAAACCATCGCTCGCACCGCTCATCCTGAGGGGCGCCTGCTGGGCGTCGCCAAGGGTGAGACCAAGTAAAATTTTCAGGAAACCCACATGTCAGCCAAAGAAGTCAAGTTCGGCGTTGACGCGCGCGACAGGATGCTGCGCGGCGTCGAAATTCTCAACAACGCGGTGAAGGTGACGCTGGGCCCCAAGGGCCGCAACGTCGTGCTCGACAAGTCGTTCGGCGCTCCCCGCATCACCAAGGACGGCGTCACCGTCGCCAAGGAGATCGAGCTCGAGGACAAGTTCGAGAACATGGGCGCGCAGATGGTGCGCGAAGTCGCCTCCAAGTCCGCTAACGCGGCCGGCGACGGCACCACCACCGCCACCGTTCTGGCGGCTGCGATCGTTCGTGAAGGCGCCAAGTCGGTTGCCGCCGGCATGAACCCGATGGACCTCAAGCGCGGCATCGACCTGGCGGTGGAAGCCGTGGTCGCCGACCTCGTCAAGAACTCCAAGAAGGTCACCTCGAACGAGGAAATCGCCCAGGTCGGCACCATCTCCGCCAACGGCGACGCGGAGATCGGCAAGTTCCTCTCCGACGCCATGAAGAAGGTCGGCAACGAGGGCGTCATCACCGTCGAGGAAGCCAAGTCGCTCGAGACCGAGCTCGACGTCGTCGAGGGCATGCAGTTCGACCGCGGCTA
>NZ_JBVVOS010000061.1:0-11132 GCF_055807515.1 Bradyrhizobium sp. Kon69 | reverse complement strand
TCAAGCCCCCAATCCCTGCAATCTCAAATGCCACCGCAACCGAAAAACTGACTCCTGCTCAATCGCTTAGAGCCTTGCTCACGGACGACTACTCATGATCGCGCGCGAAGGTCGCATGCCCGCCCGGCACTGGTGGCAGATCCGTCGCTGTCGTTGCGGCAGGATACCCGGCTTCTCATCGTAGGAGACGATCGCTACCGGTTTGTCCGACTTCTTCGACCGGTTGGCTGCCTTTTTCAGGATCTGGACCTCGCGATAGACATACAGAACCTCCGCCATCTTCTGCTCGAACTCGGCGCCGCCAAGATAAGTAGCGCACCTTTTGCGGTTTGATTTCCTCCTGCCCGAGAAGCTTGCACACTGTGCCCTGAACCAGACGGGCGAGACAGTGGTCCGTGCTCGCGGCATGGCGGGCCAACAGCCGCGTCGTCCACAACTCGTGCGGATAACCATGCTCCTTGGCCTTGTCGCACGCCAGAGACACCAGCCAGGCCTTGCTCGCCACCTCGATCGCTTGCCGCCATCCTCCCATGATAAAACTCCTCGTTCAGTCTATTCCAACGAGGAATCCACAAACAAACGTCTCGTTCCATCACCGCCAAGTTCAAGGAATCGGTCGTTAGGCTGCAACTGCACTTCCCTTTGTGTTGCGCTCATCGGGTGCTGCCTCTTATTGCCTCCCGACGAGGCTCCGAGATGGCCTCAGCAGCTTGGGGCAATCGTGGCGATCCATTCCTTTGATTCAGAAGCGAACTTGCGCGGAGCGCGCCGTACCACGCTAGTCCGCATCGTCGGTCCTTCCTTGACGCGGTCCATGAACGGATGACCATGACGCGAAACTTAGGTAGCGAAGACTCCGATGTGGCATTTCGTAAATCTTGCCTGCCGAACCAGTGTATTCGTCGCGTCACACTGCATGATGCTTTGCCTTGCTTGGGAAAGGCGGTCCGGTCGATCACCAGCACGGCATCATCATCCGCCAAATGCTCCACATAGTCGCGCACGATGTCACGCATCGGCGTCCCAATCCACGCCCGAGAATTGCATGCTGCTGCCTTGGGTCGGGATCGCCAGCCCCCTCCGACCGCATCCAACCAATGTTGCGCCGTCATCTCCGAGCTGACCTTCGAGGAACAGGGCTGCACGTCCCACACGCGCTTGCGCAGAAAGCTCCAAGAGGCAATTGGTATGCCATAACAGTGCACCCACCTACTCCACAGCGGAGATTATGCAGCCCAATTCAGTCGTCTGGCGCTCGAACAGGTTGCGATAGATGCCGCCGGTCTTGGCGGCGAGCAGGGTATGCCTGCCCTGCTCCACGATCTGTCCGCGGTCGAACACCAGGATGCGATCGAGGCCGCGCACCGTCGCCAGCCGGTGCGCGATCACGATCGAGGTGCGGCCTTTCATCAGCCGCTCCATGGCCTGCTGGATCAGCGCCTCCGATTCCGAATCGAGGCTCGAGGTCGCCTCGTCCAGGATCAGCACCGGCGCATCGGCCAGGAAGGCGCGCGCGAGCGCCACGCGCTGCCGTTCGCCACCCGACAGTTTGACGCCGCGCTCGCCGACTAGCGTGCCGTAGCCCTTCGGCAGACGCACGATGAAGTCGTGTGCATTGGCGAGCCGCGCAGCCTGCTCGATCGTCGCCGGCCTGGCGCCGGGCCGGCTATAGGCGATGTTCTCGGCGAGCGAGCGGTGAAATAGGATCGGATCTTGCTGCACGACCGCGATCTGGCCGCGCAGCGATTGCTGCGTGGCCTTGGCGATGTCCTGCCCGTCGATCAGGATGCGACCGCCCGAGACGTCATACAGCCGCTGCACCAGCTTGATGAGGGTTGTCTTGCCGGAGCCGGAGCGACCGACGAGACCGACGCGTTCGCCGGCGCGGATCGTGACCGACAGTCCCTCATAGAGCGGCGCGTGATGGCCGCCATAATGGAACGTGACGTCGTCGAACACGAGCTCACCGCGCTCGATCGCGATCGGCCGCGCGTCCGGCGCATCCGCAATCCCGATCGGCTCGTCGTGGATCGCCACCAGCTCCTCCATGTCGTTGATCGAGCGCTGCAGGTTGTTGATGTGCATTCCGACGTCGCGCAAATAGGCGTGAATGACGTAATAGCTCGTCAGCACGTAAGTCACGTCGCCAGGCGAGGCGTGCCCCGACATCCACAGCAGCACCGAACCGCCGATCACGGAGGCACGTAACGCCAGCAGCAGCGAGAGCTGCGACATTGCGGTGTAGTTATAACGCAGCCAGGTCCGCCGCAGGCGCACGCGCCAGCGGTTGACGACGCGGGCAAGCCGCGCATCCTCGCTCGCCTCCGCGCCGAACGACTTCACCACGGCGTTGCAGGTGAGCGCATCCGCCAGTGTGCCGCCGACCTTGGTGTCCCAGGCATTGGAGACGCGCGCGGCCGGCGCGATGTAGCGCGTCGAGAACAGCACCGTCATCGTGACATAGACCAGCGCGCCGAGCGCGATCACCGCGCCAAGCGAGGCCCAGTGCAGGCCGAGCAGGATCATCGAACCGATCAGCACCAGCAGCGAGGGCGCCAGCGCCATCAATATGCTGTCATTCAACAGGTCGAGCCCCCACATGCCCCGGGTGACCTTGCGCACCGTGGATCCTGCGAAGGAATTGGCGTGCCAGTCGGTCGAGAAGCGCTGCACGCGCATGAAGGCGCCTTCGGCGACCTCGGACATGATTTTCAGCGTGAAAGGCATGATGGCCTGGAGACCGGTCAGCCGCAGCACCATGGAGGCTGCACCCAGCGCCACGATTCCGGCCAGCGCCACCAGCGCCGCGTGACGCCCGGCGGAATCGGATGGGCCGCGCATCAGCGCATCGATCAGGTGCCCAGAGAACACCGGCATGAACAGGTCGGCAACGGTCGCGCCCAGCAGGCCGCCGGCCACGATGAGGCTGCGCCCCGGCTGCTTCAGCCAGTGCCGGAACACGAAGGGCAGCACCACGCGTATTGCCGCTGGCTTTTTTGTCAGAGCGGCCATGGCGTCACCTGGCCGCTTCTGACGCACGGAGCGCTCCCACCTCTGAATCTTCGACTTGTACCCTCGTCCAAAAAGATCGAGGCCATAATCTTGTAGGTCATCATTAACGGTCCTTGAGCAAGTTGAACCAAAGCCCCCCTTCAATGCTCGTGCCACTAGCAATAGCTTAATTCATCGGACGTTTTCGAACGGACGTGTTGTGTCCCCGACAGCCTGTCGCGGAACTGACGGTCGGCATCAGATGCGATAAATGCGTAATCGAAGAAGCCGACGATCGCAGTCGAATTTGGAACCTTTTGGCCACAAAAGCGCATCGTCGTATGGATCGTCCAGCTAGGCGGTTCAAGTCTCGCACGTCCCTTGGGGAGCGCCGCATAGTCCTTTGTCGTGAGCTCATTGGCGGCGCTGTGTCGCCGGCCGAGTAAAATTGCCACGCAGCGCCCAGTAGGTGCCACCGAGGACCAGGAAGAGTACACGAGCGCCGTCTCCTGCAAGCGCTTTGCCGGACAGGCGCGGAACCTGAAAGTGTGGCGGCAACCAACTCGGCGCGCTGCATCCCCTGGGCGACCACTCCCGAGCCGACAAGCTGCTTGCGAGCTTCAAGCGCAACGTCGGTGATCTGCCAGGGTACGATGTAGCTTTGTAAAGTAGTGAAAAACACCAAAGCCTTGAAGTGTCCGGGCTTTGGGCTGCACCTGTGCGGCATCCTCTGCCGTTTCGATCTGGTCGATTGACTTTGGCGTCGGTTCTTTTGCCTAGTCTACCGCGATTGTGGGCAGCTGGCATCATTGAGACGTTGAGCAACCGGCCAGGGCACTCGAGCTCTCGGTCCTTGGACCGGCGTTACATCTGCTCGCATCTTGATTCTCGATCTATGGATACCGGAGCTGCCGCGAGTGTGGAACCTGCCAGCGTCATCGGACAATCTCCAGAGACGATAGGCCGATACTGCAGCCATAGAACACCAGCAAGGTGCAGGCGTTGGAAGGACCACGCCGGGAAGATAGAACCGCAAGCTCCGGAAGAGTGCGGTCGCGGCGTCTGCGGAAAATTGTTGCTCTACATCAAAAAAGCTTCGCAAACAGGTGCATGTTGTTTAGGCACCAACCGTTAGGATAATCAACGTCGCGCAACGAGCGCATTGGACGACGACACAAATGTCAGCACAGCGGCCTAACTTGCTAGCGGAAATTGTGAGCGTCAGAGATGTGAATTGCAAATATCTCGGTAAAGAGTGCGAATTCGCAGTCCCGTTTAATTGGGAGCTAAGGGGACGGAAACTGCGCATAGCAACAGAAAGAATGACCGCCCGCGTTGCCAGGGACCGCCCCAGTATAGGGAGGAACGCCCAAGGAGGGCGGCGATAAGCGCGAGGCGCCACCGCATACCCGAGCTAAGACCATCGCGATCGACGCTCAATTGAACGTAGGTAACCGTCGAGGATCCAAAGGGATGCACGTATGATACGAAGGTTTTATTGTCTGCCCTGAGGCCGTCGTTCCGACCAAGTAGATGAAGGCGTGCTGTCCGGTCCGCTGTGGGTTCGTGAGATAAATCCCAACGATCGCCGCTGGCCTTTCCGACCTGCGAATTTCAGCCATCCCCTGCAGGTCAGCGCTCGCGGAAAGTCGCGTTGGCGCTTCAACATTTCGAGTCGCAATTGCAAGAATTGTTAGGAGCTACACGAACCCTGTATCTGCAGCTCTAGCTGTGGAGCCTCAAGAGTTTGTCCCTGGTCAAACCGAGCCTGCTGATCGGTGTTTGAGTTACAACACCGTGGGTCCGTGCCAGCGTTGTAGCCAGATCGGCAGCTCTTCGGCCCGCTGATCTGAGGTGGGATAGGCTTGACGTAAGCCAATTCCAAAAGCGCGGTTTGGATGAAGCGCTCGGCCTTGCCATTCTTTCGGCGTGTGCAGTTTGGTGCGGATGACATATGGCGGATTGCGAGAGAGACAAGGGGTGTAGCGTTGTCGCTGACGTCCGCACATATCCAGGCCCGTCATATCGCCAAACCGATGTCGATCAGAGCCATCCGATTAAACCCGAACGCGGGCATCTCGCACCCATCGTCCTAAACTTCGTCAATCGAGACTACATGCCGGGCGAATTCGGCATCCATGATTATGGAGGCCGTCGAGATGGATGGCCGGACCTCAGCTCACTCCGGCAAAAATTCTAGTGAGCGGCTGGGAGAGGCCTCCGTCCAGGTATTCGAGACCGATGGATTGATCGGCACCTCCGTCACGCGCCGGCTGTTCTTGCCTACTTGTTACCCCGAGCTTTGACGGTCGGCCGACACTGCTCATCATCGATGAGCGATGGCTTGCGCTCGATGATGCCGATTCGCAAGAAGAACGCCTTGGTCGTGTTTCCGACCCAATCGCTTGCTGATATCGACGGCTCCGCAATTGTACCTGACATCATCAAGAGCTGTCCGACCCGGATCCGTCTTCCCGATCACTGCGCCATCGAGCCACAGATTATGGTGATCTAGCAGAGCTTGGGCTGAACGAGCGGCAGATCTGACATCCTCGCCCGCGCAATTCCCAAGCGCGACTACTATTGCCAGTCGCCCCGCGGCAACCGGCTGTTTGACTTGGCCTCGGCGAAATCGCTGGCCTTTGCGGCCGCGTCGTCCAAATCGGACCAGACCCTCATCGTGCGTGTGCTTGCCGAGCACGGACGGGACGACTTTGTCACCGGCTGGCTTAGGGCGCGCGACCTCGGCTGGGCCTGCAATCTCATTCCGCAACTCGTCAAGCAAAGGGAGCTGTCACGAATCGTCTTCGCTCGCTTCTGGTAGCAAGTATCGTTGCAATACTACTACGACAGTCGCGCCGCGTAACCTGCTGTTGACTTGTCCTTGGCGAAATCGCTGGCCTTTGCGGCCGAGTCGTCCAAATAGGACCAGACCCTCATCGTGCGTGTACTTGCCGAGCACGGACGGGACGAGTTTGTCACCGGCTGGCTTAGGGCGCGCGACCTCGGCTGGGCCTGCAATCTCATTCCGCAACTCGTCAAGAAAAGAGATCTGTCATGAATCGTCTTCGCCCGCTTCTGGCACCAAGTATCGTTGCAAGCTGCGTCGTGCTGACGCCCCGGGAGGATAAAGCGCAGTGGATCGTGTTCGATCCCAACAACTACGTGCAGAATGTGCTCACGGCCGCGCGCGAGCTGCAGCAGATCAACCATCAAATCACTTGACTGCAAAAACGAAGCGCAGATGCTGACCAATCAGGCGAGAACCTTGCGAGCCTGCCGTATTCGTCGTTGCAGCAGCTCGTGCAATTGATTCAGCGTACGGAGCAGCTGCTCTTACCGGCGCAGCGCCTCGCGTATCAAGTCCAACAGATCGATCGCGCCTTCCACTTACGCGCCGACATCCACGAGCATGTCCGATCGGGCTGCTCGTCGACAATGCCCGAACGCGATGGCAGAATTCCGTCACCGCACTCCAGGATGCCACTCGGGTGCAGGCGACTGTCGTCCGCAACCTCGGCACCAACCGGACCCAGATGCCGGCCTTGGTCACGCCGAGCCAGGGCGCGTCAGGTACGCTCCAGGCGAGCCAGGCTGGCAACCAAGCTCCTTGCAATGCAAGCTCAGCAAGTTGCCGACCTCAGGGCCATCGTTGCCGCGGAAGCACGCGCGCAGGCGCTAGAGGCGCCCGACGGCAAGATTGCGCTCGTCAACTATCGCTATTGTGATCGTTGATCGGCTTTTCGCGGCTGCGGAACTGAGAATGCGTAGGAGCACCAGCAGAAGGTCAGGATCGTGCGAACTGGAGATCTCTTGACCACACTGACCAGGCGAATGAATTCATCAAGGACACACCTCGTTAAGCCGGCGGGTTCCTTGCGGAAACCCTACGGGTCCGAACGGATCGGCCACAAGTTGCCGGCCTATCGCGGAAGGTCCTTGCCGGCGGCAGCGCTCTTGTGCTCGTGCTGATCACTGGCCCCGCGTTCTAGTGGTTCATCACAGTGGTTTTGCCTCTTGTCGTTGCTAGGCCCGGCGGAGTTTGGCGCGGGCTTTGTCGGTTGTGAACATCCATATGATGCGATCTCGGGTTTTATTTCGTTGCAGTTGCCATGCTGTGATCTCGTTTCGGAGCCTGTTCGGGTCGTCGATGCGACGGCCGAGACATTGACGCTGCAGCACGCTGATCTCGCACTCGACCATGTTGAGCCAACTCGCGTGTTTCGGGGTGTAGTGGAATTCGATGCGGCGCAGGATGCGAAGGGCCTCAGTGGGCGCAAATGCTTGATACAGCGCGCCGGCGGTATGGATCGACAGATTGTCCCGCACGACACGGATCCAGGCGGCGTCGGATAATGGATGTCGACGAGTTCGCGCATGCAGTGCGCGTAGTCTACGGCGGCGCGGCGGTCTGTCACCTCGACGCTGCGCCAGCCACGATGTGGGTCGAAGGTGACGAAGAGATTGATCGTGCCGTTGTGGCGGTACTCGTAATCGTAGCGCTCGCGCTGTCCCGGCTGGGCTGGAATCGGCTGACGCACCTCGCCAATGAGCTGGACGGGGTCTCGTCGAAGCAGACCAGCGGCCGGGCGGGATCTGGCGCCTCGGCGTAGAGGTCGAGCACGTCCTCCATGCGGGCGACGTATTCGCCATCGACGTGGGGGATGCACAGCATGTCCCTGCGCCACGGCTTGAGGTCATTCTCGACCAACCGGCGACGCACGGTCTCGCCCGACAGGCTGTCGTGATCGGGGAGCTTGACCATCGTGTCGGCCAAAAGCGTCAGCGTCCATCGTTTGCGGCCGGCGGGCGGCTTGGCGCATGCGGTCGCCACCAGCAGGCCTCCTCCTTGCCGGTCAGCTTGCGCTCCGCGCCCGGACGCGGCTCCTCGCTCAAGGCCCGCTCCAGATTGCCTTCCACGAAGCGGCGCTTGGTCCGGCCGACGCTGGAAAGGCTGACCTGGACGGTTCGGACAATCTCCGCGTCACAACTACCGGCATCGGCCGCCAGCAAAATCTGCGCCCGCTTGAGCTTGCGAGCGGCATGCCTGCCGCCGCCGAGCATCGCTGTCAGTTCGTCCCGCGATTTGGCTCAATTCGACCCGATAACGTACATTCATGCTTCGCCTCCTTGTCGGAGGCCCGACCGAATCCAGCGATGAGCCAAAGGGCACGCACTTCACGGAGAAGCAGGGGTACTATCTGGCTTTTATCTACACCCACGCGGACACGTTCGGACGCCCACCTGCCGAAACCGACATGCAGCGCCATTTTTCGCGTCAGCCCGCCGTCGGTCCACCAGATGATCGTCACCCTCGAATGAAACGGTTTCATTGGCCGTCAGCCTGGTGTTCCCCGCAGCATTGAGAGTCTTCTGCCACCTGAAAACGTGCCCATCCTCGAATGGCTCGGTATGTCAAAATCACTGTGACGAACCACTAGACGCTGCAGGAGAAGCGGTCACGTACTTCGGCGCGGGAGGAGCTTTACTCGGCCGACCACCACAATGTCGCGGATCAGCTTGCGACCGTGCCGAAGGACTACGCCGAGATTCCGAAGGACGTACGACGTCTCGGGCCGCCTTTGCCGGCCGATCTCGGCCGTCCGATTGTCGCGGCACAGAGCTCTTCGTCTGCGAGGTTCATTTGGGTTTATCCCGAACAGCAGCGTGTTAACCGGGAGAGCGAGGCGGCGCGGACCACAAGGTATTCGCCAAACTCCGGGCCGCGAGCCCCGACCGGCTCCTCAATTAAAGTTCCTTCAAACACGACGCCATCATCCGACAAGGATTTGCTCCGAATGGCCAGGACCGAAAGCTCGCATTCGTCAGTGCAACCGTCGATCATCGGAGGACAAGTTCCGATCACCTCTGAGGCCAGCTGCTCCCTTTTTAATCCAGGCCGGAACAGCCATTGCGGCCGCTCTCATCATAGGTATCCGCTCCGACCTACCTGGTCAGATCTCCTAGGCGCTGCGAGATAGTCGCCGCCGCAGTCATGACTAGAGGCGCCAGCTGTCCTTCGGCCGGCACGGTGATGGCAATTGCGGGCACAATCCGTCCCCTCGATCGCCAGGGCTGTGCCGGGAATGATTCACTATGCCGCAGCGCATGCCCGGCAAATCCAGGGTGAACCGGATACTTTCTGGTTATCGAGACTCAGAAAGGGCCGGGCATGCGCTACGTGAATAGCATGTTTGGGGAGCTCCTCAAACCGATCGACCGACGAGAAGTTAGGGAAATCGTCGAGCGGCATGACGGCAACGCGTACGACAAAAGGTTCAAGAGCTGGGATCATCTTGTGACGATGGTGGGCGCCCAGGTGGGCCAGGTTGCGAGTCTGCACGCTATCGAGGCCACCTCTAAGGCAAACTCGCATCAGCATTATCAGGGGTAGGCAAGGCTCCTCGCTCGACGCTCTCGCGTGCGAATGCACGGCCTCTGGTGGGCATTTTCGCGAAAACCTTTGCCGTGCTGGCAAAGAAGGCCGATCGACACACGCGAGGGGAAGGCGCCGAGATGGTGCGGTTGATCGAGTCGAGCCCAGCGCCATTGGGCAAAATGTGTGAATGGGCCGAATGGAATGGTTGTATCCGCGGCATGAAGATGCACGTCGTCTGTCATCTGGGCGGCGATGTCCCGCGTTGGGTCGAGATTGCGCCAGGAGCCGTCAACGACGTCGAGATCGGTCGTAAAGCCGAGCTCGAAGCCGGCGCGACCTACGTTTCGACAAAGGTTATTATCACTTTGGCTGGTGGCAAAAGACAAGCGCCGCCAATGCGTCCCTCGTCGCGCGCGTCAAGGTGAACACGCTTGCGCAAGACGAAGTCGCGGCACGTGCGCAAGACCACTGGCGATAGCTTCAAAATCATCGCTGATGCCGATGTAGTGCTCGCCAGCAAGGGTGATTCCAAGCTGCCGATCCCGTTGCGACGCATCAAGGTCAAACGCGACAAAGGCGGGACGATCACTCTCATCACCAACGATCTCGAACGCATGGCAGTCGAGATTGCGGGCCTCTGCAAGGGTTGCTGACAGATCAAGCTCCTGTTCCGCTGGATCCAGCAGCATCTCAACCTCCGCAAGTTCATGGGCAAGAATGACAACGCCATTCGTCTGCAAATCATCGCTGCGATGATCACTTATCTGCTCCTGCGTCTCGCGCGGCGTCTGAATTCCTTGCCGATGCTGCAGCTGCGCTTCGCCGAGCTCGTTTGTCAACCCTTGTTACTGCGAAAGTCGATCGCGGAAATCTCCCAGCAAGCCAAAGCCCAGGTTCTCTCCCGACTAGCTGGCGTTTACCTATGCGCGATTGTTCCCGGGACAGCCCTGCCTCGATCGAGGACCACGGCGGCAATCGAGGCTGTCTCAGCAATGAATTGTCCCACGTTCAGCGCGTATCCTCGCTCGCGAGTGCTGCACAGCTCGCGTTCAAGCGCGCTCGCATCAGTGATCGTACAGTCCGTATAGGATTCAAGGCCGAGTGCCAAAACCTCCTCCAGAGTGGTGCCGGGCATTTGCGACAGTATGGCTTTTCCAGTAGCCGTACAGTGGGCCGGGTTGCGACGCCCGGGTGCTGCGACGTGCTTTATCGACCCGGGGCCAAGTACATGCTCGATGTTGATTGCCTCCGTCCTGTTCCAAAGACTGAGCGAGGCTGTTTCCATTGTGCTCTCGGCAAGTTCTTCGAGATAAGGTCGCGCCACCCTGACCACATCGAGTTTAGAAAGAAGCCTGCTCGCGAGCGCGATAAGCTCAATTCCGAGCACAAACCGGCCAGTCTCTTCGTCACGCTCGAAAATCCATTGTGTTCAAGAGGCGGCAGTGTCCTGGAAACGGCACTGACATGCTTTCCTAGCGGGCGCGCGATCTCACTTACACTAATCGCTCCTTTTTGACTGCCTGCTATTTTTGGTAGCCTCGGTTCAGGAGATTTTCTGCAGCGAACTTTGATATATATCGGAAGAGCAGCGCCTAAGGAGAGTCTCGATCGGCTGATCGACGAATATACATTCGAAGATTGCTGTATGTATCAGGCGCGGGAGCGGGGCTACGGCGAGTCGATGGCGGTGCATCCCACTAAAGAGGAAGTCGCTGGCCGCAGGGCATTCCGCTCGGTGGCCGATCTGCCCGAGGCGCCTGAC
>NZ_JBVVOS010000060.1:0-11985 GCF_055807515.1 Bradyrhizobium sp. Kon69 | reverse complement strand
AGGAACTGCTTGGGGCGCACCTCGCGCGAAGCCGGCCACAGCCGCGTTCCGGCACCGCCGCACATGATCAGGGGGATGATTTTTTGGGACACGTGTGAGCTACTCAAGAGAGGGATTTATACGCGGTGATAATTTCGATACCAGTCGACAAAGCGGCCCAAGCCATCCGCCAGCGGCGTCGAGGGCGTGAAGCCGACGTCGCGTTGCAGGGGCGAAATGTCGGCGCGCGTCTCGAGGACGTCGCCGGCCTGCATCGGCAGAAGCGTGCGGATCGCCGGCTTGCCGATGATCTTCTCCAGTGTCTCGACGAACTCGACCAAGTTGACCGAGCGGTTGTTGCCGATGTTGTAGACGCGATACGGCGCATTGCTCGACGAGTTTTCCGGCTGCTCGGCGTTCCACGCGGGATTCGGCGTCGCGGGGCGATCGAGGGTGCGGATCACGCCCTCGACGATGTCGTCGACGTAGGTGAAATCGCGCCACATATTTCCATTATTGAAAAGCTTGATCGGCTCACCCGCAAAGATCGCGCGCGTGAAGAGCCAGGCGGCCATGTCGGGCCGGCCCCATGGACCATAGACGGTGAAGAAGCGAAGACCGGTCACCGGCAGCTTGTGAACATGTGCGAACGTGTGCGCTATCAGCTCGTTGGCCTTCTTGCTCGCGGCATAGAGGCTGACCGGATGATTGACCGAATGCTCGGTCGAATACGGCAAGGTGCGATTGGCGCCATACACGGAGCTCGACGAGGCGTAGACGAGATGCGCCAGACCGTGGCGCCGGGCGGCTTCGAGCACGGTGACGAATCCATCACAATTGGCGCGGATGCAGGTGATGGGATCGTCGATCGAGGCGCGCACGCCGGGCTGCGCTGCAAGGTGCACCACGCGGTCGGGCGCGACCTCGTCGAACACACGTGTCACCGCAGCGAAGTCGGCAAGATCGATCTCGTGAAATGTGAAGGCATCATGCTTGAGCGTCTCGAGGCGAGCGCGCTTGAGCGCCGGATCATAGTAAGGGGTCACTGCGTCGATGCCGACAACTCGTTCCCCGCGCGCGAGCAAGCGCTCACAGACATGCATGCCGATGAAGCCGGCAGCGCCGGTAACCACCACGGGGGCCAAAATAAACTCCGTTGTTCGACCTCATATACCGCATTGCCAGACTGAACCAGTCCAGGCAAGGGTTCAGCATTGGACAACAGCCCCCATCGCATCGGCAAGCTTAATGTCGGGCGCTTCGGATGTCAGCCTTGCCAAGCTAACCAGAAGGGGCGCCCTTTGCCTGCCGACGCAACATCAGGTGCGCGTCCATAAAGGGCTCCCGACTGCCCGGAAGTCTTTCAACAAGTGTTCCCGGGGAGCACCGAACGAACAGCACCTGGCGGCATTCGGCGCAGGGCTCGGCCAGGCCCCCTCCGCCTGCCAGACGAACTCAGCGCCGTACTTCTGCTTGAGCCAGCACATCTAGGCGCCGTGGGCGTGGATGGTCGCGGTGAGGCGGCCGCTCCAAAACCTGTGTACTCAACTCCCAACCTCGCGGGCGATCCGACCTTTTGCACAGATCACATCGGCGGCAACTTATTTCCCTGCAATCAGGGAAATAAACAGCGAAAGGATGGCACATAGTCGGGTGGCTCCAAGCCGAAAGACCGGAAAACCTCAGCAAAACTCGAGAGTGACGATGCTCGCGCGCAAACGTATCAGGGAATATCAAGACACCTAACAGGGAAAGAACAGAGCAATGAACACGCGGACCAGGTATCTCATACGCAGTGGAGACGCCCAAGAGTTCTAAGAACACTAAGCCGACCCAACTTTGAGACCCGCCGTCCTGCGAAGTGCGCCCCCTGTCTTTGAAGGAAGTAGGCGCCCTTACTGGTATCGCTCCAAACGATTTCAAGTAGAATAGCAGAAGCGTAGAGGGCAACGACTGCTGTCAGATCATAAAGCCTGAACTTCCGCGACGAGCGGGAGTTGCGCGAAATGATCGGTCGTGGCTACCGGTCCGCCGAAGTTGCTGCAGTCTTGGATCGAGCACGCCACGTTGCAGATGCCTACGAGCCCCTCACGTTTCGATTGGTCCTTCTCGTCTCCGGTGCTGTCGCCGTCCTGCCTACAACCATTTGGTTAGGGCGATTGGCTGGATGCTTGGCAGCTAGTTCGCTTCCCGCCCGCCTGCGTTTTGCTTAGCATGGCCCATGGCAAGAGGGTATTCGAAGGCGATTCGATCACTTCATTCTGCCGCTATACGCGGTCATTCCCCGTGCGGTAAGAGCCCAGGCCGTGACGGGCAGATGCCTTGGTGGCTTGCGGACAAGTGGCGCGCGAGGCACTTTTCGCACCAAATCGAGCGACTCAGCCCCTATTGGCTGGCGTCAGTCATCTACAAATGCGCACCGACTATTCTCCGGACGACGATCTGAAACTATGTCCCCGAAGCCAGGCGTCGCGACTGAGTGTGGTCGGCTGCTGGAACTATCCGGATCAGCATCACCGCTTCACTGATGCCGCAGAGACGATCGCGGCAGCATACCCGGGACGAATAGGCCTTGCCCCGCTCCCTGCAGCCTAAATTCAGAGGTAAGCCGCATATGCGTGCTTCAAGCCGTCGTGAAGCGGTGTCGTCGCGCGCCAGCCGAGTCGGCTAGACGGCTGACGTCGAGCAGCTTGCGCGGCGTGCCGTCGGGCCGCGAGCTATCGAAACTGATCTCGCCGCTGTAACCGACGATTTCGGCAACCAGGCGCGCGAATTCGGCGATGGTTATGTCCTCGCCGGTGCCGATATTGGCCAGCTCGGCACTGGCATAGGTGTTCATCAGGTGCACGCAGGCATCTGCCATGTCGTCGACATAATGGAACTCGCGCCGCGGCGTGCCGGTGCCCCAAACGACGACATTCTTCGCGCCCGAAACCTTGGCCTCATGGAAGCGACGGATCAGGGCGGCGACCACGTGACTCATTTCGGGATGATAATTGTCGCCGGGGCCGTAGAGGTTGGTCGGCATCACGCTGATGAAGTCGCATCCGTACTGGCTGCGATAGGCCGACCATCTTGATCCCGGCGATCTTGGCAATCGCATAGGCCTCGTTGGTCGGCTCTAGCGGACCAGTGAGCACGGAGTCCTCGCGCAAGGGCTGCGCGGCGTCCTTTGGGTAGATGCAGGGCGGGCCCAGAAACATCAGCTTCTCGGCGCCGTTTCGATGCGCGGCCTGGATCAGGTTAGCCGCGATCGCGATGTTGTCGTAAATGAAGGCGCGCAGGGTGTTGTTGGCGACGATGCCGCCCACCTTTGCAGCGGCGAGGAAGATCACTCGCGTCTTCCCGAACCAGTCGAACCGCGGCCTCCTTGCGGAGATCGACCTCGCGCCGGTCCACGGTGATGAGTTGAGGCGCGCAAGCGCGCTGCCGACCATGCCGTGATGGCCTGCGACGCTCTTGCCTGCAGTTCAAACGGTACGTTTGCAACTCGTCGTGCCCGTTTGGCACCGCCAGATCGCTCTCCATCATCTCGGCGACGAGCTCTAAAAAGCTCTGCTTCGGCGTTCAGCCGAGCACCTCGCGCGCCTTGCTGGCGTCGCCGACGAGGAGATCGACCTCGGTAGGGCGGAAATAGGTCGGATCGATCTTCACGCCCTTCTTGCCGGTCTTGGTGTCGACGCCGGTCTCGTCGACGCCCTCGCCGCGCCACGCGATGCGTCAGCCGATTTGGGCGAACGACAACTCGACCATCTCTCGCCCCAAGTGCATCTCGCCCGTGGCGAGCACGAAATCGTCGGGCTTGTCGGCTTGCAGGATCTTGTGCATGCCCTCGACATAATCGCGCGCATGGCCCCAGTCGCGCTTGGCCGAGAGATTGCCGAGATAGAGCGTCTGCTCCAGATGCGGGCGACGCCACGCGTGATCTTGCGCGTGACGAAGGTCTCGCTGCGGATCGGACTCTCATGATTTAACAGAATGCCGTTGCTCGCGAACATGCGATAGGCCTCGCGATAGTTCACCGTCATCCAGTAGCCGTAGAGCTTTGCCACGCCGTAGGCGAGTGCGGATAGAACGGCGTCGTCTTCTTCTGCGGGATCTCCTGGACGAGACCGTAGAGCTCCGAGGTCGAGGCCTGGTAGAACCGCGTCTCCTTCTCCATGCCGAGGATGCGGATTGCTTCCAGCAGGCGCAGGACGCCAATGCCGTCGGCATTGACGGTGTATTCCGGGCTTTCGAAGCTGACGGCGACGTGGCTTTGGGCAGCGAGATTGTAGATTTCGGTCGGTCGGATCTGCTGTACCAGACGGGTCAGATGGGTCGAATCCGTCATTGTCGCCGTAGTGCATCAGGAACGGGAGTTGCCGACATGCAGGTCCTGGTAGAGATGATCGACTCGCGCGGTGCTGAACAGCTCATTAACGCTTCTGGCGAATGACTATCGATTTTTGTCGTGGAACGCCGAATAGTGGAGATCGCTTGCATCTGACGTAATTCAAAGCATTAACCATGCGCCGCGACAAATGGCCAAGGTTTTAAATGCACTTTTTTTGTTGCCTTATCGATTTAATGGTTTAAAATTTAATAATCGTAATTCCTCGCTTCGGAATGCCGGCTCGACATTCGAACTAGGCCTGCGTTAGCGGTAGATTGGTGTTGGTAGGAGTATTGTCTTGGCCATCGAATTCAACTGGGCAGAGTCGGGGAACTCCAATTTTCAGCTCGCGACCGGCGTTACTCTCACCGCCGGCACGATCAATCCGAACGATCTGCTGATCGCAGTTGTCGTGCCGCTGGTGCCCCACACCGGCGACCACGGGGACGGACCGCTTGTTGGCCCTCCGTCTGGCCCTGTCACGCCTCCTTCGGGTTGGATACAACTTGATAATACAGCGCTGTCGCTCGATGGCGTGCCAGCGAACGCATCGGTCTTTTACAAGGTCGCAACAGGAAACGAGAGCGATAACCTCCATTTTGGTTGGACCAGTCAGTCGGACTATTCCTGGACGCTTCTGAGCTATTCGGGAGTGGACCCGACCTCGCCGATCGACGTCTTCGGAGGCGAGACCAACACGGGCGACTACGTTGATGAAACAATAGCCCCCTCGGTTACGACCACCAGCGCGAACGATACGCTCGTCAGCGTCTGGATCAGCAAGGGCGGCGCTGAGGACTATACAGCAGATCCGACGACGACGGTTCGCTCCAACACCAATTCGAACACGTACGAATTCCCGCAGATCATGGTCGGAGACGAACATCTGACGTCGGCCGGAGCAACCTCTCCTAATGAGATGGATCAATTGTATCCGACTAGGGACCAGCGCGGATTCTCGATCGCGCTTCGGGAGGCGGCATGCTTCATGGCGGGAACGATGATCCGTACGCCCGACGGAGAACGTGCGGTCGAGACGATCGTTCGCGGAGACCGAGTCGTTACGTCCGACGGCCAGCCGGAACGAGTGGTTTGGGTCGGGCGTCAGACCATTTCCATGCTGTTCGCTGATCCGCTTCGTATACTGCCGGTTCGCATTCGGGCCGACGCCCTTGGTGAGGGCGTTCCTTCGCGCGATTTTCTGCTATCGCCTGATCACGCAATCCTTGTCGGGGGTGTGCTCATTCAGGCCGGTGCGCTGGTTAATGGCACATCGATTGTACGCGAAACCAAAGTACCTCTGACGTTCACCTACTATCATGTTGAACTTGAACATCACTCGTTGATCCTGGCCGAGAACACGCCGGCGGAGACTTTCATCGACAATGTCGATCGTCTCGCCTTCGACAACTGGCACGAACACGAGGAACTGTACCCGGAAGGCAAAGCCATCGTCGAAATGCCATTTGCCCGCGCCAAGGCACACCGACAAGTACCTCGGGTCGTTCGTGAACTCCTCGCCGCAAGGGTAACTAATATGGCGGCGTCCAGCGCGCAGATAGTTGCCGCCTGATATTTCATGCTCGAACGAGCCGCTCGGGCATCGGGACATTCTAGGGTGGGCATCCGGGATAGATGGGTCTGGGCCAAGACACAACATCTTTGATGGCGTATCGCGATGAACCGTAGCCAACGAGGGGCAATAGACCGATCTTATCTCGCGGGGCCTTGGCGCGCGCGCGAGGTGATCTGCGGCAGGATCGCACGGGGATGACCCTTGGCGAACTTGCACTCGTCGTGTGCGCCCAGGTCGTGATCCTGGGTTCGATCGGTGCTCTAAAATTGCATGCTTGGCGATCGGACGTCTTAAATCGGAACTTCAGCTCCTCCTCCTGGCGTGATCAGGATGGTTCGCTTGAAGCCTCCTCCAATCCGCCCTCGTTCGACGCGCCGGGTCATGGCGGAAGCTTTAAACCGAGGTTTTGGCAAACGTTTCCCGAGCCGGTTCTGACGATGGTCCGGCTGGTGACCGGTCAATTGGCCAGACCGAGACGCTTGGATAGCGCACGGAGATTACGCCCGGCGGCACGAAGCGGCAGCGCGCATCCTATGGTCTTCGATGCGGGACGAAGCATTCGTATCCCGGCTGGCCTCCCCACTGGCGTGAGGATATATGCAATCGGAGATATCCATGGCCGCGCGGACCTGTTGCGTTCGGTGCTCGAAAATATCAATTCCGACTACACAAGGAGTCCGGCCGAACGGCCAATTCTCGTTTTCCTGGGTGACTACATCGATCGGGGACCATCATCGAAGGACGTCCTGGATATCTTAGTCGAATGCAAAGCCAGAATCGAAAGCGTATTCCTGAAAGGGAATCACGAGACCTTCGTTTTAGCCTTTCTTCAGGATCCGACGGCCCTGGACTCATGGCGGACCTGCGGCGGCCTTGAGACGCTCCACTCCTATGGTCTGAAGCCCACCCTGCAACCCGACATGCAGGAGCGAATTGACCTCGCAGTGCAACTCGCCACGACCCTACCCGACGATCACCGGGCATTTCTTGGCTCGCTGCAAACATGGTTTCAATGCGGAGACGTCCTGTTTGTACATGCGGGAATTCGTCCGAATATCCCCATCGCTCAGCAGGACGAAAGCGATCTCCTCTGGATCCGCGAAGACTTCCTCGATTTCCGGGCGCCCTTCGAGGCTTTCGTCGTCCACGGCCATACGCCAGTACGTGTCCCCGATGTGCGGACCAACCGCCTGAACATTGACACCGGAGCCTTCGTGACGGGACGCCTGACCTGCGTCGCAATCGAAGGCTCAGCAGTCAGACAAATCTCAGAATTGGCATCGAACGTGGGCGGACAAGCGACTGTGCACTAAGCCAACTCACCTCTCCTTGAACGCGTGCTCAGCCTGGTCCATCAGAGGTTTGGTCAGATAAGACAGTGCCGTCCGGCCGGCCGTCTTGATGAACACTTCGACCGGCATGCCGGGCACGAGCTTGGCGGTCCCGAGTTTTTCGAGCTCATCCGCGCCAAGTCCCACCCGCACTGTATAGAAGCTATTGCCGGTTCTCCGATCCTCGGTCAAATCCGGCGATACCATTGTTACCGTGCCTTCGATTTCCGGCGTGGTTTTCTGGTTGAACGCTGCAAATCGCAAGGCCGCCTGTTGGCCGAAATAGACCTGGTCGATATCGCGCGGCGAGATTTTCACCTCGATGGCAAGCGCGTCTGCATCTGGAACAATGAGCATGATCTGCTCACCAGGCGCAATCACACCACCAACGGTATGAACTGTCAGTTGATGCACACGACCACTTTGCGGAGCGCGAATGTCCACGCGGCTCAGTTGATCCACCGCCGCCGTCTTGCGTTCCGACAACTCCGAGAGCTTTGCGCGCGTTTCGATCAGGTCCTTGCCGACCTCAGTTCGCAAATCCTGATCAATCTGGATCATTTGGAGCTGAATTTCGGCCGTCTTGCCCTTGGATTGCGCGATGGCCCCGGTCAATTGACTGCGCTCACCCTCAAGTCGCGCTGAATCGCGCTCAAGCGCGGTTAGTCGTGCGATCGGGATGAGGTTCTTCTGCCAAAGGGCACGAACACCCTCGAGTTCCTGACGGATCAGATCGATTTCCTTGAGCTTTGCGTCGACCTGGCCCGAATATCCCTTTACTTCTTCCGCCAGTTGCGCAATTCGCTCCCTCAGCTGGGCTTTCTGGCCAGCCCTGGCTTCCCTTCTCAAACTGAAGAGGGCTTTCTCGGCAGCGACGACATGCGCAGCCACAGAAGAGGTGTCGCGCGCGCGCTCGATCAAAGACATCTGGAAGACGATTTGCTCGGAATTGTCGCGCTCCGCCTCGAGACGACCTTGACGAGCAAGGAGTTCATCGACGCCTTGAATAACAATTGTGGCGTTGGCGAGCGTTTGGGTCTTGTCCAGTCCGATCAGGATCTGCCCTGCATCGACATGGTCACCTTCACGCACGTGCATCTCACCAACGATGCCGCCTGTTGCGTGTTGCACCTTCTTGACGCTCGAATCGACGACAACAACGCCCTGCCCGATCACGGCCCCGGTCAATTGTGAGGTCGCGGCCCACCCGCCAATTCCAAACGTCGCAAATAAAATAATGAGAATGCCAACGATCATGTAGCGCTGAATAGATCGTAACGCTGGCGTTGCGGCTTCGCCCTCCATCACGCCCCTCCTTGTCCGTCGGCGACAACCCTCAACGGTACCGGCGTGCGCAAGACTTTCCTCAGTACCTCTTCCTTGGGCCCGAACGACTGCACTCTGCCTTCCCCAACCACCAGAACGTGGTCGACCCCTTCAAGGGCCTTGGGGCGGTGAGCAACGATGATGACGATCCCGCCACGGCGACGCACACCAAGGATTGCCTCGGTCAGCGCATCCTCACCCTCTGAATCGAGATTGGAAGTGGGCTCGTCCAAGACGACAAGAAATGGGCTCCCGTAGAACGCGCGGGCAAGGCCGATACGCTGACGCTGTCCGGCCGACAGCGCCATGCCGCCCTCGCCCACTCTCGTTGAATAGGCGTCGGGAAGAGACAGGATGAGATCGTGCGCTCCGGCAGCGTTTGCGGCTCCCAAAACCGCTGCAGGAGTGGCCTTGACGTCAAACCGGGCGATATTGACGGCAATGCTGCCGTCGAACAATTCGACATCTTGAGGAAGATATCCGATGTGTTTGCCGAGGGACTGGGATGACCAGTGCTCCAGTGCGGCATTATCCAGTTTAATCTTGCCCCGTGCATGTGGCCAAACCCCCACGAGCGCCCTTGCCAAAGTAGATTTGCCTGCTCCGCTTGGGCCGATGATGCCAAGCGCTTGCCCGCCTTTCAACGCGAACGATACGTCCGACAGCAGGGGTTTCTGGGAGCCCGGGGCCGCGACATGAAGCTGCTCGACGACCAGGGCACCGGTCGGCGGCGGCAACGCGAGCGGCTCTTCTTCGCGCGGCAGGAGCTTGAGCAAATCGTCGAGGCGCCGACCTGCTTGCCTTGCGGAGACGAAGCCCTTCCAGTTCGCGATTGCGATCTCGACAGGAGCAAGTCCCCTGGCAGTCAAGATTGAGCTTGCAATGATAATACCTGCAGTAGATTCCTGATTGATGACCAGATAGGCACCGACCGCGAGGATAAGCGATTGCAGAAGCGACCTGAACGTCTTTGAAATGCCGCCGAGCCCGCTTCCGATATCGCTGGATCGCTCATGGGCCGCCAGGTATTTCTGATTCACGTCCTGCCATCGCTCGGCGGCCTGACGCCGCATTCCCATGGCCTGAAGTACTTCAGCGTTTCGTCGTCCCTCAGCCGCAAGGGCACTGCGCAGGACTGCATGTCGTGAAGAGGCTTTGGCCGGACCGCGGCTTTGAATTTCCGTGAGAGCGGTGAGGCCGACCAGTATGATACCGCCGAGCAGCGCGGCTATTCCGATCCAAAAATGGAAGAGAAAGCAGATACCCAGATAGATCGGTATCCATGGCAGATCGAACAAAGCGGCCGGGCCGCTGCTCGACAAGAAGCTGCGAACCTGGTCGAGATCGCGCAAAGGCTGCAACCCGTCGCCGTCGCCCCGCGTCTTGAGGGGCAATCTGACGAGCGCATCAAAGACCCGCAGTCCCAGTCGTTCGTCGAGATAACGGCCGATGCGCAGGCTTATCCGGCTTCTGACCAGGTCAAGCCCTCCTTGAAGCACATATAGCATCGCCACGAGGGCCAACAGCGCGACAAGAGTCGGGATGCTGCGGCCTGGCAGAACCCGGTCGTAGACCTGCAGCATGAAGAAGGAGCCATTCAGCATCAAAAGATTGCTGAGGCCGCTGAATATCGCAAGAGCCCAAAAGATGCGACGGCAAGAAACGACGAAGGTGAGTACTTCGGAGCGCGCGTCCCCGTAGACCGCATCCGCCCCTGCACGCTCGCGGAAGATTCGGGAGCGCATTGTCTCCAGCGCCCCGCCGGAGACCTTCGATCGAACCCGATCGACGATGATCCCCACTGCGGCCTTAGCCACCTGCCAGTGAGAAACCTCGACCGCAGAAGCGTCGGGCGGCGGGAACTCCCGCCGCGATCCCAAATCACTCATAAGTCCCCCGCAAAATCGTCTGCCCCTAATCGTCAAGTGCTATCCAAAGTGGAAATCGTGGCTATCGAGTGCGCTCAATTTCGTGTTTTTCAGCGTGAGGCTGTCGGAGCCGGCGGAGATGACCACATCGCCACCGCATTGCGAAGCGTGAGCCAAAACGCTGGCGAAACTGTCGAAAGCGGTGTTGTTGAATTGTATCACATCGTGATTCCAACCGCTGGCGTGGAAGTCCTTGATGACGTCATTGCCGAAGTTGGCCGCGAAAACGAACGTATCAATGCGTCCGTTACCCAGGAAAACGTCATCCCCATTCGTGCCGGTGAGTGCGTTTCTTCCGGTTGTTCCCAGAATTGCGGCCCCATCACTGTTGGCAACAACGTGCCCAGAGCTGTCGACTTCTTGCGCCGTGAATTTATGAATGGTGTTGGGAAAGCCGGCTTTAGTTGTGTACGTCCAAGTTCCATCCGACCCCACGGTGGCCGAACCAAGGGCCTTCGTGTCATCGAAGAGTTTGATAGTGCTGTTGGGATCGGCCGTACCCTTCAGTGTGACGGCACCCCAACGGTTCTCCGAAAGATTCGTGAATTCGACATGAGCCTGCGCATCGACCTCAAGGTGCGTGGTAGCGGAGGTTTGACTGGTGTTGCCCGCAGCATCGGTCGCTGTCGAGGTCAAATCGTGTCCACCAGCGCTCAGGTTGCCCGCATCGAAGCTCCATACCCCCGTGCTGGTTGCAGTTGAGGTCCCGATCTGGACCGAGCCGTCAAAGATCTTGATCAGGCTGTTCGCTTCTGCGGTGCCCTTGAGCATGACGTCGTCGGCGATGGTGCTGGCTTTCGCGGTGGTCCCGGCCTGCGAAGCAACATCCATCGTCGGCGCAGTCGGAGCATGTGTATCAATCGTGATCGCAAATGTCCCCGACGCGGGACCGCCGGATGCATCCTGCGCGGTGAGATTGTGAATTCCATCGTTGAGCGTGGGCGTCGCTAGGGACCAATGGCCGCTGCCGTCAACATTGGCGCTACCCAGCTGAGTGGAGCCATCGAAGACTTTCACGGTGCTGCCGGCGACGGCCGAGCCCGTCAGCGTCAGCGTGTTGTCGTTGGTGATGTGGTCGCCGACAACACCGCTGTCGGTCGTGAACGAAGCGATCGTCGGCGCCGCAGGCGCCGCGGCGATCGTCACCGAGACCGGCGAAGACGCCGTGCCGGTGTTGCCCGCAGCATCGGTCGCCGTGGCCGTGAAGCTGTGACCGCCGGTCGACAGCGCCGCAGTGGTATAGCTCCATGCGCCGCTGGCGTTGGCGACCGCGGTGCCGAGCTTGTTCGCACCGTCGAACACCGTGATCGTGCTGTTGGCTTCCGCCGTGCCCGTCAGGACCTCGACATGCGTGCTCGCAAGCGTCGCTGCAGACGTCGATGCGACCAGCGTCGGCACACCCGGCGCGTGCGTATCGATCGTGACGGCCAGGGCCGTCGACGCAACGCTGGTGCCGCCCGAGGTCGTCGC
>NZ_JBVVOS010000059.1:0-13951 GCF_055807515.1 Bradyrhizobium sp. Kon69 | reverse complement strand
CGAGCGCTCGTGCGGGAAGGCATGCTGAAAGAACTCTTGCCCGGTGAAGAACTGGAAATACGGGTCGTGAACCCAGCACTCGCAAACGCCCTCATCGGACAGCCCGTAAGTGTGCTTGAGCAACAGCAGCCCGACCATGAACCGGGTCTCGATCCCGGGCCGGCCATTCTCGCTGTAGAGCGGCGCGACCTCGCCGTCGATCCAGTCCCAATCGATCTTGCCGGCGAGCAGAACCAGCTCGTGCTTCATGTTGATGATCTGGTCCAGCCGCGCCCGGAACAGATCGTTCGATCCCGTCGTCCTGTGCTTCTTCGGTCGCATCGGCCCCTCCAATGCACCACAGAATCATGGTCCGCAGCGAAAGGGAATCCACAAACGAAAATTGCAAGGTTTGGGGGCCTCAAGCCCCCAATCCCTGCAATCTCAAATGCCGCCCCAACCGGAAAACTGACTCCTGCTCAATCGCTTAGAGCCTTGTTCACGGACGACTACTGAGCTGGTCCCGTTTGTCTGAACAGAATCTCCGCGTCGATAAGTGGAGCCTCTGCCGGGGTTAGGCGGCCGCGCGGAGCGGCGGAAGGTTGAAGTAGGCTTGATCCGGGGTCATGTCGTCAAGACTCGAATGCGGACGTCGTCCGTTGTAAAAATCGAGATACCGGCCAATCGAATGTCGTGCCTCGCCGACGGTTTCGTAGGCTCGCAGATAGACCTCCTCGTATTTGACGCTGCGCCAGAGCCGTTCGACCAACACGTTGTCCCGCCATGCGCCCTTGCCGTCCATGCTGATCGCGATGCCGTTGTCGGCGAGCACGTCGGTAAAGGCCTGGCCGGTGAACTGCGAGCCCTGATCGGTGTTGAAGATGTCCGGTTTGCCGTGACGAGCCAAGGCATCTTCCAGCGTCTCGACGCAGAAGGCTGCTTCCATCGTGATCGACAGCCGCCAGGACAAGACCCGACGGGTCGCCCAATCCAGCACCACAGCGAGGTAAACGAACCCGCGCTCCATGGGGATATAGGTGATGTCCATGGCCCAGACCTGGTTAGGCCTCGTGATCTCCATGCCACGCAGCAGGTATGGATAGATCTTGTGGCCGGGCTCCGGCTTGGTGGTGCGCGGACGGCGATAGAGCGCCTCTATCCCCATCCGCTTCATCAGCGTCTTGACATGCCGGCGGCCGATTTTGCACCCTTCGGCAGCCAGCAGGCCGCGCAACATACGCGAACCGGCGAAGGGATACTCCAGATGCAGCCGGTCGAGACGCCGCATGATCGCGAGATCGGCGTCCGGCACCGGCCGCGGCAGGTAATAAACGCTGCCGCGGCTGATCTGCAAAACTTCCGCCTGCCTGGTGATCGACAGATCGTGCTCACGGTCGATCATCGCTTTGCGCTCAGCAACCCCGCCTTGGTGAGCGCTCCTTCTAAAAAATCGTTCTCCAGCGTCAGCTCTCCGATCTTGGCGTGCAGCGACTTCACGTCGATCGCAGGCACGGCCGGCGCAGCGCTGCCAAGTCCAAAAACTCCGGAAGCTCCGCCCTCCAGCTGAGCCTTCCACGCCGTGATCTGATTGGGATGGACGTCAAACTGCTCGGCCAGTTGAGCGATCGTCCGGTCGCCCTTGACGGCGGCAAGCGCCACCTTCGCCTTGAAGCCCGGTGTGTGGTTCCGGCGCGGTCGTCTGCTCATCGTCTCTCCTGATTCGCAGGCATCAGCGTGCCCGCTGTCAGGCAGAAACTCCACTTATCGACCTGTTCAAATCTGCGGAGCCGGCTCTTACTTCTTTATGCAAATTGTAGGAACAAGCCAGTGTCGAGGACCCGGCTAGGCTTGGTTATTTCCTTCTTGCGATGGCCTCGGCGCTTGTCAAGAAGCCCTTGTAAAGTTTCTTGAAGCGATTGCATGGGTGGCCTAGCGCCAACTCTCCGACCGCCACATCCAGTTTGCCTTACAATCCCACCGAGGGCCATTCCATTCGCGCGCGTAAGGTTGGTCCACGATGATGTTCTGCGTCGAAGTGGAAAATCTTGCCTGAAATATGCATCATCCCGTCCGACATTGGCGAGTTTCTCCGACGGAAAAAGTAAATGGTCTTGATCGTGATGGACGGGCCGGCCTGCGCCTAAGAAAAGCGAGCTTGTACAGAATGGCTGAAGACACATGATCCCCTTGGTGAGAAGCTGTCCCGCCGCGCCCGGGTGGTCCCTAAGTCCCGGCCGTCGGTAGCAGCGAACCCACGCTCACGTGGAGCCAACCGGACGCCCGAGCGAACCGAATTACCCGCGCCTTGAGCCTCTGCGCAGTGACGGGAATGTGCGAAGGACCCGACTGCGTGACGATCGTATCGGTCGGATGAAGTCGTCCGTTGGGCGGCAATGTAGCCGATGTCGAATGTTCCAAATGAACGCTGGAGCAGCTCACGAGATCTTCATAGGGAAAAATGCCAGATAGCAATGAGATCAATCTTAGCGAAGCTCGTGAAGATCGAGGAAGAGCTTGGCCGGGAGGGCGCGCTGCGGTGGCAAGGTTCGACCGCGGCGATCGCATCAATGCGCTTTCTAACGATGCAACTCGCGAGCTGACGAGAGCTGCTGAAATTTTTGATGACGCCACAGAAACCTCATTCACAATTCTGACCGGCGCGGCCGACGATATCAAAGGGGTGTGGGAGGTGCGAAGGGCACCGATTTCGCGAGCCATATGGATGTCGATCGACTGGTCCTGACATCATCTGAGGACTACAAAGAGCGGGCTGCGGCCTTCGTGAGAGAGAAAGCCTCTTTTCACCGGACGGCAACCGAGGACGCAGGAGCGCTCTGCAGAAGGACGAGGCGCTATTACAGTAACGATCGGATCCCGCCCCGCTTGGTCAAGGCGCCACAGTATGCCAGTAAGGTTCAACACCCTTCCGTTCTCATCGCCAACGGGACCGTTGTGAAGATGAATATCCTCTAACGACATTGGAATTAGCTCAGAGGCAAGGTGACCAAAGATGACTCTCAAGAACGCACCCGATCCCGAGATTCGCGAGCAGATCGTCAAGCAGGACCTCAAGACAGTCTTGCACCCGATCGTTCAGCACCGCGTGCTCGAGCAGAACCAGATCGTGGTCACGGGGGCCCAGGGCTCCACCATCATGGACCATGACGGCACAGCCTATCTGGACGCCATGGCTGGCCTTTGGTGTGTCAATATCGGCTACGGCCGCTCCGAGCTCGCCCAAGTCGCCGCCGAGCAGATGGAACAGATTGCCTATTATCCGCACACGGCCATGAACCTGCCCGCCGCCGAGCTCGGCGAGCAGATCAACAATCTGATGGGCGGCGGCTATCACAGCTATTTCGTCAATTCGGGCTCAGAGGCCAACGAGGCCGCCTTCAAGATCGCGCGGCAGTACGCGAAACAGGAGTTTCCGAAGGATTTCCGCTTCAAAACCATTAGCCGCTACTACGCCTATCACGGCACGACGCTCGGCACGCTGGCCGCCGGTGGCATGGGCGATCGCAAGACCAACTTCGAGCCGTTCGCGGGCGAGTTCGTGCATGTGCCGGCGCCGACCTGCTATCGCTGCCCGCTTGGTCTCGAATCTCCCTCGTGCGGGATCGCCTGCGCCAAGGCGATTGAGTCCGCTATTCAGGGCGAAGGACCCGGAACCGTCGCTGAGGTGCTCGTCGAGCCGATTATGTCCGGTGTCGGCGTCGCCGTGCCTCCGGATGAATACCTGCCGATGGTCGAGGAAATCTGCCGCAAGTACGATGTCTTGCTGCACGTCGATGAGGTGATCAACGGATTTGGCCGTACTGGAAAGATTTTCGGCCACCAGCATTACGGCGTTAGCCCGGATATCATGGCCGTCGCGAAGGGCATCGTCTCGGCTTACCTGCCGATCGGTGCGACCGTGGTGAAAAACAAGGTGTTCGAAAGCTTTCTCGGCGAAGAGGCCGAGGCGCGCCAGGTCATACAGGTGAACACCTATGGCGGCCATCCAGTGGCAGCAGCCGTAGCGGTTCGCAACATCGAGATCATGCTCGAGGAGAAGCTGCCGCAGCGTGCAGCCGAGATCGGCTCTTATCTCATGGACGGACTGAAGGACCGATTAATGCGGCATGGCATCTGCGGCGAAGTTCGTGGCAAAGGTCTCCTGATCGGCATCGAGCTGGTCACCGATAGGCAGAGCAAAGTTCAGCTGGACGGCAAGCTCGTCGCCGGGGTGCTGGCGTTCTGCAAGAAGAACGGCGTGATCGTCGGCCGCTCTGGCGGAGGCGCGCGGCATTCTAACACGATCGTCTTGTCGCCGCCGCTCATCATCACCCGCTCGGAATGCGACACGCTGATCGAGGTTCTCGACAGGGCGCTGGAAAATGCCATGCAGAAGTTGGCCGGGAAGGAATGAAAGATCGCCCGCCCCGCGGAGCACGCGGAGCGGGTCAGTTCATGAGGAGGGGACGCAGATGAAAACGATCGACCTTCCAGTCACAATCAGGTCGGCGAGTGCATTGTGTTCTACCCCGGCTCGTGCGGAGTTTGCGGAAATCCTTGCAACCTCACGTACTCAGATCTGGAGGAAGTGTCTAAGATGGGAGCTCCCTGTTTCGTGATTCGGCCAAGCCCATCCTTCCGGCGGTGGAATTCTGCTTCGGCGGCAGGCAAAGCCAAGCCGCAAAGTCTTGTCCGGAGCGGAGCACGGTCTGGTCCGGTACAGTCGGCCAGAGCCGCGGCCGGATGAATGCCAAAGATGCGTGATAGCAACTTCGCGATCGAATTCATTCTCTGGAATTGATCGCCGCTCACGTCAGTTGGCATCGATCTGCTGGTCCAGGTCCTTCAATTGGCTTCACAAGAACACCGATAGCATACGTGCACCAACAAGTAGCATCGTCATTCGGGAACTTCACCAGTTCATCCACCCGTTGCCGATCTCGTCGGACAAGTGACTTCGAACTCCACAGCCTAAGCTCGAATGGCCAAGACGTCATGGTTCGCTGGTGAACCAGCAGGCTCTTGCGTATGAATCATCAACAAGCCTTAGTTCTCGATGCTCTTGACGAAGCAATACGTTCTGCTGGTCCTGCATGTTGTCACGTCCAGCTGCTTTCGTGTCGTAACACGTGCCTCGTCAGAATTGACGAGAGGAAGGCCTCGATTTTGATCAGGAGGCGCAGAATATCTGCTTCACAAGGTTCAATATTGATCGAATTCAAAACCCGCGATCCGATACAGCTAGAACTGTAATCGTGTTGTGCGGTTACGCCAAATCGGAAGCTAACACCATTTCTGAGGTCATGGTTCCATGGATTGAGGTGAAGAATAGTCCGCCTGTGTCGGTGCCCCCAAAAGGAGATCGTCGGTCGGCGATCTAGATGATGTGGAGCCGCGGCGGTGCAAATCCGATGAACTAAGAAGCCCGGAAGGACCCAGGGAAATCTACCGGAGTGATGAAACGCGGTCCAGTTTAAAAAGATCAATTTCGACATCTGAAAGGCGAACTCCATGTCTAAGAGTGCTGCGACCAGGTCTGAAAGGCTGCCACGCACAGTCGGGTTGCTGGGGGGCGGCGTCATCGGCGGCGGGTGGGCCGCACGGTTCATGCTCAACGGAGTAGACGTGCGTCTGTACGATCCCGAGCCGGGTGCGGTCGAGCGTGTGCAAGAGCGCCTTGAGAGAGCGCGCCGCGCATTTCAACAATTGACGCAGGTGTCGTTGCCAGGTGAAGGGGCGCTGACTCTCGTAGATTCCGTTGCCGATGCCGTGCGCGGGGTCGAGCTCGTTCAGGAGAATGTCCCGGAGCGTCTGGAGCTCAAACAGCAGGTGCTCTCGGACGCCTGCCGGGCGGCGCCCCCAGACATCCCCATTTGCTCTTCGACCTCACAAATCCGGCCCACTTTGCTCCAGGCGAAGATGCCTCGCCCGGAACGATTGCTGGTTGCGCACCCGTTTCAGCCAGTTTATCTGTTGCCCTTGGTCGAACTTTGCGGTGGCGCGCGAACTACCGCCGAGGCGATTACGCGAGCGGCCGAGATTTATCGCGCAGTAGGAATGCATCCACTGGTCGTACGCAAAGAGATTGCCAGCTTCATTGCGAACAGGTTGCAGGACGTTATTTGGCGTGAGGCGCAGTGGCTCGTGCAGGATGACATCGCTACTGTTCAGGAGATTGACGATGCCATCCGGTATTCGTTCGCGCTTCGCCTGCCCATGTTGGGCCAAATCCTAACGTACTATGTGGGCAGCGGTGAGACCAACATGCGTGCGTTCATGCAGAAGTGGGCCGGATGGCGCACAGACAGCAAAGAAAAGCGGCCCTCCAGGGAGAGCGAGGCGCCAGAGTATACTGACGCGTTTCTGAACAAGATGTCGCAGCAGCAACTTGCGCGAGAATCGGATGAGGGGATGACTATAGCTGAGTACCACGAGAAACTCGATGAGGGCATTATCAGGGTATTGCATGGCTTGCGCTCCGTGGATTATGGCGCTGGCGAGACACTCGCGAGGTGGGAGCAGTCACTGCGCAAGCGCGTTTAGCGGAGGAGCAGCCTTGGAGTAATTGGAAAGGATACGTCGAGCATCGAAACGCTTTTGACAAGGCGAGACCGAATGTCACCTGTCGGTCCCGGCTGTTGCCCTCACAATGGGCTGCATCAGCTCGGAGCCTTCGATCCGCTGAGCGTTTCGGAGGCCGGGCTCACATAAAGTCGATCAGCTGGTCAAGTCTATGGATCACACGGAACGGCTCCATGAGCCCGAACGTACGCATCATCCTCATAATCCGAAATGAGAGCCGAAGGTGGCGCTGCGCGCCACCGCGAGAAACTTTCGCGGCTTCTTCGCGCCGGAGAAACTGGGCGACATCGGCCTCTGGACCTGAATGAAGCATTCCCGAGCCAAGTACTGTATTATTGTGCCGCGATAAGCTAGGAAAGCCGAATGAGAGGCTGAACATCTCGGCCAACTCCATCTCCGTCGGGCGTCCCTATGGTATGACGGGAGCCCGCACACCGCGCATCTGATGTACCAGGTTGTCGTCAGCATTTGCGTCGGCGGCGGGATGGCCGTAGCCGGCCCGTTTGAGATCTTCTGACGTACTGAGATTGACGGCGTGCTTCTTCGAAGGAATCGTGCGGAGTGTCCGCGCCGATAACCTCACCAGGGCGACTCGCCTGGAAAGGAATATCGTTTGCTTTCCGGAATTGCGGCGATCACCACCTCGATGGTTCTAAGCAGGCGCCTAGCATAGTCGTTGTGCCGCCAACTAATTCATCTCACTGGGGGCAATGCCGTACCGCTGCAGCTCGACGTGACGGATGCTGATCAGCTGAGAAAGGTTGTGGGGGATGGAGAGCGGCAGCTCGGTCCGGTGACAATCCTGGTGACGCAATGCGGGCATCCCGGACGCGCAACACGCTACAAAGATGTCGATAGACCTGATCGACCGCGTGCTGGATACGAATGCACAGCGCCGTTTGTACTGTCATGCGAGTCGCACGCCGACTGATTAAGGCAAAACTTCCTGGACCCATCGTCAACCTCGCATCGTCGGCGGCTTGCTCCTACGCAGGAAATGGCCCCGCGCTCTATTCAGTCAGCAAGTCCGCAGTGGTACGCATGACCGAGGCGCTTGCGGTCGAATGGGCGAAGTTCAATATCAATGTGAACGCGATCGCACCGGGATCGTTTTCATCCGAGATGATGAGCGGCATGCTACAGCGCACGGGCGACATCATGAAGGGATTTCCGCGTCCGCGCATCGGTGATCCGGCGCAGCTGCACCTTATTATTCCTGGTTTCGCCGTCATCGGATTTTGTGACCGGCATCTGCGTGCGGGTCGACGATGTTCAGACGGGCAGGTAACTAGGCCTTGAGCGGCGTCATGCCGACGTAGCGTCCAACACAAGCGACTCCAGGCTTAGTAGCCACTTCTGCTTCCGCTACGACAAGCTCACGCGCCGCCGGATAGTTGAGAGGAATTGCGATACTAAGAGTTGCGCGAGTATCACTTAAGTGAGTAGCTTTTCCGAGGCGGCCGACTGGGACGCCAGCGTCACCGTTTGCGACAGCCGACCTGGTCCGCGTAGTACATGAGGATGCGCCCTCATTATCTGTTGCCCCTAATACCCCGCAAGCTGCGCTAAGCGGTTCGAATGGTAGTCGACATCGCCAAACAATTCGGCGAGCACTCGCTGTCGCTTCATGTAGAAGCCGATGTCATACTCGTCAGTCATCCCAATTCCGCCATGCATCTGAATCCCTTCTTTGACCGCGAGCGCGCTGGCCATACCGGTCATGGCCTTGGCTACCATGACTGCCTGTTCGGCACCCGTATCATCACAGTCGAGCAGCTGCTGGGCCTTGAGGATGGAAGCACGAGCCACCTCCATCTCAGTGTGAACATGGGCGGCGCGATGCTGTAGTGCTTGGAACGAGCCAATCAGGCGACCGAACTGCTTGCGCTGCTTGAGGTAATCTAGTGTCATGGCGAACGCGCCAGAGCCGACGCCCATCATCTCAGCAGAGGTGCCGGCGCGCAACGCGCTGAGCGTCTGCTTCAGGCCGCCGAACCCATTATCGAGCTCGCCTATGACTGCGTCTGCGAACGCTTCCACGCCATCGAACCTCAGGCGCGCGACGAGGCTGGAGTCGGTCAGCCGCTCCGTCTCGATCCTGAGATCCGCGGTGTTCCTCTCGATCAGGAAAAGCGTCAGGCCCAGCTCCTCGCCGTCGGAGCCCGCAGTCCGGGCCGGGACGATCAAAAAGTCGGCAGCGTGACCGCAGGTCACGAAACGCTTCTCACCCATCAGGCGGAATCCTTTGCCAATCCGTTCGGCCTGCAGCCCGATTCGATCGGGCCGATGGCGCACGCCCTCGTCGATAGCAAGCGCGCCAACCGCCTCTCCGGTCAATATCCGCGGAAGCCAAGCTTGGCGCTGGGCCGCCGAGCCGCCTCTCAGTGTCATGACCGCACCTACCGCAGTCGCGAGGAACGGCGATGGCGTCAGATTGCGGCCAATCTCCCCGAGTACGATGCCTGCCTCGACGTGGCCCAACCCTAGGCCGCCGTCGGCCTCCTCTATAAGGACGCCATTCAGGCCGAGCTCAGCGAACCGCTTCCAAAGCTCGCGCGAGAAGCCCGTTCTGTCGTCGGCGTCCCGCAGCGCGCGCATGTGGCGGACCGGGGCTTCCTTGGCAAGGAAATGCCGCACTGTGTCGGCCAGCATCGTTTGATCTTCGGTATGGAAGAGGGGCATCGTGTCAGGCTCCCGGTAGCTCGAGGATGCGCTTGGCGATGATGTTGAGCTGCACCTCGGACGTGCCACCTTCGATGGAATTGGCCTTGGACCGAAGCCAAGCACGCGCGTTAGCCCCGCCACGAGATCGTTCGCTTTCCCACTCCAGCGCATCCGACCCGCAGGCCGCCATGACCAGCTCCTGACGCTGCTTGTTCAGCTCTGTCCCGAAATATTTGATCACAGAGGGCAGCGCAGGATGCGCTTGCCCGTGCTTTAGCTCGTCGATGGAACACTCAGACATGGCTTCGAACGCCTGGGCACGGATATCAAACAGCGCAATGCGAGCTCGTAAAACTGGATCGTCCAGGCGACCGTCCGGTTCGACACCAATGGTGCGCTTGGCCAACTCGCCGAGCGAAAGTCGCCCACCCTCCGTGCCAATGCTAGACAGGTTCTCGCGTTCGTGGCCCAGCAAGTATTTAGCGATTTCCCACCCTTTATTTAACTCACCGACTAAGTTCTCCTTCGGTACCTTTACATTTCCGAAAAATGTCTCGCAGAAAGGCGAGGAGCCAGAGATGAGCTTGATCGGCTTTGTGGAGACCCCCCGAGACTCCATATTGATCAGAAGAAAGGAGATTCCGTTGTGCTTGGTGGAGGTGTCCGTGCGGACCAGGCAGAAGATCCAATCGGCTTTGTCGGCGTCGCTCGTCCAGATTTTCTGGCCGTTCACAAGGAAGTGGTCGCCCTTGTCCTCCGCCCGGGTGGCCAGCGAGGCGAGGTCGGAGCCCGCTCCCGGCTCGGAATAGCCTTGGCACCAAAATATTTCGCCACGGACCAATTTCGGCAAATGCTCCCGCTTCTGCTCCTCCGTACCGTACTTGAGCAGCGCCGGGCCCAGCGTGTAGAGGCCGAACGAACTCAGCGGAGTCCGGCAACCGAGGCGGCCCATCTCCTCTTGAAGAATCTTGGCTTCCGCAGGGGAAAGCCCGCCGCCTCCGTATTGCTGGGGCCAGTCAGGTGCCGTCCAGCCTTTCTCGACCATGCGGTCCAACCAGACCTTTTGGGCCGGCTGCTTGTAGACGGCGCGACGGCCACCTACGACGAAGTCATCGCCGGAGCTAATCGGCTGTCGCATCTCCGGCGGGCAGTTCGTCTCAAGCCAAGCAAACGTCTTCTGGCGGAACATCTCAAGATCGTTCACGTTGTGAAGCCCTTTCTATTTTCTTTCGCTTGGCTCTCGCGGGCTTGCGATATTTGCACTTGCCGACAATCTGATGCGCATGTCGCTTCAGCTCATCGGGAACCCATAGGAATGCTGATCTACTACGCGAAGATACGCTGCTGGCATCCAGCGGCGAACTATAGGCACGTGTCATTGCGATAATCATGCAAGCGCGCTGGCTAGTCACTTCTGATGGGCAAGGCCGCTCTCGCTTTACATCGGATAACCTGCAGTCTTTTCACATTCAAAGTCTCGCTGCACTTCGTCAGGCCGGTCGTCTTGTAGCTCAAGGCACGCTAACTTGGTCTAGTGAATAATATCGCCAACTTCTGGCGCGTGCGTGCAGTGTTCCGGCAGAAAAGATCGTTTTGGTGCACCTCGCCGTCCGGCAGCTGATACCAAGAGCATATGTACGCTCAACCCTCGGACTCTCCGACTTCACCGCTATTGCGGAGGAGCCCGCCGAGACGACACGCATTGGGAGCAGGTCCTGCGCGAGAATAGCGGGTCCTGATAGAAAAGATTGAGACCTACCTCATGTGCCGACGAAATGCTGAACGTTGCTGGGTGCGACTTCTGCTGTTCTCCTGAAGCCGATTGGACGGGTCACTTGAGGCAGCGCGGAGCAGCCTGAGCGATGGCGTGCCGACAAAGCTATACTAGTCTGGAGTGCCCCTGGTCCGACGAAACCTGACGAAAAGATCTGATCTCGGCACCCTGCTTCAAAGCCGCTCTCCGCTCGAGATGCAAAGGCGAGCAAGACTGCATCAATCTCGCTAAAGACGCTTACAAGCCGCGCCGCTACACAGAATTAAGAGGCCGATCCACGCGATGAGTATATAGCTTCCGTATTCATTGAGCGCGTCGACGTCGTAACATCGGCGGCTCGGGCTCTGACGCGTCGCCGCTTTCTAAACGTTATCTAAAATCAAAAATCTCTTCCTCAATGCGACGTTGCGCCCCAGGGCTCCTTAATTACTAGCGCACTTAAGCCGCTTTCCGATCATGCCATGAGGTCGGTCGCTGGCCGCGTTCATCGATCGCCCGAGACAGATCCTTGCACCGTTATGAAACTCGATCACGTGCCACGACCCGAGTGAGAACCCTTAAGGCGGCGGACTCTCTTCTCGATCTCAGCGCATAGCCCTGGAAGCAATGGAACATCGTCGATGAGACGACTTCCGCACCGCGCTTAGCCAAATTACGATGGCCAATGCCATGTTTGCAGCAGCGGCGTAAAGAGCAGGAGGAAATCGACGGAAGCGCCACGGCGCTTGCAGAGAGCGCCGATTGATGGTGGCGTTAGCTAGTCTGTGCAGGATTTCCGCAAGCGAATGCGGATCATTGATCAAATTCAGCGGCGGCAGCCTGATAATCCTGTCTCAACGAACGGTTTGCGGTCCGGAAAGTCGCAGTGTTACAGGCTGATAGGGAAGGATCACGTCACCTTGGTCAACCGAAGACGCTTTATTGCAGGTTTATCCTTGGAATCTCGGCTGCGCGTCCAAGAGGCCCCAATTCAAGAAAGAACCTAAGGGTCTGCCAATCGGCGGCGGCGCTGTAACGGGTAGCTCCACGACGGGACAGGGGTATGCAATGCCAGGCAGGCGGCCAGCAACACAGCGCGTCGCGCTGCCCATCCTTCGTTTTCGAACCCAAGCTCGTGCTGATGGACGGGCTGCTCGGCGCGTTGGATAGGCCTATTACGTAAGTAAATGCATCTCGAGATAACCCAATTGATGTCTACTTGCAGCCACAGAGCGCCTTCGGCTCCCCCTTCATCGGCGAGAACAACCGGCTGCATGGGAGAGGAGTTTCAAAGAACGCAACATGCATGGTTGGATGTTCATGAGGCTGGCAGCGCGCACGCGGCAGCGCTTAATGTAGATGCCATCGGGCGATAAAAGCCGGTTCATTCGGGATTGCACAAAAACACTGAGGAGAAAATGAAAATGATGAGATATGTATTGAACATCGGTCGGGTCTTGACAGTCGTTGGATTGGCTGCAGGTGCCCTTGGGCTCTCCCGATCTGCACTTGCGGAGACGATAACGGTGGTTGGTTGGGGAGGGCCATCTGAGAAGGTCTTCCGTCAGGTCATGTTTCAACCATTTAGCCAGGCGACAGGTGTCAAGGTTGTCTCCGAGACGTACAGCGGCGAATACGCGAAGATCCGCGCAATGGTCGATTCCAAAAGTGTGAGTTGGGACGTGGTCGATGTCGGCGGAGACGCAGCCCTTCAAATGTGCGCCGAGGGTAGCATCGAAGTGATTGACTGGAAAAAGTTGGGCCTAGACCGCGTAAAAATCTTTAATGGCGACAAGTATGACTGCGGGGTGGCCTCGGGAATTGCTCCTACCGTCGTAGCTTATGACAAGGATCGGTTGCCGAATGGTCCCAAGACAGTTGCCGATCTGTTTGACGTCAAGAAATTTCCCGGCAAGAGAGGGCTATGGAAGAACGCAAGAGGTAATTTGGAGTGGGCATTGATCGCGGACGGTGTTCCCCTTAAGGATGTCTATACAGTGCTAGGCACGCCGTCCGGCGTTGATCGCGCGTTCAGAAAGCTCGATGCCATTAAGAACGACGTCATTTGGTGGACCGCTGGTGCCCAGCCGATGCAGCTTCTTGCTGACAATCAGGTCGTGATGACGGCGGCATGGAGTACCAGGGTTTTCGACGCGGTAAAGAATTCAGGCAAGAACTTCGAGGCCGTTTGGGATGGCGCGACGATTGGGGGGGGCTACTGGGTAATTCCCAAAGGCAGTCCGCGGCTTGATGATGCGTACAAATTTATTGGTTTTGCTGTTTCTCCACGCGTTCAGGCCAGCGTTGCACTGCAATTGGCTTACCCACCAGGCAATCGGGACGCGTACGCGATGATCGATACGAAGGTTCTGCCCAATCTTCCCAATGATAATCGTATGAGGAATGCACTACCTCTCGATTTCGGTTTTTGGGCTGATCATTCCGATTTGCACCAGCGCTTCAGCGCTTGGCTCGCAAAATAGCGCTCAGGCGGAAGTACCTATTGTCCTTGGTGGCGCGCGATCAGATCAGTCCGGCTATCAGGGCAGCCGCGACGATGCTGATCGTGTCCTTCGTCTTCGTGTCGAAGAGTATTGAACTGCTGCACCGTCGCTCGAGATAGACGTGCGGAATTCTCAGTTTCTGACAATAGAGCGCCGGGTCCCAAAGGGCCAGCTTCAAGGCCTGCAGTGGCCAAGCAAACGAGTAACCAAAAATGGCAGAAATCGAGTGGCCGCTTGATTGTGATCTAGCAAGCCTCTACCCGCGTGGGTCCCGGCGACGTGTTTTGCCACGATCGCCATGATGTGTTTGCTGAAGGGCTGAGCAGGTTCTCCTGGACCCATTGGCAGCTATGTAGGGTCTTCAATTTGTCTCGAATAGGTGAGTCACTATGAACAAGGTCTATCCCGACGCCAAGTCGGCTCTCGAGGGCGTTCTGAAAGACGGCATGATGATCATGTCGGGCGGCTTCGG
>NZ_JBVVOS010000058.1:0-14233 GCF_055807515.1 Bradyrhizobium sp. Kon69 | reverse complement strand
GGCCGGTTGCTCAAACTGTGCATGATGCCAACCGCCAGACTCTAAGTTCTACTGGATAAGAGCTGGGGGCAACGTCAACAGACGTGCAAGCTAGCAGTCGATCAAGCTGACAAGCCAGCAAGTGAACAAACTAGCAAGTACGCAAGACAATCAATTAGCAAGCTAGCAACTAAGCAGGCGTTCGACCTAGCAAGCCAACAAGCCAACAAGCCATCGAGTCATCAAGCTAACAAGCGAACCCGGCGAGCGGCGCCGGATGGGCAGATGGCCCGGCATGGCGGCGCCGGCGTGCCGGCCGCCGCGGGCACCAAGGGCGCCGACCCCCATCGGTCCGCCGGCCGGTCGCCGCCGATCCCGGCGACCTGCGCGGCAAGGTGCGTTCGCGGCCAAGTGGGTGCCGGTCAAGGCCGGAGCGGAGAGGGGCTTGCGTTTCGCCGAAGTACCACCCATTGTACCAGTGTTCGTACCAGCGGCGTCGTTCCTTGCGCGAAACGCCTGCAAAATTGGGGTACGGGAAGTAATGGGCGCAGAGTCCCTCCCTCTCCGCCAATTCTTGGCAACTAAGTCCTCAGAACCAGGCATTTATCGCTTGGACGGAAAAAGACTGTGCGGCACCGAGCATGGTTGAGTCGCCATGATTTGGTCGCCTATGAAGGCCTTAAAGCTCTGACCACCGATTGCTTAAGGGATGTAGAACCGACCGCCGTTCGTTGCGCAGAGCGGACGTCCGGCATGATCGCGGAACCGACCGATGCGGCGCTACGGCCGGTTTCCTTGGTCATGACCCTGACCGCGGGCCGATCACCTTTGACCTCTCGGGCCAGCATGTCTTGGCTGCATTCGGCTGTCGTATGGCGAGACGATGAGGGGCGTCTGTGTCTATCGCGTCGCGCATCGCGGCCTGCACGGAAGTCTCAGTTCGGTCGGCCGCGACGCCGGGTTCGAGAACGACGCGCACCAGGTCGCGATCGAGACCTCCGCGTACAGAGTGTGCCACAATTAAAGTTTGTTGACCAATGCCTTCATCATGGGAGTCAGTTGAGCGTCGCTGACGCTGCCAACAAGCGCAATGAACAGTCGAACGCGCGAGATTTCACGCTCAACTTGCCTGAGCTTTGGGAGAATGGCCCCGACGGTCAAGCCTGTCGCTCCGATGACCGCCACTGCATGTTTTGGATTGTTCAGAAGGAGCCAGACCACGATGACCGCAAAGATAAACGCGATCGCGAGAATGCTCAGCCAGATGATGTATTGCTGCTGACATCGTCGCTCGACAATATCGAGCCGTTCCTTGAGTGCTTGCCGATCGATCGCAGATTTCGTGGAGCCGGCAGGCGCGGTCACGCTGTCAAACTGCTGCAGCACTTCGCGTAGCGTGTTCGGCTCGCCCATTTGAGATCACCTTCTTAGAAAACTGGGTAGACGCTTGATGAAGGATTGCTTCCAGGAAAGCTGAGCGCGTTCAGGCTCCGCTCCCCGCAGGCCTTCCATCACATCAAGCCACACTTCAGGGTAGCTGGGCCGCCCTGGACCAAGCAGGGCAACGACTGTGCTGTAAACCTCGAAGAACGTGAGCGGGAGTAGGATCTCTTCGTTTCCCAAAACGCGACACGATGGAGAAGCCAGTGTCCGCTGCAAAATGGTCGAATGACAATTCCCAAGATGGACGCAACCAACAAACTCGGAGAATCCCAATTCGGCTACCTGCTTGGGCGAGAATAATCCGTTCCGCAACTCTAGCCGGTTTCCGCTGATCATCGTTTCGGCGAACCAGTTGTCGATTGCCTGTCGATTGAGTTCGCTCAACTCTTGGCGCATCAGGCCAATACAATCACTTCCCTGAAAGTCCAGATCAAATAGTGCCTGTTCTGCCTCGATGGCCGTCGTCAGTTTTTCGGCGAGTGCCGCGCACGCGCCGACCGGCTCGCTGGACTGTGCTGCTATGCATTCTACCCCGGATAAATCCGTGGTCCGGCGGATCAATTCCGCGATCTCATCGGTGCTGCCCAGCAGCCGATTCGCGACTGCTACTGGATCAATGATGTCTCCAGCCAGCACCCGATGTCCTTTCCAATGTCCAAAAATGGTAATCGTACGAAACTCTTCACGGAGAACCCGTCGAACTTCCCTCGACGAGGCGGTTTCGATGATTCTCACGCCCAGGCGCTCCAACCGGTGCCGACAGATTTGCCAGGCTTCCGCCACTGGACGAAAGTGCGCCTCAAAGAGAGCCTCCGGCAGAAGAAAGTCGGCGCCTTCGATTGACCGTGCATAGTCGTGATGGTCAGGCGAACGCAGGTCGGCTTTGACTTCTGCTGCCGTCAACGGAACAGCGAGCAAAAGAAGGCATTCTAGCGGGGATGTAGCCCCTGCGATGCTCAATTCAGCCTCGCTTTCGACCTGCCCAAGAGGTCAAATCTTCCGTTATGACAGCGTCGAACGTCGTTGTTTGGAAAAAGAATTGTACATCCTTGATCTTGTTGCCGTTGAACTTGAGCGCTCGCAATCGATCGATCAACTGCTCGACACCCTCGCGGAACGAGCCGCTAAGGTCTGTCACGTGGGTTGCCGCAGCGACGGCCTTGCGATCGGTTGGATTGGCAGCAGCCGACCATTCTATGTCGAGACGGCCGGTCATACTGGCAGATGGGGCTGCCGCAACTTCCCGCGGAACTACCAATTCAAAGCTCATCGACGCGTCCGAGCGGGTAGTGGCTACAGATTTGATCGTGGCGCCTCGCCAGTTCACAGCTAGATCCAGATGCAGATACGCCACCTGAACTTCTGCTTGCTCCGGGACTCTGAAAGAATCGCCGTCTCGCGCCCGAATTCGAACCTGGTGAGCATTCTGGACGTTGCGCTTGAAAATCAGCAAGCGGCTGCCGTTGGAAGGACCGTTCTTCCCGGTGCCATTTGAGTTTCCTGTTCCGCCGGTCCCGCGGCGCCAGGGAGGCTCGCTTGCAGCGCCGGCGACACTTGTTGAGCTTGGCGGCGGTGGCGGCAGAGGCGGTCCATCAGCAAATGCCATTGTCCGCTGAAACGCCTCAACCTGATCTGCGGCAAAATCCCGAAAATAGATACGGTATTCCGTGCCCGCCGGAGCCTGTTTCATTGCCATGGCGACGCTCTCACGCAAAGATGATTGACTGAGTGCTCGCATTTCCTGACCGGAACTGCCGCAAAATACGCAGATCACGACAAAGCCGTTTCCGCCCTTCACGACAATCACAGATAGATTGAGCTGTTTGGCGAAAGTAACGGCATCGGCTCTCAGCGCTCCGGCGGCATTATCCGGATAAAGGCCGACCCGCCCTATCGGCTGTAATTGGCCATCACTAAGAATGGCCAATCCACGCCCCCCGGAGGGAGTGCTATTGAGGTTCAGCGCGGCAACCACGCTGCGCGGAGGAAATTTCTCGGCGAGCGTCTTTTGAAGTTGAGCCTGAATGGCGTCGCGACCCGTGCCGCTCACCGCTTGCTTCTGAACGTCGCGCGCAACTACTGCGGCCTTGTCCGCATCGGCGGGGTTTAGAACGATAACATCATCGTTTCCTCGGCTCAGCAACTTTGAACTACCACGCGCAACTGCACTATCGGTCTCGATGATCGCGGTCTTTCCACTTAGATTATGCCCACCAACTCCTCCCTGCAGATTCGACGACAGGACCACACGGGCGGTTTGAATATAAGAAGCCGGATCTTCGGGCTGATCCATGCTATAGATCGCAAACACATCGCGGCGGTCGTCTTCGTCGACTTCGCCAAGCATTTGAACGCTTTGAGCAAAAAAACGTGAGGCCAGTAAGGCGGCGGGCTCATCCAGTTCGGGAGGTAAACCGCTTGTTTTTCCGAAGCCGAAATCAATGAGGGCGCGGCTGGCAAGGTCGACATCGATGCTGCCGACTCTTTGTCCGAGATTTCGGTCGAGAAGGAAGTCGGTTAGAGCTTTGCGGAATGTAGGTGAGCCGCGCCGATAGACGTTCGCCGTCAACACTCCACGCGCTACTGCTTGCTTGCATGCGTCGATGCTGCGGAATTCGCCGGCAATGACAGCAATCGTGCAGCTTTTTGCAAGCGTGTCCTTGTCCATGGTGGCGAGTTTGAGGAACCCTTCAAGCAATTTTTCGATTCTCGCGCGCACTGGTTCGATGTTCGCTGCCACGGCCTTGTTGATGGGCAAGGCCGTCGGTAGAGGATGATCGCGGGTGCCTTGAAAAATAACCTGGTAGGAAGTCACGCGTGCGAGCAACGGGTCGCGAAGGCTTCGAAAATATTGATATCCAGTGTCTTCGAATGGTCCGAATACGGAGTCATATGCCGGCTGGCCCTCATCCTTGTATATGACCGGAAGCGAACCGGAATTCAGAGAGGTGAGTGTTTGCCAAGCCGTTCCATCGTTCATCGGGTGGATCATTAACGAGTAAGCGCCGGTAGTATTCCAGTTGAATAAGGTCTCCTCGATTTTCGGTTCGCGCGCTCGGACCTGTTGCATGATCGGCTTCCCGTCGAAGGGATACGAGCCCGGAACTGGATAGTCGAAGCCATGGTACTGAACGCCGCCTGCCATCGACCACGATTTCAGCATCTGGTCGGTCAGGTTCAAAGTACTACCCAATTCCGTATTGATTAGCTCCGGTGAGAGATAAATGGGCGCCCAATCGCTACCCGTGTATTCTCCCTTTTCCAGACGGCCTGCGAAGAGCTGATTGCGTTCGTAGCTCTGTGCAAGCTCCGCCTGATGACTGGTCGCGAGCAAATGGGCGGTCTCGAAGCGTAGCGGCGGCATCGCTTGAAGCGAGGTCTCCCTTTCTCTACCGATGAAGGCGAGATGAGTTTCTCCAATGCGGATGGCCCCAACGAGGAGATCGGAGTCGAGTGCATATTTCCGGAAATCGGCTCGATATTCCTCGAAGTTGCGGGTTCTTTGGATCAGGAGCAAGACGAAGCCTCGCTCGGCTGTGAAATAGGTGCCCGTCCGGTTTTGTTGGACCAATTGGGCCAATGTTACTGGGTTCGCTGAAGTGAATTCCACGGGCAACAGCTTCATCGTTCCGTCGACTAGCCAGCCCTTGAGTTCTGTATGGCGGATCGAAACGTTTAGCGGAGCCGACCATTTCTCCGCAGGTTTTAGGTTGGATAAATCGAGGATGGGGGTTTTGTACGTTGTGCCCCACATCACTTGCGCCAAGTACCCAATGTCGTCATTGAGCAGTTGCTGGTCTCTATAACCCTTGAGTGAGACAACGAGGTCCTCGACCCATCCGCCGAAGCCGATGCTCTTTTTCTTGATTTCAATGTCGCCGAGGTGATCGTGAAAGATTGCTTTCAACAACTCCGGATATGACCGTTTAGGAAGGGTATCGGGGGGCGGTTCGCTGATAATGAGAAGGCATTGGCCGGACGGATCCACTCTGGTGAGTGCTATGGTCTGAACGTGATTGGGATAAAGCTTGCGGAACGAATTCCATTCATTCTCGCTTATGCCTGCCGCGCAGGCAGCAGCGGAGATAATGTTCAGCATCAGGGCGAGGATAAAATGCACTCGCATGATGAGTCCTCCCGTGGATAGAGGAGCCCTAAAGAATTACTGGCAAAAGGCAGAAACAACTTTGGATAGTAGTCTATGTTTCGTGAACGTCAATATGGTTTCTATTTCGGGTTGACAGCCTTTCAGATAACGAGGCATCCGGAGTGTCGCGCGTCGGACAAGCAGTGCCTGCTCGAGTGCAGACGGTCAGCCATCGCTTACGGCCAGCAATTTGCGGCTAAGGGGGGATTCGTCTTTCGGCCACTCTTTGGTTTTGATGCAGTAGGCCGCGTTTTCGTGCCATGCGCCTGATTGACTTGCTAAACGCCCCCTTTTGTGGCCGCTTGCGGGTGGGCTTCGGCAGGCTCCGCCTGCCGTGATACTTCCGGGAGTACCTGGCAAGGGCCGCACTCCAATATTACGCGACGGCTAGAGCGACCCGCGCCCACGTAAGCCATTGATCTTGCAGCCCCCGGCTACTGCGCATGGGGTTGTTTTCGCGCTTTTTGTTGTTGGGCGTTGGAAAGCTTACAGGTAATCGTCACGCCACCCCGGCTGGCCTCGCCAGTTCGGATCACCAACGGCAAGGCAAAACGGGTATGCAATCTTCCGGCAGCGGCTGGGGCAACGGGCTTCTTGGCGTCATCATCTTCAGCGGCTCGCTACCGGCGACGCGGGTGGCGGTCGGCGGATTTTCCGCGCTGTTCCTGACCTCGGTGCGCGCGGTCATCGCGGCGCTGATCGGTGTGGCCGTGCTCGGCCTGCTCCGTCAGGCGCGGCCGCAGCGCAAGGATCTCGTCTCGCTCGCCATCGTCGCCATCGGCGTCGTGGTCGGCTTTCCCTTGCTGACGGCGCTCGCGCTGCAGCACATCACCTCGGCGCATTCGATCGTCTTCATCGGGCTCTTGCCGCTGTCGACCGCGATCTTCGGCGTGCTGCGCGGCGGCGAACGGCCGCAGCCGATGTTCTGGCTGTTCGCTGTTCTCGGCAGCGCCACCGTCGCGGGCTTTGCCCTGTCCAACGACGGCACCGCATCGCTCACCGGTGATCTCCTGATGGTCGCGGCGATCGTGCTGTGCGGGCTCGGCTATGCCGAAGGCGCCGCGCTGTCGCGCCGGCTCGGCGGCTGGCAGGTGATATCCTGGGCGCTGCTGCTGTCGCTGCCGCTGATGCTGCCGGTCGCGATTTGGACCTGGCCGTCCACATGGAGCGGCGTCGGTGTGCCCGCCTGGATCGGGCTCGCTTACGTCTCGGTCTTCAGCATGTTCGTCGGCTTCATCTTCTGGTACCGCGGGCTCGCGATCGGCGGCATCGCGCGCGTCGGCCAGTTGCAGCAGCTCCAGCCGTTCTTCGGCCTCGCGCTTGCAGGTCTGCTTCTGCACGAACCGGTTGCCTGGAGCATGATCGTGGCGACCGCGCTGGTGGTCGCCTGCGTGTTCTTCGCGCGGCGGTTTGCCTGAGGCCGCCTCACTGTCACCCCATCACCGTCCGCGTCAGCGTGCTCCGCGCAAACTTCTTCAGCGGCATCGGCTTGCCGAACAGAAAACCCTGCACGAGGTCGAAGCCGAGCTCGTTGGCGGCGACCAGGTCGGCGCGGCTCTCGACGCCCTCGGCGACGGCGCGCACGCCGTAGCCATGGGAAAGCTCGACGATGTGGCGGCACACCGTGCGCTTGAGGCGATCAGTGCCGCTGCCGGTGACGAAGTGCCGGTCGGCCTTCAGCTTGATGAAGGGAATCTTGCCGAGGTCCATCAGCGACGGCCAGTTGGCGCCGAGATTGTCGATCGACAGGCCGATATTGTGCAGACGCAGTTCGCGGGCGACCTCGACCAGGAGATCGAGGTCGCGGATCGCCTCCTCGCTGTCGATCTCGATCGTCAGCCCACCGAACGCCGGATGCGTCGGCATGCGGCGGCAGAGATCGCGCACGGCCTGCGGCTCCTTCAGATATGACGCCGGCAGGTTGATCGCGAGATCGACCGGGCTCTGCTGCTCCAGCAGATAGTGCCAGTCCTGCATGGCGCGCTCGATCACGAATTCGGAGAGGTCGCGCAGATTCGGGTCGTGCTCTTCGGGGATGAAATAGGCGGGCGGCACCACGCCCCAAGTCGGATGCCGCATCCGCACCAGCGCCTCGGCGCTATTGCGGATCAGCGTGCGCGCGTCGATCTTGGGCTGGTACCAGAGCTCGAGCCAGCCGGCGTGCAGGGCCTCGCCGATATGCACGGCGGGGCTCGGCGCCGGCTCCTCGGGCAACAGCATCGCGACGCGGTCGCGCAGCGTCTCCGCGGCAAAGGGCGTGGTCAGCGGCGGCAGCATCTTGAGGCCGTATTCCTCGCCGACCTGCTGCACCGCCCTGACGATGATCGACTCGCGGGCGCCCACGGTCAGAACCCTGCCGTCGAAGGCCTCGCGCACCAGCGTCTCCAGAAATTTTCCGGGCTCGATGCCGTCGGCGGCGATGCCGAGCAGGATCAGGTCGGGCAATCCGCTTGTCAGCACGCTCTGCAGCTCCTCGGCGCTGGCGCATTCGGTGGTGACGAAGCCGAGATCCTCCAGCACTTCCGCGAGAAACGCGCGCAGATGGCGCTTGCCGTCGGCCACGCAGGCGCGCGGCTTCATCTTTCGCCGTCCGAAGGTCTTCGGCCTTCGTTCGGCGAGTTCTACAATTTCGTCGTTCATCGCAAGCACTCCCGTTCCGTGCCGGTGTGTTAGCGACGTGAGCAGTTTCAAATATGGAAGGCTTCAGTCGATTGTCGAATTATCTGGGTAACGTTAAAGCACCCATCATGTCTAAAATTGTCTTGGTCTCGTTCGAGATGTTTTTACGTCTGCTCGCGCATCGGGCGCAGGGTTGCGACAATCACGGGAGATTTCGCGACGTGCAGTAAGACTGCATGTACGCGCACTGTCCTGCAATTGGACGAAGCCGTGCGCGCCTCGCCCAATTGAATAAGGCAGCGCCTCAATTGCGCGCAATGCGCGCATTTTTCCCGGTTCGCGCGTGACGGTTCTGCGACAATGCGTCGGTGCGCGCCGGCGCCAATGTGAAGCACATCACAAGCGGATTGCTGCACGTGCGCTATTGCTCTGGGCAGCCGGTGGTGGGCTGTCGAGGATCGCAGCAATGACGTCGCGGCGAATAATGTATTGGTGGTTCAGGTTCGTGCTGTCAGGGCGATTTCTCGATCGCTTCCTGTGCCTGCCACGCGCGCATTAGCGCGGGATCAGGTTTGGCCGATCAGCTTGCGCAACGCGGCCGCGCCGTCCTCGATCACATCGCGTCCCTTCCAGGCCAGATAGGACAGCTTTCCGCCGAGCGTGTCGTGGCTGCGCAGCCGGCGCGAGCCGAGAATGTGGCCGACATTGGAGGGGAAGCGGCTCACTTCGGCGGACACCAGCGCCGCGATCGCGTCCATCAATTGCTGGAGCCGAATGCCCCACTCACACTGCTCGATGCCGTCGATCCGCACCTTGAGCGCATATTCGGTGTCGTAGATCTCGGCGAGCAGGTCGCGCGCAATCAGCACCCGGTTGTGCCGGAGCGCGATGCGCAAGGCGAGGCGCCTGTCGTCGAGCTGGTCGAGCACCATGTGAACGACGCAGGCATAGGGCGTGGCGGCGACATCGGCGGCGCTCTTGCTCGCGGCGGCCTTGGTGGCAAGGCGCACCAATTGCCAGAACGTCTTCAGCCGCTTGGCCACCAGCGTGAGCGCGAACGGCAGCGCCTCGGGATGGGCCTTCTTGAAGGCGTCCAATCGTGCCGTGATCTGATCGACCGTGCCGTCGTCGAATTTCGCGATCTTCTCGGGCAGCTTTTCGCTGAACTTCGGCAGCGCGGCGCCGGCGCGCAGCACATGCTGCATCTTCTTCACGTCGTCGAAGGCGGTGCGCGATGCCGTATATTGCGCGAGCTTGCCGCGTGCGAACTCGGTGCTCTCCGCCGATGCGAGGGTGCTCTCGAGAACCTTGACGACCTTGATCTGGAAGGTCGATGCGATCTTTTGCACTTCCTTCTGGTTGTTGGCCGCGACCTGGTCGCTGATCGCCTTGATGTAGTCGCGCGCCATGGTCGGCAGCAGGTCGCGGCAGATCCACTCCCAGATCGGGGTGAGGGTGTTGCGCGAGATCCGCCCCATATTGGCATGCTCGGGCGCGCCGTCGATCAGGAGCAGCTCGAGCGGCGCAAAGAAATGACGCGAGGGACTGGTGGCGCGCGCCTGGCTCGATCCGTCCTTGCGAAATTCGGCGCGCAACCGGGACTGGAGGTCGGATGAGCCCGGCATGTCGATGCCGCACAGCTCGAGCCGTTCGAGCTCGCTGAGCAGGCAGCTGCGCGACAGCGGCGTCAGCTTCTGCAAGAAGTTCGATAGCTGGTCGATCTCGTTCATGGCACGCAATCTTCCGCAACGATTCCAGCAGGCCGACCGGCCCCATGCATGGAGGCATTTGCGCGCTCTCAATTGCGACATAGAGAAGCAAGCCGCCGTTAATATATCCGTAAAATCCGGGTCCGCAGGTAATCGGCGCCGATCGGATCGTTAAGAAGGCTTCGGGTCGTCCGCCCATCATTTGGGCAGATTCGACAACCTGAGAATGTGGACGGGCGCTTTTACTCAGGCATAAAGTGTGCCTGTGCCGGGGTTTCAGCATAAAACTGCCAAATTCACCGTAGTCTTACGGAGCAAAAAGTTAACCACAGACCGCGTCGGGTTCCGCTAAACGAGTGACATGGGGTCACAGAATGACACGGCCACTGATTCGCGGCCGTCGGAATGGTACGAAAGCAACGCCGCTCCGACTGAAGAGCTCGATGTCGTCCGTCTGAACGCCGCCCGCGCCAAGGCCGCCGACGAAATGGCCGCCGCCATCGCTCGCGAGCTCAACGGTCCCCTCACGGCGCTCCTGCTCTACATGGGCGAGATCAAGCATCACAGCGATCAGCTCGCGCCAGTGACGGGCGACCGTGCCTATTTGCAGCGGGTCGTGGAGAATGCGCTGGTGCAGACCGAGCGGGTTTGTGGCCTCGTCAAACAGCTTGCCGGTTCTCCCACGGGTGGCCTGCCGAACGCGTCCAGGGCCGAGGACGCCGAATCGAAGCTCGCGCGCGCACCACAGCCGCAGCGCCTGCCGAGCGCCGAAATGCTCGGCCTGTCAGGCCAGAAGCGGCTGACCAAGCGCGAGCGCGAGGTGCTGAGGCTGATCAGCGAGGGATATTCGAACAAGCAGGGTGCGCTTCGGATGCAGATCAGCCCGCGCACCTTCGAGAGCCATCGCGCCGAGGCGATGCGGAAGCTCGGCGCGCGCAACACGGCGGATCTCGTCCGTGCGGCGCTGCTGCATTCGATCGACTGAAGGCTCTTGCGTCGGGTCACCCGCCGGCGACGAAGGCGAGGCGTGAGACGTCTCTCGAAAAGACCCGAGGCTCCGATCGTGCTCAGAAATAATCTTCGGCGAAGGGACGCGTGCGCGACGAGGGCCGCAGCGGCTTGAGCTCTTCCTTCGGCGCGTTGGGAATGATCGTGATGGTCCAGCGGGGCGGCATGCTCGATTCCTGCTCCAGCACCGAGCGCACGAAGCCGGTCACCGTCTCCTCGCCAGCGGCCACCGTCGCCATCCGGCCGTTGAACTGTGCGATGCGGAAGCGACGAACTTCTTTCTGGTCCGCGGTCTCGTAGGTGAACATGGAAACCCTCCTGGTTTCCGGCGACTATCGCCGCCTATGATTAGCCATCTGTGAAAATCCCAAGCCGTAGAAGTACGGCGGGCATGCACGCGTGAGTGGTTACGGCGTTTTCGAGCGAGCGCGTCAGCGCTCCGGCTCCTGCGCGCGCCCGGCGGCATAGGCCGCATCCATCAGGTCCAGGAGGTCGTGAAATCCGGCGTCGCCGAGCCTCTCCGCGGTCTTCTCCAGCCGCAGCGCCAGCGCCGCGAGCCGGACATAGCCGAACGTCCCGGCCGCGCTCTTCAGCGAATGCGCTTCGCGCGCGATCCTGCCGTGATGCTGCGCGAGCGCGAGCGTGCGGAGCAATTGCAGGCGCGCGCAGGTGTCGCTCCAGAACACGTCGCGCACTTCGCAAGCGCCGTCCTCGCCGATCTCGCGCACCAGCGCCTGATACGCGCCCGGCTCGCGCGCGGGCTCGGCATCAAGCGCTGTCTGCGCCGGCGCGACGGTGACTTCGAACATGGTTTGGCCTGCCTTGATCACGGTTCGTTTGCCGCCGGCTCGTACAGGCGCGCGCGGCACGTTGCGTGTCTACGGCATCCGGATTTCAGTTCCGGTAGCAGGACAATCCGTGTTTGCGGGCCGGAATTAGCGCACGGTTTACCACGCCGCAGCACCAGTCAGCGCGGGCCGAGCAGCCGGTCATACTGCGCCTTCACGGTGGCGTAGCATTCGCACGCCGTCTGGCGCAGGCCGTCCAGGTTGAGGATCTGGATGTGTCCGCGGCTGTAGTGAATGAAATTCGCCTGCTGCAAGGTATTGGCGACCAGCGACACGCTGTTCCGCCGAGCGCCGATCATCTGCGCCATCGCCTCCTGCGTCAGCAGCAGCCGGTAATCGCCGGAGAGGTCATGGGTATGCAATAGGCAGCGCGACAGCCGCGCCTCCACCGGATGGGCGGCGTTGCACCCGGCGGTCTGCTGCACCTGCGCGTAGACCGCCAGCCCGTGACGCGTAAGCAATGTCCGCAGGGTGCCGCTCTGGTCGGCCGCGACGCGCAGCCGGTCGAGGTCCATCATCGAGGCGGAGCCGGGAACCAGCACGATGGCCGTGTTCAGCGCGCAGGCATCGCCCATGGTCGAGAGCGTTCCGAGCAGGCTGTCGCGGCCGATCATGGCGACTTGCACGTGCTCGCCCCTGGCGAGCTCCACCACCAGCGAGATGACGCCACGATGGGGAAAGTAGGCGCGCTTGAGCGTTTCGCCGGTCTCGACCAGCACCGCATCATGCGGCAGGTCGCCCGTACGCAGGTGCGGACGGATCAATTCGTAATCGTCTGCCGACAGCGCGGACAGGAAACCGTTGGAGGAACGCACCATCGTTTCCAAAGTAGCCTCCCGTCTTCCGGACCAGCGGGCCGCAGCACGCGAAACTGCTTGCCGCCGGCCAAGTTCCATCATGTTCTCGCCGGGATATATTGGCAATTGGGACAAGATGTCCGAGCGGCGATCGCCGCTGCGACGCCGCCCTCCCCAAGACAGATTCCCTGACCATTTCCCCGGTACCGATCCGGGAACCCAGCAGATCCAGATTGTCGCCTGGCGCATCGGTTTGGAGGATGGTCACGGTCATGGTTGGATCCGGCGCATTTTCGAAGTGATCTGCGCCGCGTCCGCTGCGTCATTCAGTTGCGCGGCAACAAAGTGTATTATAATGGTTGTGTCGCTCCGCGTATACCCGTTGGGGGGCAGACGGCTGGTGCATTTGCGGCGGAAATGAGAATGGCACGCTGATTCGCTCATAAGCCTGCGCGCCAGCCTGCAAGGGTTGCGCAGGTAAAAGCGGCAAGAGGCCCTTCATGAGGCGGAAGCATTGCATCCGCACTGCCATCGGACGCCGGTCGATCCGTGCACCCTCTTTGGTCGGACGAGTGGCTGCCGTCCTCAAACATTGCTTCGAACCTTGGCGCCGCGTGGCCGCAGATTTCGCGTCCATCGTCTTCCCCGCTCCGCCACGCACGTTTTCAACAGTCCATTTCTCGAGCAAAGGAGCATGGCGTGCGCCACGGTTCAATTATTGAATCGCCAAATCGGGAAGCTCAAACGGGGACAGAAGGTCTGCGCCATATTCTCGTCGTCGACGACGATCCGATGGTCTGCATGGCCATCGAGGTCTATCTCCAGCGCAACGATTTTCGGGTGACGATCGCCGAAGGAGGAGAAGCCGGACTTCGCGCGCTCGAACACGAGCAGTTCGATCTGATGATCATCGATATCTTCATGCCGCACATGCGCGGGTTCGAATCGGTCAGGATCTTTCACGAGCGGGCGCCGGCCGTTCCGCTGATTGCGATGTCCGGCTACGCGTTCGCAAATCTGAATTCGCCAGCTCCCGATTTCCTCCGGATGGCGCTGGAGCTCGGCGCGGCGCGGTGTCTGCGCAAGCCGTTCACCCCGCACGCGCTGCTCGCCGCCATCACCGATTGCCTGGCGGAGCACCGTCCCCACGGCGACCTCGCCTCGGCCGCGCGCCTGGGTTAGCGCCGAGACCGGTCGCGGTGGACGCCGGTAACGGTTCGTTTACCGCAAATGCGGGTCTTGCGTATCCCGGCAAAGCACCAGGCGAAAGTGGCGGCACCGCCCCGGATTTGCAGGCGGCTCGATCCAATTCCGCGAAGGCCGCGCATATCGTCCTTCACGAGCAGGGCTTTCCCGCGCGCCTGGTCCCGCTGTTATCGGCACGTTCACCTCACGCGTCTCGCCGTTGCGGCGTGGTGCCGGTTTTGCCGAAAAGCGCTGTCGTATGCGGTCGAACGGCAAACTTGTCTTCAATATCCGTATTAGCACGGAGGATGAAATTAACGGGACCGTGAAAGGGGATGTCTAACGATCCAAGGCGGGGACTTCCGTTCATGCCAAGCGCGGCTCGGGCGCCGAGTCCGGATCCAGGTCAGTAAGGCGTAGCTCATGGATGATCTGTTGCGGGAGTTTTTGACGGAAACCAGCGAGAGCCTGGACACCGTGGACAATCAGCTGGTGAAG